>JBGQKT010000054.1:0-17483 GCA_041499635.1 Gemmatimonadaceae bacterium
ACCTGATCCAGATGGGCAGGGAGTGAACTACTTCACATTCGATGTCGGGCTCACGTTCCATACGCCATACACTTTGTTCGGAGCGAGACGAGCCCGGTAGAGAGAGGGAGAGCAAGACCGGCGACCGATTTTATCTTCTCGAAGCCTCTCTCTTCCTCTCGGCTGCAGCGTGCCTCAATGGAGCGGGGGTCGTCGCTCTCTCCACAACCGCGAGTAGCGCGTCGACGATCAACGCCAATGCCGCCGCGGGAAGAGCACCGGACAATATCAATCTCGTGTCCGCGAGTGCGAGACCAGTCGCAATCGGCTCTCCTAATCCGCCGGCACCGATGAATGCCGCGAGCGTCGCCGTTCCCACTGCAATCACAGCCGCGGTGCGGATTCCCGAGAGAAGAGTTGGGGCAGCAAGTGGAAGTCGCACTTGTCTAAGAATCTGCCCTGGTGTCATGCCGAGTGCTCGTGCCGCGTGAACCGCGTTCGGATCGGCGTCGCGCACACCCGAGTACGTGCTTCGCACAATCGGATAAAGCGAATACAACCAGAGTGCGATTAGCGCGGGCCACACGCCGATTCCAATCAACGGAACCATGAATGCAAGCAGTGCGAGACTCGGAATCGTTTGCAATAATCCGATCGCTCTTATGACGGGTTCCGCCGCGCGTCCAGCATAGTCGAGCCACAGGCCAAGAGGAATCGCGACTAGAATCCCGGCGAGGAGCGCAACGGAAACGAGAAGTAAATGTCGCACCACCGCCGCACCAAGAGTCGCGCGATGCTCCCACATGTACTGCGCGAATGATTCACCACTCTTCGCCTGCGCAGGCGTGGCTTGTCCGGTTTTCGTCGCGGTGAGCCCGAGAGCGATGAGCTCGGATCGCGCGATCGCATCGACCGGCTCTCGGTTTACTTCGAGTCTCGCGTTGAGCTTTCTCATCGTCGCGACGTCGATTCTGTCACTCAGCTCAGTCAGCGCAGCGATTGCGGCCGGCTGTTCGCGCTGCAGTCTCGCGCTCACGACCGCAGCCGCTTCGTACGGCGGAAAAAATCTCTTGTCATCGCGCAGAACGACCAGGTCGTAGCGAGCGATGAATCCGTCCGTCGAATAACCGTCGATTACATCGACCGCTCCAGAGGCAAGCGCCTGATACTTCACCGCCTGGCCAAGAGGGCGCACGCTTCGAAAAGAGATGCCGTAGGCGCCGCGCAATCCCGGGAGTCCATCCTTTCTCTCGATGAAGTCGGCGGTGAGTCCGGCGGAAAGTTGCGGTGCAGCGCGTGCGAGATCGCTCAGCGTTGCGAGCGAATAGCGCTGCGCCGTCTCGCGCCGCACGGCAATCGCATAAGTATTCTCGAAGCCGAGCGGCGGTAACCATCGCACTCCGAAGCGCGATTGAAATTCTGTGGACACGCGATTGAACACTGCAATCGGATCGCGCTGCGGTGGCTCGTGAAGCACAGCGAGAAGTCCGGTGCCCGTGTATTCCGGATACACATCGACGGCATCCGATCGCACCCCTGCGAACGCGACTTCAGTTGCACCGAGTCCTGGTCGACGATCGGCCTTTAGTCCGCGCGCCTCGAGCATCTGTGCAAACAACTCGGCGAGTATGAACGATTCTCCGAATGGCTTCGATGCCACGACAACCGGGCGCTGAGACGATTGAGCTCGCGATTGCGCGTGAACAGCAAATGTCGGCTGCATCAAAAAAAATAATGCGAATGCGAGATCTCGAGCTTTCACGATGCAACATCCGCGTACGCGAGCAACCGCTGCACATATTCTGTCGCCGGTGCGCTGCGCAAAGTTGCAGGGTCGGCGACTTGCTCGAGCTTTCCTTCGCGCAGGACTGCAATGCGATCTGCGAGGAAAAACGCTTCCCGAAGATCGTGTGTCACCAGCACTGTGGTTGGCCGCGTTCTTTCGCGGATGCTTTTCAACTGACGCTGCAGCTCCGCGCGTGTGATTGCGTCGAGCGCTCCGAAAGGCTCGTCGAGTAAAAGCAGTCGCTGCCCCGCGGCGAGCGCGCGCGCCATCGCGACGCGCTGTCTTTGGCCGCCCGAAAGCTCGTGGGGCCAACGCGGGCCGATGGTGTTTGCCTCGAAGCCAACTGCAGCGAGAGCTTGCTCCGCACGAGAAGTCGCATCGGGCATTCCCTGCAAAACGGGCACGAGCGCGACATTTCGCGCGACGGTCCAATGCGGAAGGATCCCTCCGTCCTGCGGCACATATCCAATTGCTCGTCGCAGTGCGACCGCATTCACGGACCGCGTGTCGCGTCCATCGATCTTGATGGTGCCAGCGTCTGGATCGAGAAGTCGATTGATGGATCTGAGAAGAGTCGTTTTTCCGGATCCACTTTCTCCTACCAGCGCCAAACATTCCGAAGGCGCGATAGAGAGACTGACATGATCGAGCGCCACCACTTCTCCGTGACGCTTGGATACGTCGACTATCTCAACCGATGCGCCGGCTTCAGCTCCAGTCATCGCCGGGCGAGCGACCCTGACGCGTGTACTTCTCGAAGAACTCTTCGGCGACTTCGATGTCTGATGGCGCGATGTACTCACGTGCCAATGCTTCACAACCCGCGAGAGCGATATCGACCAATCGAATTGCAGTATCGCGAATTTGTTTGTTCGCGAGACCTTCTCTTCCCGCGACGTCGAGAGAAGGCGCGCGTTCCACCGCGAGAAGATCGCTCGCGGAATGAGCGGCGCCATCGTCGTACACCAATGCCGCCACAAACGCGATCGGCGCAGCGAGCCACTCCGTCGCGATGGCGTCGGCAGAGCGCAGCTCGAAGTACCGGCGTGAACGCACTTCCGGAAACAACGTACTCAGATGCAGCTCCCAATCTTCGATTGTTGGATTGCCGTCTCGAGCCCACGCATCGAACGAATCATAACCTTCGATGTCGGCGCGCATCATTGCTCCGGCTCCGAGCGCAAAATCGAAGTAACCTCCTTCTGGATTGGCCGTATCTACAGGCAATCCGGTGCGGCTTTTGTCCAGCGTGCGCCACAGGTGAGCGCGATAGCTCTTGTGGCCGGTCGCATTCCCAGCGTAGCGAGGAGAGTTCGCGAAGATTGCTGTCACGTATGGAGCGATCGCATTCAAGACCGACCATCGCTCATGCGGATTGGGACCCGCCTCGACGTTTATCTGAAGCGACGCAGTCTGCCGCATCATTTTTATTCCCGACGGTCCAATCGAATTGAAATAATCAGTCATGCGCGCATATCGCGAGCGGTGCAGCTGCAGCGGAATGTCGGCGATGTCGTTGTATGGATCGACACCGACTGCGTCGAGAGAAATCCCTTTGCTGGCAAAAGCACCGGCGAGAAGCTGTGCGGTGCATTGCAAGTCGCGAATCAGCGTCGACGCGTTATCGGACGGCGCGCTGCTCACCTCGATCTGTCCACCTGGCTCGAATGAAATGCGTCCCCCAGCGGGCAATGTCCACGACAGCGGATCATCGCCCGCGGGGATCTCAGTCCATCCAGCGCGCCACCCGAGCTGTTGTAGCAAGGTGAGTGAGCCGCCGCGAATCAACACAGGGTGGTGAGTGTCCGCATCGAACGGAATCAGCTCGAGCTCGGCACCAATCGCCGCCGATGGGGGATTGGCGGTCGACGGAGCGAAAAGTGATTCGACGCTGGCGCGCAGCGGCCGTTTGTCGAGCGGCGTCAGCCGATTCCTCGGAGCGCCTCGCCGACAGCGAGTGCGAACGTTCCATCCTCGTCGGTAATCCACGTATCGAGGCAAAGCCCGGCTCGCCGAAACAGCGCGTTGATTGCAGCGCGGTCGTACTTGCAGCTGAGCTCAGTACGAATGGATTCGCCGGCCGAGATTTGAATCTCTCCGATGTGCGGAATCGAGACGATTTGCTCATCGAGTGCATCGAGATGCATCTCGATTCGGTGTCGCTCGGCGTCGTAAACCGCGCGGTGACGAAATGCATCCAAATCAAAATCGGCGTCCAGCTCGCGATTCAGAACGCGAAGGACGTTGAGATTGAATTCCGCCGTTACACCGGCATTGTCGTTGTACGCTGCTTCAATCATCGCGACATCCTTACGGAGGTCGGCACCAAGCATGAAGCGGTCACCGCGTCGCATGTGACTCGCGATGTTCGCGAGAATTTCTACCGCCGCATCGTCATCGAAATTTCCGATCGTGCTCCCGAGGAATGCGAAGAGCGCGGGACGATCGATGGCGGGCAAGGGAAGCTCTCGCGAGAAATCACCGACTGCCGTGGTCACTTCGAGTCCGTCGTACCTCTCGCGCAAGCGACTCGCACTTTCTTCCAGAAACTCCCGGCTCACATCCACGGGCACGTATTGCGCGGCGCTACCGGCATCCATCATCGCGTCGAGTATCACGCGCGTCTTGCTCGCGCTTCCCGCGCCTAGTTCTACGAGAGAGCGCGGACGAAGCTGCGCAATGAAGTCAGGAATCTCGGATTCGAGAAGCTTGCGCTCTGCCCGCGTGAGATAGTACTCGGGCAGCTCCGTGATTCGCTCGAACAGCGCGGATCCCTGCTCGTCGTAGAAATATTTTGGATCGAGCTCCTTTTGCGGCTGCGAGAGTCCGCGCGCTACGTCACGCAACAGCTCCGACTTTGCGTGAGAAGATCCCGAGCCGTTCGAATGTTCAGCCATCGGCCGCGCAGCGAAATCCGCTGAAGATCTGCCTGCGAATTGGATAATCCCAGTTGCGGAACGTATTGCGAATTGCGCCCGGTCGAGTGGCCCATGATCCGCCCCGAAGAACCTTGTATTCATTTCCGAAGAATGCTTCGGAGTATTCGCGATAGGGGAAGCTTTCGAATCCGGGGTAACGATTGAAATCGGACGAAGTCCATTCCCACACGTCGCCGATCATTCCGTAGCAACCTGCTGGTGAAACGTTTCGTTCATACGCGCCGAAAGGTGCCGTGTCGAACGAAAGCTGGTCGACGTTTGCATCGCGTGTGGTCGGCTCGTTGTCTCCCCATGGAAAACGCAGTGAGCCGCGTGTCGGGCTCGATGACGCCGCGACTTCCCACTCAAACTCGCTGGGCAATCGCTTGCCGACCCAGCGCGCAAACGCGTCAGCTTCATGGTACGAGACGTGACAAACCGGATGTCGCGGATCAACGGGCACGGTGCGATCCATCGTTCGGACCATCCAGTTGTCCGTGTCACGACTCCAATATTCAGGCGACACGGCTCGACTCTCCTCGAGCCAGAGTCGACCGGATTTCGACCACAATCGCTTGTCCTGATATCCGCCGTCTTCCATGAACTCCATGTACTCGCCATTCGTCAATGGCGCGCGGTCAATTCTAAATGCAGAGAGACTTACCGAGTGTTGCGGACGCTCGTTGTCGTACGCTGCCGAGCGATCGTTCGTGCCTATCGAGTATTCACCCGCGGGAATCTCCACCATTCCATTGGGTACTCGATCAGACGTCACAGCATCCGGAACCGCAATCCGTTTCGGCGGACGATAAGGTTCGCCGAGCTTGAGCTGCAAAGTCTGCAGGATTGTTTCGTTGTGCTGGTACTCGTGCTGCAGCACCATGTCGTAAACGTATCCGCCCGCGAGAAGTGGATTCGCATCATCGAGATCAGTTCGCTCGAGCCGATCGAGAACTTTTTCTCTGATCTCGTCGAGCCGCTCACGCATCTGAGCGAGAGGCGGAATCGGCAAGCTCGCGCGTGTGGCGCGTGGATGCTCGAACGGATTGTAAATCCCCGGCATCTCAGAGAATTCGATATTTCCGTCGAGGTTCTGCGTGAGCCACAGCTCCTCGAAATGCGCGATATGGCCGAGGTCCCAGAGAATTGGACTCATCAGCGGATCGTGCTGACGGAGAAGATCCTCGTCAGAGAGTCCTTCAACGAGCAACAGCGTTCGCGCGCGCGCTTCGGCAAGCCGAGCGGCGATCGTCGGTCGGAGGTCGTTGGATGAGAGAACGGTGGCGGTCATCGGGAGAATAAAACTACACTGCGGATTGCGAACTGCGGACTACGTACGGTACCGCGCTTTGTATTTGTACGCGCACGCTTGTAGCTTGGATTTAGAAGCACTTGGGAAGGCAATGGGTGTGATCCGCGCGCGCCTGGCACGCTCTCTGTCACTGCTCGTGATAGCAGCCGTAACCGGTTTGTCCCTTGGCTGCGCACAGGTTGTGCCGGTCGCCCAACCGCCGATTGCTGTCGACGCTCAAGCAACGCAATCAGTCGATAACTCAGTCGTTACGGCGCGGCTGGCCGTCGAACCGGAGCCGCCGTCCGACACCGTCTGGACAATAGAAGCCGGAGCTTACGCGGGATTCAGTATTCCTCTGCACTTCGAAGCAGCATTCGGAGCGCGCGGAAAACGAGAGCATTTCTGGCGACTCGCAACCGGTGCACGCAGCACTGGCGCAATTGTCGGTTGGAAGAGCACTCGGTACCCGATCCCCATCGCATTTCGACACAAGGGATCCTCCCGCGCAATTTTGCCAAACGACTCCACTGCTTTCTGGTCGATAATCGCGCAGATGAACTCCGATTTTGGAGTCGATCTTTTTCGTCCGGCGACAGTAGGCAACGAGGATCCGCCGGATGTCATCGTCATCGACCTCAGCGATATGAGAAATGTCGATGGATTGAGTCGCGAGACCTGGACGCCATGGGGCGAGCTGTTCGACGTGCGCGTGACGTTTCACAATGAAGAGACTCTCCACGATCGCAGTGTCGTGACGCACGAGATGATGCACGCACTTGGATTCGGACACACGATGGTGTGGAAGTCAGTGTTGAATCCTCGGCAATCGAGCGACGCCGATCGCGTTACGCCGGAGGACGTCGCTTACGCCGAGCTCGCAATGAGCTCGCGCATCAGTCGCGAGCGAGCAAACATGCGCGGCCTGATTGCGCTTGCCGTGGCGAGGGAATCGTCGCGTTTCAGGGGTGACGAGGGGTATGCTCCCTGCGACTCGAATGTCGACGATACATTCGCTGGCGAGGACGCTACGATACTTCGCGCTACTCTTCCTGCCGGTCTGCTGACTGTGATTTCAGCGTGCCTTCAGCTGAAGTAGTAGTCGGGTACGGGAATTTCTTCTTCAGCCGATTGATCGGGCGCTCGAACGCGTACCACGACACCGCGGCTACGATAATCGTGAAAAGTATGTAGAAGACCGTGCTCGTCCACGGGCCAATCGGAAGCGCGACACCAAAATGCGGTGCGACTCTCGATGTGACATTCGGTACGAAGGGGTGGTACACATAAATCCCGTAGCTGATTCTTCCGATAAAAACCAACGGCGCTGCGGCAAGAATTTTACCAGTGATGCCGGTGAATCCGCGCGACGCGGTGTAGATGAGCCAACCGAAGAACGCGGCAGCGGCGGTGTCCACGAATACGTGATGGACAACCCCGTGCGGAGCGAATTCGAGAACAACAACGAGTACCAGAGCGATCACCGGAACCGCCCATTGCATCGAGCGCTGAAGCGTCTCCGCGGTCGATTTGGTGCTCATGAGAATCGCAATGAGTGATCCGATTCCCAAACTGTCCAGCGCTGACGGAGTACCGACGTAGGCCCATAGATCATGCGCGCCTCCAAACTGACCGTTGAGCGCGAGGTACAATCGAAAGAGCGGTGCAATTGCTGCCGTGATCAATGCAGCGGTTGCCAGTCGGCGTCGTGGAAGCAGCAGGATCAACCACGGCCAGACCAGATAGTATTGCTCCTCGATAGCGAGAGACCAGAAGTGCGTGAAGGGATCGATGGCCGATCCCTCGGCGGCCATCCTGAGATTGACAGTGTATGTGAGGAGCCACGGTGCGTATGCGCGTGCGTTCGGAACATTCAGCGCGATACCGGCGAGGACAACGAAGTAATACAGCGGAAAAATGCGCAATATGCGGCGCACGTAGAACTGGCGAAATGCGCGCACGCGCGCGAAGCCCCGCGACAGAACATTCTCGCGCTCGACGAGAAGAATGCGCGTGATGAGAAAACCACTGAGGACAAAGAACAGGTGTACGCCAAACCCCGCGCCAAACGCGAGTATCCCGTAGTGCTGAGCGATGACTGCGGATACAGCGACAGCACGCAAGCCATCGAGCTGCGGCATGTAGTCGAGCGGCGTGCCCGGTGAGTCTGCTTGTAGTGTCTTAGGCGTGTTCAGAGATCAGTAGGTATTGCCCGGGCAGTATGTGATGCGTTGCTCAGTTGCGCCACAAAATTTTGAGTCACTCCATGCGCCGTGCGCTACGGGTGAAGTGGTACCTCCCATTGCAAATCGGCTGCGTTCAACGTGGTGCTGCCATTGAAGAGAATTCGCTGGCCGGGTCGATGAGCGACGATGTGGATGTTCTTGTCCCAATCGATGAGCTTGAAAACGAGGCTTTGTGCTCTAGGCGCAGTCGGTGTTCCCGTAAGAGAATCGACGTCCGAGAGGAAGAACGACATGTCGCCGAGAGAATCATATCCGGCATAAGCAACGCGACGGAGCTTGTCGTCTGGCGCACAGCCGCGCGCATCGGGATAACACACAGAGTTTTGCGCGAATCGAAGGCCGCCGTCCTGCGCTACTCCGACGCTGCCGACATGCCGATGTTGGTTGCCGGCTCGCTGTGCGTCCCGCAGTGCTTCGTTCGCAATGAATAAAATGTCGGCGCTTCCTGGTCCGTGGACAGTGACGGCATAGTCGGTTTCAGGCTCTGGCGCGCCGCGTACGCCGAGTCGGCCAGTCACTATCAAATCGCCGTCAATGACCGTTGGATTCGGCGCGCTTTTCTTCATGCGTTTGAGAACGCGTGACGCGAGAATGTCGTAGTCGATCGGCGGGTCTTTGACGAAAACAGTGTCGACGACGTAGACGACTCGATTCTCTGACGCCAGGGATCGCAGGAGAAATGGTGATGTTCCACCTGCCAAAGCGAGTAAGGTCAGGGAGTACTCGGTGATTCTCATACGATTGCTCCAGAGGACGAAGAGCTGCGGATTGCGGACTGCGGACAGAAAGCGAAGCGGCAAGATGCATTCTTGCGGACGGGACTGGCACCGCACGGTTCATTTTCGCGTTGCGGATTCGGCGCCCTCATGTATGTTCGGACACCGCCGCGGGTTCCGGGGCAGGACTCAGTGGAGTGCGATCCATGCAGCAGCTGCCACTCGTACTCGACAAACTTTTTGATGCCTCTTCCGGGGAGAAGGAGGAGGCCTGGGCCGGATTCGTCCGCGAATTCACGCCTCTTTTGCTCAACGTCGCGCGCTCCGTCACGACAGGCAGAGATGCGGCGATGGATGCATACGCCGTTCTCCTCGAGGCGTTCAAGCAGGATGATTTTCGGCGGCTGAGGCGGTACACGGTGGATCCGCGCAGCAAATTTACGACGTGGTTAGTGGTCGTCGCACGTCGAATTTGTGTTGACCACATACGGACACGATACGGTCGCGTTCGGAATGCCGACTCGGCCGAGGAACGTGAACGCCGCTCTCGTCGCAAACGTCTCGAAGAATTAACGTCTGCGTCAGATGACGTTTCGCTGATTGTCGATGAATCGCCTGGTGCCGATACGAATCTTTGTGAAGTCGAAGTAAGTTCGGGACTGCAATCAGCGCTCGAATCCCTAGACCCGCGAGATCAACTCCTGCTTACGCTCCGATTCGATGACGGATTGTCCGCATCCGAGATTGCCACGGTTCTTCATTTCCAATCGCAGTTTCATGTCTATCGCCGGATAAACCAGCTCCTGTCCACGCTACGAGAGGAGCTTCGGTCGCGTGGAATCGAAATTGCGGCGCCCTGAACAATCGTAAATGCTTCGATAGTGTCCGTTAGATATCTGTATGGAGCAGCTTCTTCGCGGAGCGGAGCAACCGGTATCCGCAGTGATGACGCCTGAAGAGGATATTTCTGCAGAGGAGATGGCCGCGTATATCGATGACCGTCTCTCTTCTGAGGAGCGCGCATCAGTCGAGGCACGACTAGCGCAAAATCCCGATCTGCGCGCCGAGTTGGTTGCAGCGACGCGAATTGTTTCTGCGCCTGATTCCGCGAAGTCGCGGCGGGCTTTCCCTTGGAAAGCGGCCGGCGTCCTGGCCGCCGCCGCTGCTGCGGTGGTTCTAGTTGTAGTCGTTCCAAGCAGAAATCGCGATTTTCGTCCGAGCCCTGCTCCCGCTGAGCGTCGCGCCGAGGCGGAAGATGGTGGTCGTGTGAATCTGCTGGGACCAGGAGACGCTGCTATTGTGCCGGTTGCATCAGCTAACTTCGCTTGGCACTCGGAGGGCGACGCGTCGTACAGGATCACGATTGCGGATGCCACGGGAGCGACCGTCTGGACAGCGCTCACGAGCGACACGACGGCGACTCTTCCGGCCACGATCGTACTTCGCCCCGGGAATCACTACTATTGGTATGTCGACGCTCTGAGGATCGATGGGTCGTCGATCGCGAGCGGTCCCCGATCGTTTACAACCAATACTCAATGAGAGGCATCGTGCGCCGGTCGGTCCAACCGGCGCTTCTAGCGTTCGCGTTGGGGCCGGTGATCGTCGGTTGTGCACAACGGTCCGATGGGGCGACTGCGTCGAAGAAAACCGTGCGAGCGGAGTCAGTAGTCGACGATCGAAACTCGATCGACTCTCTGCTCAGCGAAGGCGAGTCAGCATATCAGCGTAGCGCATACGATACTGCGGTCATTTTTCTCGTGCGGACTCGCCGAGCGGCGGAAGCGAAAAATGATTCGGCGCTCTCTTCACGCGCGCTTACGTTGCTTGGGCTGACAGCATATCGGCAAGGCAGGTACGCTGATGCCAGCTCGCTTGGCCAGCAAGCGCTGGCAATAAAAATCCGGCTTGGCCTCAAAAAGGATCTGTTCAAATCGTACAATGCACTCGGCCTGCTTGCCCACGACGAAGGGCAACTCACAGAATCCGTTCGCCTCTTCACATTGGCCGAAAACGCCGCACGCGCGGTGAGCGATTCTCCGAATATCGCAAAGGCCGTTGGCAACCTTGGGCTCGCTCACTCCGATCTCGGTGATTTCGAACTTGCACGACGAGAATTCTCGACAATGCGGGATGCGTTCCACAGAATCGGAGACGCACGGCTCGAAGGAAACGCCTTAGACAATCTCGGGATGCTCGAGATTCGCGATGGCGATGCCGCCGCCGCAATTCCTTTGCTGACGAGCGCGCGAGATTTATATCGCAAAGCGGACTATCCCGCGGGCGATGAGAATGCGCTCGGTCAACTGGGCACCGCGTATGATGCACTCGGCGATCCTCAACGCGCGATCGTATATCTGGACAGCGCGCTTGCAATCGCGAAACAACACGAGCTGGAGGCGCCCGAAGCAGAGGATCTTCAGCTGATCGCGGAGCAATTCGGACAGGCTGGCGATCATGAGCGAGCACTCCAGTATCTCTCGCGTGCGCGCAAGCTGACCGAGTCGATTGGCCTCGGAAGCAGGGTTGGCGACATCGCTCAGGCGGAATCCCGCGAGTACGCAATACTTTCTCGCACAGACCTCGCTCTCAGTCGCGCGCGCGAGGCGGCGAGCGCACACCACGCCGCGCACGCAAGGCTTGAAGAGCTGAACGATCAGTTGCTAATCGCGGAAATAGCTCAGACGTACGGCAGGCGACAGGATGCGGCGAGCGCACTCGATT
This sequence comes from Gemmatimonadaceae bacterium, assembly GCA_041499635.1. Classification (GTDB taxonomy): domain Bacteria; phylum Gemmatimonadota; class Gemmatimonadetes; order Gemmatimonadales; family Gemmatimonadaceae; genus UBA4720. The sequence goes on from JBGQKT010000054.1 coordinate 11,661, forward strand.
CAGCGACGATTCTCGCGCGAACGTTGCCGGATGAAATCGCCGCAGGGACGCTTGCCGTGGGGAGGGCGCGCGTTGACGATGCGGCGGGAAATTTTTCTGGCGTTCTGAAGGATCTCGCGCAATCACACACGAAAATCGCGCGCCTCGGGCCTCAAGCCGAATGGCAAATGTATGCAATGGAGGCCAGGTCGCTTGGCCGGCTGGGTCGTTGGGCTGAGGCGGTCGTGGCTGGACGGCGCGGCGTATCGACCATTGAAAAAATTCGCGGCCGCATCGGAGAGGGTCCGCTTCGAACGAGTTTCACCAATGACAGATCAGATGTCTACGCTGAGTTGGTCATCGCTCTCCTCGCGGTTGGTCGAACATCGGAAGCTTTCGAGATTGCGGACGCGGCGAGAGGGAAGTCTCTCCTCGAACATCTGGGCGCGCTCAGTCACTCCGTTCCTGCGGCATCACGAAATCTTGCCGAATCGGAGCGGCTCCTTCGCCGCATCGACTGGCTTCTGACACAACTCCATCAGGCGGATAGCGTGCCCGCTCGTGACCGAAGTCTTGTCATGCGGAATGATCTGCGTGAGCTCTCGAAGCGTCTTCTTGAAGCGCGTCAGGATTACGAAGATCGTATGAAGAAAGCAGCGGCGATCGATCCGCGTGGCTCAACCTTAATTGGAAATGCGCGCACCAGCACGCGTGCCGTTCTCTCATCACTCCATCCAGACGAAGTGCTGATCGAATATTTCGCGACAGCTGACCGACTCCTGACCTTCATCGCGACTCGCGACGGCGTGCGCACGCTGAACGCGACGATGACTTATGACGATCTCGCAACACGCGTCAGGCTTGCGACCCAACTGTTGAGTCGTCGCGAAAGCGATTTGCAAGCAGATAGATCCGTGCTGAGTGCGTTGTACAAGGATTTGATTCTGCCAATCGAGAAGACGGGCATGCTGCGGAATGCAAAGACAATCGTCGTCGTGCCCCACGCGATGCTTTCGTATCTCCCGTTCTCGGCGCTCGTCGACGACCGCGGCAGGTATCTGGTCGAAGACTATGCCGTACTCTCGCTTCCATCGGCTGGGTCACTTCCGGTTTTGCGCGGTGACGACTTGCGGCGAACCTCGTCAGGAACGTCGGTGCTTGCACCGTTTCCGACGCAATTACCGGGAACGCGAGCAGAGGCGATTGCGGTCAGTCGAAATCTCGAGGGTGGTCAGACATTTCTTGGACGGACGGCTACCGAATCTGCGCTTCGTGCTGCGCTCGCAAGGAGCTCGATTGTTCACGTAGCGAGTCATGCGATCCTGAATGCTGTCAGTCCGATGTTCTCGCGAATCGAGCTAGCTCAGTCGGCAAGCACAACTCCCGCCGATGATGGGAGACTCGAGGTGCACGAGCTGCTGGGGATTCCCGTGAAAAGCCGATTGGTTTTTTTGTCGGGGTGTGAGACCGGAGCGGGATCGGCCGGATCAACTTCGTTTCGCAAGGGACAAGACTACGCGACTTTGTCACAGGCGTTTCTCTACGCAGGTGCGCGTGATGTGATCGCGACGCTCTGGAAAATCGATGACGAGAGAGCGGCTGCATTTGCCGGGCGTTTTTACGCGCAGCTCGCCAACCGGCCTGCCGTCGAGGCTCTTGCCATGGCGCAGCGGGAAATGATCCAGGACGCTTCGCTCTCTACGCCAAGGTACTGGGCAGCGTACACGCTAAGCGGCAGCGGTGGTGCGGCAATGTCAAAGTCGCAAACGAAAGGGCTGGTGTCCGTTCAATAATTGATATCTCTAGTCGGGAGCAACCAATGATCCGCCCCTGGTCCGGTGTGGTGCGACACTCAACCTATGCGTCCCTCTGCCTCGCGTTGCTTGGCGGACTTCTCGTCGCGTGCAATAATGATCCCTCGTCGCCCACGCCTGCGGGATCAACGTTACTCCGCGCGTCGCGTTCGGCATCGACCGGGATAACTGTGGCTGCTGCGAGTCCTGATTCGGCCTCCACGGACACAACGCTCGATGTCACGATCTCAGGCAGTGGATTCGCATCGGATGCCGTCGCCACGTGGGCATTGAATGGGACGCCTGACGCGACCCAGGTGCGAACGAACAGCACCCGCTACGTGAACCCGAACAAAGTGGTAGCTAACATCACTATCAGCTCGACGGCGACTGTCGCCAGCTGGGATGTGATCATTTACAGTGGCAAGAAGTCGGGTATCGGCTCCGATGCGTTCGCGATCAAAGCAAGGCACGTTACAATTCCTACCGTGTCGCTCACAGTTACCGTCTCGAACACCGATAACCTTGGCACTCCGTACGCAATTCAGAACGACGGAGCCGGAGCGTACGTCGATGGCACTCAGGATGTGCAGGCCGTCCTCGACGATAACGGCACCTTTGCATTCAATACCGAAACTGGGGTGCATCGTAGTGCAGTCCGGTATGTCACGTACGACTTCAATAATCCGGTTGATCCGGCGAACACTTATAGGCCTACTCCCAGCAACCTGAGGAACTATCACTTCACGACAGGTGCATCGCAGTACAGTCCCGAGATTCCCATCCAGAATCTAGGGGTGAACGGGAATCCGACAAGCGAATGCATCTACATGGGAAATTCTTTCGCAACAGGGAAGTCGCTCACAGACCCAACTACTTCCTGGAGAGTCAGCTTCCACGCGCACCTCGAGGATGTGAGCAATACGCCAACGGCCTTTGCAGTAGTGACCCGAACGAGCGTGAGCCCGGCTGCATGGACGATCACTCCCGCTGGCGCCTGCTCACCGGTGTCGAACGTTGCGTCCCTGCGCTCAGGTGACGGGTCCGTGTTGTACGGTTATTACAACCTGCCGTTCTTCTTCACGTTGCGCGCGAAGTAAAGCTGGCCGCAAGGCGACATGCCGCGAGCGCTCGCTGTGTCGAGATTTTAAGACTGTCATAGTTAGCTACAACCGACACCTGAAGCAGTGGTTGCGCGCACTCGACGCGGTGCGCGCAAGAAAGGCCGGCGCAGCCGTTTAATGATTCGTGCGGATCTCACTCCGTTGTCACCGATGAATCGCGTCCAAGAAACAATTCTCTCGGAGCCGAACCATGGACATGCGTCGCCCACTCGCGTTCGTTTTCATTACCAGTCTACTCTATGCTACCGCCTGCCAGGAAGCGGTTACTGGACCGCACCCGGTAGCAGCCACACTGGCCATGGCGCGCCAAACTGCCATACCTACCGTATCACTGACGGTCACCGTCTCGAACGTCGACGGCGTTGGCAATTCTTACGCGATCCAGAATGACGGTAACGGGACGTACGTAGATGGAACTCAGGATGTGCAGGCCGTCCTCGACAATAACGGCACCTTTGCATTCAATACCGAAACCGGGACGCATCGCAATGCGATCCGGTATGTCAGCTACAACTTCAACAATCCCGTCGATCCGGCGAACACATATCGGCCGACTCCCAGCAATTTGCGGAATTACCATTTCTCCACGGGTGCATCGCAATACAGTCCGATGATTCCGATCCAGAATCTCGGAGTGAGCGGAAATCCCACCAGCGAATGCATCTACATGGGGAACTCTTTCGCATCGGGGACTTCGCTCACAGACCCAACTACTTCCTGGAGAGTCAGCTTCCACAAGGGCCTGGAGGATGTGAGCAACGGACCTACTGCATTCGCGGTGGTGACGCGAACGAGCGTGACCCCAGCCGTCTGGACGATCGCCCCCTCTGGCGCGTGCTCCCTTGTCTCTAACGTTTCGGCACTCAGGTCGGGCGACGGCTCAGTGTTGTACGGCTATTACAACCTGCCGTTCCTGTTCACGCTGAAAGCCAAATAGCGAGGGCCATAACATGATGCTGAAGTTTCGCTACAGCACCAGAAGCGTCGCTCTCACCTACTCTTGTCTTATTGGGAGCTTCACCGTCGGGTGCGGAGGAGGGGATCCATCGGGGCCTAGCAAGACGACGCCAGTAACTCCGACGACTCCCTTAATGGCTCCTTCGGCAACTGTCGCGATTGGAGGGTCGGTTCAACGCCGTGTCTTTATTGGGAATCAACTCGTTGAGAATGCCGTCTGGAAGTCGGCAGATAACGCAATCGCCACTGTATCGAGCAGTGGCATTGTGACGGGAGTCACCGCCGGAACAACTACGATCGAAGCCTCCGCGAGTAGCAATACGTGGTCGGCTGAAATTACGGTCGCGGATCTGAAGTTCCAGCAGCTGGTTGTCGGCGGCCGTCAAGCCTGCGCAAAATCTGACATCGGGCAGTGGTACTGCTGGGGCGACAACGGGGTCGCCACGCTCGGAAGATTGACGGGCGCGGCGGAGATCTGTCAGTCCCAGAGGAGGGAATGCATTACGACGCCGCGCATTCCGACTGGATTGGCTGGGTTCAGCAAAATCGCGATTTCAGGCGGAGGGCTTATGTGCGGCCTGAGCGGGCAGGGTGAGATTTCCTGCTGGGGAAGGAACGACAACTACCAGTATTTCAGCGCCCCGACGGAGACGTGCGAGGTGTATTCCGGCGCGGACAATGTCCCTAACACATTCTTCCCTTGCAGTCACACCGCGGTCCTGATTCCCTCGCAGGTTCGCTTTTCTGATATAGGTGCCGGTACGGTTGTCTGTGGCATTGCCAGCGACGGAGCCGCGCATTGCTGGGGCGGTGAGTGGTTTGGTCAGCTTGGTATTCCCACCACTGGAACGTGCGATGGGATTCCCTGCGTGCCCTCGCCTGTAGCACCAGTGCCAAATCTGTACTTCCGGCAACTGAGCGTCGGTGCGTGGACGACGTGTGGTATCACCACGTCAAATCTCGCCTATTGCTGGGGTTCGAATGCATCAGGCCAGCGTGGGGCAGACGTGCCCGATGGCATGACCCCCAACCTCATCTCGGGAGAACACGTATTTCAAACCGTGTCGATTTTTCGTGATCACGCGTGCGGAGTGAGCGTTGAAGGCGACGGGTACTGTTGGGGATCGAATGCCTTTGGACAGTTGGGTAACGCCGAAGTTTCAGCATTATCATCGACGCCTCAACTCATTCCCGGAGGTTTGAAGTTCACTTCGATCACGCCGGGACTTGACTTCACGTGCGGGCTCACGACATCGGGGGAAGCGTATTGCTGGGGCAACAACATCGCGGGTGCACTCGGCGACGGCACTACACTGAGTCGTTCAACTCCAGCCCCCGTCATAGGCGGTCATCACTTCACGAACCTTCAATCCGGGCGGCTGTTCACGTGCGGGCTCACTGTCGAGCGGCGCGTTTACTGTTGGGGTGAAGACGTCTTCGGCGACCTTGGCAATGGCGAACAGGGAGCTGCCCTCTTTGGAGCGTATTTCAGCACCAAGCCCGTCGGCGTTGGAGGTCTTCCGTAAGTCCATTCCGCTTCCGCTGCAGGCATACCCATACAATGCAGTCCTCGGCCGAGTGAGTACAAGCGAACATCCGCCGAGGGTAGCTGAGAGCACTGGCGCGCGAGTCATCGTTTCCTGAGGCGCATAACCCCTTCCATTCGGGCTCCCACAGTGCGATAATTCAAGGCTGTTCACAACTCAACGCCGAGCAGCGACTTAGCTCGGCGCGCCTCGAGTCCCCACCCGCGTTACAGTAGCGGGCGCACCCGGCGGCAGCGGATGGATACCGGCTCCTCTTCTGGAGCGACATGGTCCACCCGCGTTTTTGTTGAATGTGGACAGCGACGCACCCAACAAGATCACAGCAGACCCGATGACAAACACCGCAATTCCAGCTCGCCCCGAAGGAAAGGGCAAGCATATCACAACAGAAACCGGACGCGATACTCCGCTCAATCATTATCG
>JBGQKT010000055.1:0-17303 GCA_041499635.1 Gemmatimonadaceae bacterium
AATGGCACCGCTCGCAATATGAACACGGTTGCAAAGTTGGCGGAGATGGCTAAGGCTTAGCTGCCTTCTGCTTTGCCAACTCCGTGCGGAAAGCGTTTTCTCTATCGGTTATGTAGCTCTTGTAGCCCGCTGGATCGATGAAAGGATTTGCCGCGCCCTCTTTCATCCGCGCGTATTTCGACGTCATGCCGAAGTAGCCACCGTGCGCGCCAAGAAAAATGTCGACCGGCAAAGACTTGAGGACTCGGAAAGTTTTTTCGTAGTCGGACTCGATCTCCGGATATGACGAGTTCATTACAAGCTTGTAGCCCTCATTCACGTTGGGGCTTCCGACGATCACGACGTCATAAGGTTTCCCGCCCTCGTTTATCTTCATTGTCCACGTCGTGCATCCCTTCGTGTGTCCTGGCGTTAGATGAGCGACGAGTGTCGTGCTCCCTAATTTCACTTCGTCGCCGTCATGCAGCGCGCGATCCACTCTCGTCGGAGGATAGAGCGACGCCGCCGCGCTACCATACTGAAAGTCAGTCTTGCCGCCCGACTCGACGACCGGCACGTCACCATCCATCACCATGTATGTCGCGCCGGTGAGCGTCTTGATCTCAGCGCTGCCACCGTCGTGATCCCAGTGAGCGTGACTGATCAGAAGAATCCTGATGTCGCTGAACTTGAATCCGAGTTTCTCGACGCTCGCGCGAATGAGCGGAACGCTCGACACGAGACCGCTGTTGATGAGGATATGTCCCCGCGGAGTCGTTACCAGATAAATCGCGAGGTCTTTGCTTCCGACGTAATAGAGATTTCCCGCGATATGGAATGGCGGAAACGGCTCGAGCCAATCAGGATTGGACTGCGCGCGCAAAGGGCTCACAATACTGAAAAGCAACGTGAACCCCACACTCAGCTTGCGCCAACTATCCCGCGCATTCAGAATCGTCACCATGCATCTCCTTAAAGCGTTGGGCATTGCGGCGCTCACGTGCGGCTGTTCCACCATGAGCGCCGGTCACAGCAATCCGAAATTCAGAGCGATTGCATTCTTCACCGCCAAAAAAGATCCGGCACACATCAGCTTCGTACATGAAGCGAATGTCTGGTTTCCTCAGCAGTCAGCGAAATACAATTTCAGCTACGACACTACGTCGAATTGGCAGAATCTGAATTCAGATTTTCTCGCCAAGTATCAGGTAGTTGTTTTTCTCGATACGCGCCCTGAAGATCCTGCACAACGATCTGCGTTTCAGACGTACATGGAGCACGGCGGAGCCTGGATGGGATTTCATTTCGCGGGTTTCGCACTGACGCCTTCAGAGTATCCCGCAAACTGGGATTGGTACCACAACACATTCCTCGGCTCAGGTCAATACGTCAGTAATACCTGGCGACCAACATCGGCGACTCTGCGCGTCGAAGACCGCAAGCATCCATCGACTTCTCATTTGCCCGAGACTTTCAAGTCGTCGCTAAGCGAGTGGTACCGATGGGAAAAAGATCTGAGACAGAATCCTGACATCGACATTCTGCTCTCGATCGACTCAACGAGTTTTCCGCTGGGCACCGGACCAAAACTCAACGAGATCTGGCACAACGGATACTATCCCGTTGTTTGGACAAACAAGAATTACAGGATGATCTATTTCAACATGGGTCACAACGATATGGACTACGAGCACAAGTACGACACGACCAACAAGGCGTTGTCATACACGCTCAACAATCCGATTCAGGATCGGCTGATCATCGACGCTTTGTTGTGGTTGGGGGACAAGGATCGACGTTAACGGCTTCATGGACGAATCGGTAACGTCGCACTAAGGGTTGATACGCCATTCTCGTCGAAGCTTTCGATCGCCACCCAGTAGGGTTGACCGACGGTGAGCGCGCGCAGCTCCAGGGTTGTCCCGTCGTCCGCAAATCTCTGGTAGGTCTGGTACAGCTTAGAGGATGAGATTCCCCAGCGCACGTTGTAGCCGACAACACCCGGAACAGGCTGCCATGTAATCACCGCGTTTCGCTCGTCGCGCTCGCGCCGCGCGGTGGGAGTGGAGGGCGGTCGAGGGCGGGGACCATCGCCATTGCCGAACACGCGGATGTCGCTAACGGCGAGATTCGCTGCGCCGACGTGAATGTGCTCGTAACGGACAAAGCGCGCGCGAACCGGAGCGGAGAGCTCTATGTAGGCGTTGGGCCGGTCGCGGCGCTCGCGCGAAAGATCACCGACGCTTGTCCAATGATTTCCGTCGAGCGAGGTACCAAGACGAAACCGCGTATACACCGTGGAATCCGTACCGTACAGTCCCGACTTGTAATCTGCGTAGTTCACCTGAATCGCTTTCACCCGATAAGCGCGACCGAGGTCCAAAGTGACCGATTCGCCGGGCCGATTTTCTCTTGCGACCCAGAAGGTGCGTGGATTTTCGTCCGTCACGTTGCTTGCAGGGAAACCGTCGCGCGATGAAGACGCGTTCGCCGTCTTGTGATACGAAAGAAGCATCCATCCGGTGAACAGGTCGTCGCTCCTTCGATACGCTTTGGTCGGAAGCCAGTGGGGGAAATCGCCGAAGCGCGTGTCGACATACATCTCGCCGTCGCGATCGAACCCAGCTGGATGCATTGCAATGCGACGCTCGAATTTCCAGTTGACTGCAATCCACGGCGTACCGGTATTCCACCAATTGCCGTAGACATCCTGGAACGTGTTGCCGTGCCCGGCGCCCTGGACGAATCCGCCGGGCTTATACGCGACTGGATTGTAGGACGCGTACGTAAATGGGCCGAGTGGATTGTCGCCGACGTACACTCCCGTGGAGTACACGTTGTATTCGGTGCCTGGCGCGGCGTACTGGAGATAGTAGCGGCCCTCGTGCTTCGTCATCCACGAGCCTTCTATATATGGACGCACTGTAGAGTCGCGATGGTCCTGACCGAACCGCTCCCATCCGTGCTTCTGCGGATCGAGTCCAAACAACCAGTGTGGCGTGCCCTTGTACGCGAGATGTTTGGTCTTGTCGAGCTCGATGACGTTAAGCGGATAGACGTTCGACGAATTCCAATAGAGGAACCAGCGGTTGGTGTCGTCATCGTAAAAGAACTGCGGATCCCATGGACCGGGCTGCACTGAGTCGGGTTTTGCGAACACGCCATTGGGCTCAGACTGTCGCGCCATCGGGAGCCAGGGGAGCAGGGGGTTGTAAATCTCGACGCGACCCGTCGCCGGCCTCGTCAGCATGAGAATCGGCAGCGGGCTAGTCGTACTCGGAAGAACGTAGATCGTGTCGCGCACCGCGAGCACAGCCGGCGCAACGATATCCGTCAGCGGCCATCGTGATGGAGTGATGTGTTGCCAGGTTCCCAAATCGCGTGAACGCCAGTAACCTTCGCCGATCGTCTCGAACAGGTAGTACTCACCGCGGTGAACGACGATGACTGGATCGGCGCCGGACCGATACGAAATGGCTTCGTTGTATTGCTCGAAGTTGTAGCGGTAGTCGATGTCGATTGGGTTGGCATAGGTGTGTTGCCCGGCCGCCTGCGCCAAAGTGCAGGACGCGGCGATTACCTGGCCGAGTAGTGCGGCCGTCAGCGCGATCGCAAACACTCCATGGTGTGTTGGCTCAAGCGAGCAAGAATTCGTAATAGACCAATGGATCGCCTTTGTATTCAACGTGGCCGCGCTCCCGGAAGCCACACTTGGTGTAAAACGATCCGGGGAATCTGAGCGCAGTGCGCTTGTATTTCATCCGCCGCTCGAACAACGTATTGGAATCGGAGGAACCACCATGAGACGCATTTTTTTCATCGGAATGTTCGCGCTGCTGAGTCCCGGCGTTTTGCCGGCGCAAGCTCAGCCGTATCGCGTAGTGTTCGATCTGACCAGCCGAGATAGTCTCGAGCAGAAGGCGGTGCTGCGATGGCTGAGAGAGGTTGGCACTTCGAGTCCCAATGCGCAAATGGAAGTTGTCATGTACGCGAAGGGATTCGAACTCGTTATGCCAGAGCGATCACCTTACATCGCCGAAGTGAAAGAGGCGATGAAGAATCCGAATGTGAAGTTCGTAGTGTGCGCGATTGCTCTCAAGAACAACAGCGTCGATAAAAGCCAGTTGCTACCTGAAGTGCAGATCGTGCCGGACGGAATTTACGAGCTTGTTTCGAAGCAGCAGGATCACTGGGGCTACATCAAGGTCATGCACTGATCGCGAGCTCATGCCCCTATGGTTCTACCGGTTCCGGCACCGAGGTATCACGCTCCCATCCCTCGTTTTGAAGCGTGATCGATTGAATGGCGGTCTCGGAGTGATCGGCGTCCAAGTTAGGCAGCGCCAGATACTCTGAGACCCAACAACGAAAGACCTTGTAAGCCAGGACCACTTGGCCTGCTTCATTATAGAGCTCGATCGTGATGTTCTTGCGGAAAGAAGCGAGGGCAGTCTCTGTCCCCGCATTCAGTTTCGACGTCAGGTTGGCCCAATCTTCGAAAGCTGAATCGTGGGTGACCCCGCGTTCGAGAGTGATCGCGTCATATGAAGTGCGACCAGGTGAGAGATGAGATATGCTGGGATCTCCACCTTCACGATGATCAACGACCTCCGTCGTCCGCCGGAGCGTGCTGATCCGACTGACGCCGGCGACTACCCGGCCATCCCATTTGACTCGAAACTTGAAATTCTTGTATGGATCGAGGCGGTGGGGATTTACAGTGAACTGCGTCATACATCCTTCCCGGTGATATCCAGTTTATCATACGGGTGCAGTTTTGTGACGACAAGGAGACTCACATGCCGAACGATGAAACATGGAAGGGAATCGTCGCGTCGTCGCTTGATTGGGAACAGGCTCACCTCAGCCTCGACAACGCACTGAAAGATCTGCCCGCAAATGTTCGCGGACGTCGGCCTGAAGGACTGCCGCATTCGCCGTGGGATTTGGTGGAACACATTCGGATTGCACAGCACGATCTCCTCGATTTCCTCCAGAATCCGAATTACAGTCACGACCTGAAATGGCCGGACGATTATTGGCCTCCAGCATGCGACGCGATCAATGACGAAATGTGGGAGAACACCCTCTGCGAAATCCGCTGCGAGCGCGATGAGCTGAAGAAGTTCACGACTGAGTCAGGACGCGACCTCACCGCAAAAATTCCACACGGGACCGGCCAGACTTATTTGCGCACCATTCTCGTCGCTATCGATCACGCCTCATATCACCTGGGAGAGCTCGTCGCCGTGCGCCGGTCACTCGGCGCCTGGCCGAAGGATTGAAAGGGTTATAGCCGGGAGTTCCTGACCGATCCACCATATATCTTGACATCAAGTATCTTGACGTTAAGATATATACATGATCAAAACCGCCGCGACACGAGGGAAGACCGCCGACTCTTCGGGCACGCATCTGTGGCTCGTGATGATGAAGGCGCATCGAACGCTCGAGCGCCTGGCGACCCGCAGCATCGAGTCGCTCGACGTATGCCTCTCTGACTTCGCCGTCATGGAGATGCTGCTCCACAAAGGACCACAGCCGGTCAATGAGATTGGCCGGCGAGTCGAGCTCACCAGCGGAGCGATCACCACAGCTGTCGATCGACTCGAGTCCCGCGGACTTGTGACGCGCGAGGCACACGAAAGCGATCGCAGGGCCCGCATCGTCCGGCTCACGGCGCGGGGAAAAGAGCAGGCCGCAAAAGTCTTCGCCGGTCACAAGACGGCGATGGATTTCGCGGCGAGTGGACTCTCGAAGGCAGAGCGCGCAACGCTCATTCGGCTGCTCAGAAAACTCGGCACTACCGCCGGGGATTCGGCAGCACAAAAGGAGAAACGGATATGACCAGACAGATCATTACAGTCGTCGGTGGCACAGGTGCTCAGGGCGGCGGTGTCGTTGACGCCTTGCTCGCCTCGGGCCAGTTCGCGGTTCGCGTCGTCAGCCGGAACCCGGCGAGCAAGTCGGCCGAAGCGCTCGAAAAGCGCGGCATCGAGGTAGTGAAGGGCGATCTCCTCGAGCCGAGCAGCTTGCGCTCTGCCTTCGAGGGCGCTTACGGAGCTTTCCTGGTCACCAATTTCTGGGACCCCGCGCAGATGGAGAAGGAAACCGACATTGCCATCGGAGCAGTGAAGGAGGCGCGCGCCGCTGGTGTTCAACACTTCATCTGGTCGACGCTTCCGGACGCCGAAACGCTGACCGGCGGTCGGCTCAAGCTCAGGCACTTCACGGGCAAGGCACGTGCCGACGCTGCGGTGAAGGCAGCGGGGATTCCGCGTCATACGTTCGTGCAGGCGCCGTTCTACTTTCAAAACTTTCTGGGCCCGCTCGCACCACAGCCGTTACCGAACGGAGGACGCGGCTGGGTGGTCCCGATGGACCCTGCCGCGCGCGTGATTCACGCCGGTGACGTGAACGACGTCGGTCGCGCCGTTGCTGCTGCGTTCGCCGCCGGCGACACGCTTCCCAACGGGAGCTACCTCGCGGTGTGCGGTGGCCTGTATTCGTGGAACGACTTCGTCAGCACGCTGAACGCGCAGGGCCATGATGTCCAGGTGCAGCAGGTTCCCGCCGATGCCTACGACACCTTTTTCCCGGGCGCGCCCGAGATGCGGGAGACGTTCCAGTACTTTGAGCAGTGTTTCTACTTTGGTCCGGAGAGAGAGTCGCGGATTGCGGCCGCGAACTCGGTTTATCCTGCCGGGTTCATCAGCTTTTCCGATTGGGCGAAGCTCAACCTGGCGCCGACAAAGGGAGAGCTGGTAACCGCATGAGCAAGCGTTCAGTTGGGTGCCCGTACTGCCGTTCCGGGTGCGACGCCCTCGACCGACCGCCCATTCGCGACCACCGAGATGCCGTTCACGATCACCTCTTGAATTCCAACAGGCGATAGCGACGGCTCTCGGTACGTGGAGCGATCCATCACGCGCGCCGCATCAAAAATCGTAATGTCCGCATCCGCGCCCACACTCAAGCGACCCTTCTGCCTCATCGCCGGCACTCGCCCCTCGAGTCGCTGCGCAGGCATGAGGGTCATCTTGCGAATTGCTTCCATCAGCGTGAGAGACTGGGCCTCGCGTACATAGCGGCCGAGCACTCTCGAAAAAGTTCCTGTTGTGCGCGGATGGCCGGTGCCGTTCTGCCAGTATGCGTCGCTCGCAATCATGGTGAGTGGACTCTTCAGTGCGGCGGCCACCATCTGCTCAGTGTTGTCATGAACTACGATCGGTCCGCCGATCTCGCGATAACGCTCAAAGCTCTCGCGATTCAACCGCTCGCCTGTCCTCGGCCATTCGATTGTGGCCAGCCGCTCACCGGGAGCGTCTCTATAAACGTCTTGTATCGTGGCGGATTGAATCTCCGTCATTCCGGCCGTATACGGATACGCCTCCGCCGTCACATCGTGTCCGCGAGCTCGCGCATCGTTTATCATCTCGAGCATCGCGGGCATTTCGGCAAGGCCGGTGCTGTTGATGTGCACCACCTGCAACGCAGCATTGGTCTCGTCGACGAGCGAAAGCTCTTTTGTAAGACCGGCGACACCGGTGCGACAGTGAAGGTGTACCGGTGTCTTCGACTTTGAGGCGACGCGGAACACGGCCAGCTGTTCGTCCCGCGTTGCTGCCGGCGTATATGGAAATCCTGCGCCGATGCTTACCGCGCCCTGACTGAGACCGGTTTCGATGCGTTTCACCATCTCGTCCATCTGTGACGGCGATGCATCGCCATAGGCTCCGTCGCCCACCGGCATGAAAGTGCCGAGATCATTCATCACCGACATTCTCACTTTGATGTGACCGATGCTCACGCCGTAGTTGACCCTCTCGCCGGCGCTGCGCTCGCGATACCACGCGTCGACGTCCGACGTGCCGAGCTCGAGCTCGAGTGTTGTCGTCACACCGTCGAGCGAACGGAACCGATATATCTCCGGCGTCTGTCCGTGATCGTGCAGGTCGATGAAGCCAGGGGCGACGACAAGGCCGTGGGCGTCGACAATATCCCCACCGCGTATGGATTCGGTCGTGACGATGGCGATTTGTCCATCGAGAATCCCGATGTTGCGAAGCGCATCGAGATTCGATTCCGGATCGATCACGCGTCCGCCGAGAATGACGCGATCGTAAACAGCGTTCACTGAGATGCTACTCGGTCAGGCGGTCGCGCCTCTGCATCAGCATTTCGATCGCATCCGCGAGGTGCTCCTCGGCAATGTGATGAGCGCCACGCTCGGTTCGGAGGCGGTGAGCCTGCATGAGCACATCGACATCGCGGAATCCTTCAGGCGTCTGGAACTTGTAACACGCAAGCTCGACAGTCAGACCATTCGGATCTTTCAGATAGAGCGAGTCCATGAAGCCGCGGTCGCGCTCGTAAAATGAAATTCCATGTTCAGTGAGACGAGCGGGGGCTTCCTTGAATGTCGCGCGCGAGACGTTGAATGCGATGTGATCCACGGAACCGACCTCACGCGGAGCGGGGCGGCCGGCATCCTGTCTCGTCTCATTTGTAAACACTGTGAGAAGTCGTCCGTCGCCCGGATCGAAGTAAAGGTGGTTCTCGTCGGGGTTCCCGAGGTTGGGCTGTTCCATAACGAACGGCATTCCCAGCACACCCTGCCAGAAATCAACTGCGCTCTTCTTCGTTGAGCCCACGATCGTGACGTGATGCGACGCCTGGATTTGGATCTTCTTCACTCTCTACTCCTTTGAGCGGGAACGGGAACCTCACGATAGCCTTTCCACAACCATTCGAGCGCTTCCGGAAGTGTTTGCTGTTTCACACTTCGATCGGTGTGTCCGGAATTGCGGGCAAACAAGAACTGGTAGTGATAACCCTTCGCAGCGATAACCTTCGCCATGCGCTCGCTCGCAACGACCCAGTCGTGCATGTCATCACGCATGACATTTGGATTGAGAAGATCTCTGTCGCCGACTTCCATCCACACTCGAATCGGTTTGCGCGGACTGTTCGGAATCAGTCGCTCGTGAAATTCCCACGCGCCGTGCGGAGTGTCGGTGCTATGCGGCCACTGCTGATTGATTGCCGTGATCGAATACGCGAGCACGCGGTGATACAGCTCGGGGTGATACCATGCCATGATAAACGCGGCAATGCCGCCCGAGCTGCCGCCCATCGTCGCGCGCCCTTCAGGATCTTTCGTGAGCTTCACGTTGAATTGTCGTTCGACTAGCGGCAATACTTCTGTCTCGACGAATTCCGCATAGCGTCCCGACATTGTGTCGTACTCGAGACCACGCTCGCTCCCTTGTGCATCGCCGCTCCCGTTGCCGATCGAGATCGCAATCATTACGGGCACTTTTTTTTGCGCGATGAGATTGTCGAGGGCTACGAACAGCGACGCGTCCGGTCCATCTGCGCCGACAATGAATGGTGCGACAGTACCGGGGACGTATTGTGCCGGCACATAGACTTGAACCGTGCGCGTGTAGGGATGCGGGTGGCTGGTCGTCACGATCAACGTTGCAGGATCGTTTGGACTCGGCGTTCCGAAAGTTCCGGAATCGCGCGCGATACCTGGAAAGATTTTGCTGTCGGCGGAATTCATCGTGAAGGTGTGAATCGTTCCGTGCGGAACACCTTCCTGCGCGATCATTTCAACTGCAGGCGTGTGTGTCGGCCCGATAATGAAATTTCCGTCGACATCGGGCGATGGAACGGTGCCGTCCGGCAATTCTTTCGCGGTGACGAATCCCGGAGTGTGCGGATCGCGTGTTGGAGGGGTCGACCGAGTTTCCGCCTGCGCGCGGATCGACCACGCGCCCGAGTGACTGCCGGCCCGCCAACTGCCGCTGACGATGGTCTGCGCCGCTTTCTCAAAGAGCTCGGAAAACGCTGACTTTCCCTTGAGATCAACGCTGGCCTTCCACGAACCGGTGAACTCATGATCGGTACCGAAGTTCGCAGCTCGCCAATTGCCGATCCATCCGTCAGGAGATTTTGATGCTGACCATCCGCCGCCCGCGACCGTCGCGCCCTGTGCGTTCACGAGAGTCCACGTTCCCGTGACGGTTTCGCTCGTCGGGCCAGGAACGGCGGTCCACGTTCCCCCGAAGGTGAGACCGGTGCTGCTTCTCGCGGTCCACGTATTCGGCCCGGCGCTCTGCGCGCCCGACGCGTCGAGAGGAATCAGAAACAGTAGACAGAGAAAAAAAGAACGAGTCATATCAACGGCGATGGCGTTTCGCTCGGCTATCCTGTCTCTTGCGCCGCAGATAGTCAACGAGAGCGCTCGAGAAAGATTCAACGGTCAAGTAAACGTGGCGGTTCGAATCCGGACGCGCTTTTCGCGCTGACGATGGTATCCCTCTGCAGATGCTCTTGCCAGTTTTGGCAAGAGCATCTTACCGACGACTATGGAGTGCGTTTAAGGCGCGTACGTTTTCGCATGCTTCCCAAAACTTTTCATCGCCACGCGTCGGCAACGGACCAACAACAACAACCGCCAGGTCTACTCGCCGGTTGATCCGCGCCAGCAGACGAATGAGTTTCTGCAGGCTGAATCGCTCGAGTCGTCCGCGCTCGATGTTCGACATCCGCGTTTCATGCACTCCAAGGATCCGCGCTGCAAAACGCTGGTTTTTCCTTCCAAGCGCGGCGAGAATCGCCTGCCTCAGTTGTTCCTTCATGGCTGGAATGGGGTCATCGATCATTCATAAGAATTTCTCGGACAGTCAAAAAGCTCGTGAGCATTTCTACGCGCGCGTCACGATTTCTGCTCGTTCAGAAGATCGCGTCTAACGCGCTGCGATGGTGGCGAAAAGCTCCTGCACGCGAGAGTCCTTTCGCAAACCGTCATAGGGAGCAGCAGAGAAATAATGAGCGAGCCAGAGGTCGTGAGCGTTGACGGCTGCACGGAGTGTCTCGACCGCCTTTTCGTGCTCGCCAACGGCATCCAGCGCAGCCGCCATCATTCCACGCTGCGATTCTCGCGCGCCTGGTTGCGACTCGACTTTCTTCAACAGAGATCTCGCCTCGTCCACTTTCCCAGCGCGAGCCATCGCGTAGGCAGTGGCACCGACCTTCTCGAGGTGACTCAGTCCGGGAACGTCGAGAATTGGAAGCAGCATCGAAACTGCTTCAAGCGCTTTTCCCTTCTCGGCCAGAACTCTGGCAAGATCGATTATCCCGAGCTGAAAGGTCGAGTCGAGCCCAAGCACCCCTCGGCCGGATTTCTCGGCGGCCTCGTACCGCCGCATGTCGTACAACACCTGAGTGACGGCAGTGTTTATCACCAGCGAGGCAGGCTCCAGCGATCGCGCGCGAAGAATTTCCGCAAGCGCTTCGTCGTTTCGCTGCTGCTGCATGAGAAGGAGTCCGCGCCAGAAATGCGCGGTGGCGAAAGTGGAGTCGATCGACATTGCACGAGTGAAGAATTTTTCCGCGCTCGCATTCCTGTATTGAAGAGCGTCAGCATATGCGAGGGCCGTAAAAGCCTGAACTACTCCACTGTCGAGAACGAGAGCACGATTGCCGGCTTCGCGGGCGCGATCCAGCATCTCATCGCTTGCGATGTCTTCGTACGCGGGCATGACGACGTATGCCATCGCCATTCCACCATATGCTTGCGCGTACGTGGGATCGCGACGAACAGCTTCGGCAAAAAGACTGATCGCTTTCCTGAGACCCGCCGCGTTACGACGGTTCCAGAGATAGAGCGCCTGCAGATACGCACTGTGTGCTTCAGGGTCCTGCGTATCGGCGTGACTCAGTTGTTGCGCGCCGGTGAGCTTGACCTTCAGCTGGCCGGCCACAGAGTGCGCAATCTCATCCTGCACTGCAAAGACGTCCTTGATCGCTCGATCGTACTTCTCGTTCCAGAGTACCGATTCGTCGGGCGCCGAAATCAGACTCACTGAAATTCTGACACGGTCGCCGGATCGTTGTACGCTGCCTTGCAGCACGTTACCAACGTGAAGCTGACGCGCAATTTCTCCTGCGCCCATTCCTTTTGCCGATAGCGCGAATGCGCTGCTTCTCCCCACCACCCGCAAACCTGCCTTCGCAAGTGCACCGGTAATTTCCTCGGCGAGACCTTCACCGAAATAATCGTTCGCCTTGTCGCCGCTGAGATTCGCGAGTGGAAGCACGGCAACCGATCTGTCGCTCGGGGCCGTTGCCGAGGAACCGTAGAATTTCTTGAAGGCCACGGCGGCGATGGCCACTAGAACAATCACTGCTGCGGCAACGACCATGCGCCGTGTCTTCGGCATGAGCGCTTCTCGCGCTGCACTGGTAGCCATCGAATCAGAAGTCGAAACCGACTCCAGAGCCGTCAATATTTCCGCTGCGTTCTGTGGTCGATCGGCCGGATCTTTTTCGAGACATCGCATGATGATCGTGGCGAGCGATCGTGGAATGTCTAGCCGCTTGCTTGCAATCGGTTGCGGTTTTTCAGTGAGGTGCGCAGCAA
Source organism: Gemmatimonadaceae bacterium (assembly GCA_041499635.1). Lineage (GTDB taxonomy): Bacteria > Gemmatimonadota > Gemmatimonadetes > Gemmatimonadales > Gemmatimonadaceae > UBA4720. Next base: position 12,413 of record JBGQKT010000055.1, read on the forward strand.
GGACACGCTGCGGAGATGACGCTGTAAATGGCGGCTCGCCGGTGAGCAGCTCGTATCCCATGCATCCGAACGCGTAAAGATCTGCGCGATGATCTACATTCGGATCGCCGGCCACCTGCTCGGGAGCCATGTATGCTGGACTGCCGAGTGATGTGCCTGATTGAGTGAGACTGGACTTGCCGACATCACTGCGTGAATCTGATAGAGCCTTCGCAATTCCGAAATCGGTCACGACCGCAGTGCCGTGAGACAGCAGAACGTTGTCAGGCTTGATGTCGCGATGCACGACGCCGCTTGCATGAGCGTAACTCAGCGCACGAGCGACATCGCGAAGAATACTCACACATTCGGTGATCGTGAACGAGCTTTGCGCAGCCATTCGCGTACGGAGCGACTCTCCTTCAACGAACGGCATCGTGAAGTAGGGCAGGCCATTTGTCTCGCCCGTAGCGAGAAGCGGAACGATGTTCGCCTGTTGAAGCTGTGCGGCGAGCTGTATCTCACGCTCGAAGCGTTCGGCGCTGACGCTCGCCGCGAGGTCCGGCGAAAGAACTTTCACGACGACTTTTCGATTGAGTCTATTCTCGGTCGCGAGAAACACTCGGGACATGCCGCCGCCACCGAGCTCGCGATCGATCGTATATGCTGACCCTAGCGACTCCTGGAGCTGTTCGAGCATTGCTAGGCGAACGTCATGTTACTTCCGCGTGAACGTCAGCTTCAAAACCTGCTTGACGGGACAGTTGCCCAACTGGGCCGGAATAAAACGCCAGGTCGGTAGCACATTCCGTATTGCATTGACCGAAAAAGAATCGAGGCCCGCAGGAAGCTGAATCGTCGTCGAGTCGGCTCGTCCGAGAGTATCGACAAGGACCGAAACCACGAAGCGACTCGGCTCGCCGGCCGGCAGGCCTGGCATCTGGTTGCCAGGCTGAAGTTTCACAGACTCGATGGTGGTCGAGCGGCCGGTAGGTGTGCGGCCACCGTCGGACGCGGCCATGCGAGCGACGCAGTCGGGCGTTTGCGCCTGAGCGGTGAATGAAAATCCGAGAAAACAAACCAAAGCGAGAGATTTCATTTTATCCAGGGGTGGAGGTATAGCGCCGCGAAAGGCTCTCGATCAACGCAGATGGATCGGGAGCACTCCCCGTCACACGCTCGATGATCTCAGCGGGCTTGTAGCGTTTTCCATGCCGATGAACATTCTCGCGAAGCCACTCACGCAGCGTGCGAAAATTTCCCTGGGCAAATGATTCCTCGAGCGGACCAATCGCTTGCTCCGCCGCAGCGAAAAGCTGCGCTGCATAGACATTCCCCAACGTGTACGTCGGAAAGTATGCAATGAGTCCGTCGGCCCAGTGTATGTCCTGAAGGCAACCGGTTGTGTCGTCCTTCGGAGTAATGCCGAGTCGCTTTTCGTAAGCCTCGTTCCATGCGCCGGGAAGATCCGTCGCGAGAAGATCGCCGGAAAGCAAAGCGCGCTCGAGCTCGAATCGAATCACGATATGGAGATTGTACGTCAGCTCGTCGGCCTGTACGCGAATGAGTCCGGGCGAAACACGATTCACCGATCGGCGAAACGTCTCTAACGAAACGTCGTGGAGCGCAGCGTGAAATTCACTCTGCAGCTGCGGATAGAAATGCCGCCAGAATCCGACGCTTCGTCCGACATAATTCTCCCACAAGCGCGATTGCGATTCATGAATGCCGAGTGACACCGCGTCACCCATCGGCGTGCCGTAGTGCTCGGGATCGAGTCCCTGATCGTATAGTCCGTGCCCAACCTCGTGCACGAGCGCAAAGAATCCACCGGCGAAGTTGTCAATGAAGTAACGCAAGCCGATGCGGACGTCGCCGTGTCCGATCATCGAACAGAACGGATGCTGCACGACATCGAGACGCCCCGCCCCCATGTCGAATCCGAGCGCGGTCGCGACTGTCTCCATGAACATGCGCTGACGGTCGACCGGAAATTCGCCCGCTAGCGGAGTTTCACGTGTGTCGCGATGTGCAGCGACCATGGGAACGAGTTGTTTTTCGAGCTGCGTGAACAATTTCGCAACACGATCGGTGGTCATGCCGGGCTCGTAGTTGTCGAGGAGCGCGTCGTATCGCTCGCCGACGAAGCCAACCGCGTCAGCTTCCTCTCGCGCCAACGCAAAAACCCTTTCGAGCAACGGGGCGAAGCTCTTGAAGTCATTGTTCGCGCGCGCGTCAGCCCACACTTGAGAGGCGAGCGCTATCACGCGCGCGTATTCCTCGACCAGCCGTCGCGGGATGCGGCGCTCGCGATCGTAGTCGCGGCGGAGCTCGCGCACATTCACCGCCTGCGGACTCCCGCTGTCGGTGATGAACGACGATCCTTCGACGGTGCCGAGCAAGTCACCGTAGTCGGGATCAGTTCCGCGATCGTGAATCAGTCCTGCGAGTAACGCAGTCTGCTCCGATCGATGCTGCACGCCGGCGCGGGGCATGCAGACCTCCTGGTCCCACACAAGCAATCCGAGACACGAGCTGAGCACCATCTTGTCGCGTGATCGCCGCACCAGCTCGGCGTATGCGAGATCAGGATTCAAGTCGCTCATCTACTGCGTGGCTGGCGGTTTCGGGAACCTCCCGCTCGTCCACGGAACTCCCGCCTGCTCGGCAGCTTGCTCGAGTCCCTTCAAGTCCACGTCGATGAGTTGCCTCACCTGAGATAGAATCGCGTCGAACTTCGACCGCACCAGATTCAGCTCTGCTGTCTGCATCGGCGTCGGTGCCTCGAGTGTCGCGCCCCAATTGCTGCCGATCGCGCCACTCAATCGGCCGAGCAGCGACGGCGGCGTCGCTTCATTCCGGTTCGCCATAGTCGGATCGCCGCCGAGTGCTTCCTGTGCATCCTTCAACTCGTTGGTGATTACGCGAGCGCGATGTTGCAGACTCGTGTCAGCGGTTGGGGTCTCATCTATCGCGCGCGTGAACAAAGTCATTCGCGTCAACACCTCGCGCACAACCTGATCGAGACCGAGCACTGCGCGCTCGAGATCAGCGGTGCGCTGCTGATCCGCCAGCGTCGCCGTGTTTCTCGCACCCGGCCCATCCACGCCGACGACCTCAAAGCGTTGCGTCGCGCCGAGTGGTGTGAAAACACCATCGATTCGTTCTTCGAAGCTCACCTGATACGTTCCCGGCACAACGTACGGCGCCGCGGGCGGACCATTGAACGGCCAATCCGGATCGGACTTGTAAGGCGGACCCGTCACTGGATTCGGCGCCTGAAGCTGGAGGTCCCATGCGACGCGATTGATTCCGGATTTCGACGGAGCAGTAAACCGCCGAATGGGTTTGCCGTTGGAATCGCTGATCGTGACGACAATCGCTGGATTCTCTTCTCGATCTTCAGCCTTCAATGAATCCCACGGCGGATAAAACACGTCCGCGTTTTTCTTCGCGAGATCCTTCTCCGCCGCTTGCCGAGTCTCGCGTCGGGACTTGAGCGTGCTCTTCATATAGTATGTGAAGACCGCACCGTACGGAGGATTGTTCGCCATGTAATAGCCGGCGCCTTGAAACGCAGGACCAACGATGTCGGAAAGGCCGAGTGGAACCGACGGCACGTAGAGTGTTGCGGGTCGCGTCGGGAAGAGAACGAAATTGCTCGCCAATGCCGCGTCATCCATCGTTCGCAGCGGCGAATAATCGTCGAGGACGTAGAAGCCGCGTCCGAACGTCCCCACCACGAGATCATTTTCGCGCTTTTGTATGGCGAGGTCCCGCACCTGAATCGTTGGCATGCCGCCGTTCAACTTGAGCCACTTTCTGCCACCGTCGCGACTCACGAACAATCCCCACTCCGTTCCCGCGAACAGGAGATTGCGATCTACGTGATCCTCGGCGAGTGAGTAAACGCTGCCTTGAGGAAGATCACCCGTGACTGACGTCCAGGTGCGTCCCATGTCAGTGGACTTCATCACGTACGGCTTGAAGTCGCCTGCCTGATGATTGTTGAACGCAGCGTAAACAACGTTTGCGTCATGTTGCGACGGAAGGATCTTGAACACCGGCGCAGTATCGGGCACGCCGGGCACGTGATCGATCGCGCGCCATGTCGCACCGCCGTTCTCGCTGACGCTGATCTTGCCGTCATCGGTTCCCGCGAACAGCACACCTTCCTTGAGCGGCGATTCTGCGATCGTCAACACAACGCCGAAGAGTGTCGTCGATGCGTTCTTCGCTACTGCGTCCACGCCCATCACCCGACCCATCACCTTCAGCTTGTTGCGATCGATGAGACGCGACAGATCCGGACTGATCGCCTTCCACGAATCGCCGCGATCGTTCGAGACAAAAAGGCGGTTCGACGCGAAGTAGAGGCGATTGTGGTTGAACGGACTGATGAACAACGGGGAATCCCATCCCCACCGCGGACCCGGCGTACCTGGCTCCTCGGTTGGTTGAATTCCCATCACGTCACCAGTCTTCAGATTGAACCGCGCCAGATTCCCGAACTGCGACTCGGCGTAGATGGTATTCGGATCTACCGGATCGACGACACTTCCAAATCCGTCGCCCCCTGATGTGATGAACCAGTCGGCGTTCGTGATTCCGCTGATGTTGCGAGTGCGCGACGGACCACCGACGGAAAAGTTGTCCTGCGCGCCACCGAACACTCTGTAGAACGGTTTCGAATCATCAGTCGCTACGCGGTAATACTGTGTGATCGGAAGATTCGCGACGAAGCGATATGTCTTTCCACCGTCGAAGCTTTCGTAGACGCCGCCATCGCATCCGATGACGAGGTGTGTCGTTTCGTCGGGGTCGATCCATACCGAATGGTTGTCGACGTGCTTGTTATGCTCGCCAACGCGGTGGAAGGTCTTGCCGCCGTCGTCGGTAATCTGAAGGATGG
>JBGQKT010000056.1:0-17081 GCA_041499635.1 Gemmatimonadaceae bacterium
GAGCATGCAGACAAAAGTGAGGCCGCCCAGCTTTCCGGCTGTCCGCGCGGTAGGAACGGAATTGATCGCCAGCACCAGATACGAAATCATGAGTGGCAGCACGACCATGCGAAGCGCGTTCGTCCACAACAGCCCCACAGGCTTCGCAACCGACGCGAGTCCCACCAGGAACGGACTGTGCGTTTCTTTGGCGAGCACGCCAAGCACCAGGCCCAGCGCAAGCGCGATGATCGCGGCTGCAGCGAGTCGTCCCGCGAAGAAACTTCTATTCCGCGCTTCAGGCATATCGGTCTATCGCGTACGTGAGACGAGTTGCCAACTCGCGAATGCGCCGTGCATTACCCGAACGCTTCACCAATCGTCGCGCTGCGTCAGCGAGTCGCCGGTTGAGCTTTTCACTGCTGGCCACTCTGCGCATGGGATTGTTGTGCTTCCAGAGAAAACCCGTTGCATTAAGTCGAGCGATTAGAGCTTCTTCATCATCGAACACTTCCGATTCCTCGAGCGCGCCCGCCGCCGCAAGCGTGATCATCGTCATCAGACATTTTCCGCAGCGAGAGCAATTGAGTACACCGTCGTGATTCTCCCAGCAGACTCGAAGATATTTTCGCACGAGCGGATGGTGAGCGATCAACGGAAGTTTCTCCTCACGTCTCATCTCCGCGCCGTACTGAGTGATGCGAATTCGGTCCGAGCTGAAGAACGGATCGGTCATGAAGCTCGATCCCCACGGCGCAGGATTTTTTAGACCGTACGAAGAAGATATAGTCAGTTGCCCAACGTGCTCACTCAGCACGTGGCCAAAGGCAGCAAGGACTCCTCCATGTATTCGTTCCCATAGACGCCCACGTCCCGCGACCGGATGCTCCCGAAAATTCGTGCGCATCACAATTGCCTGCGCATCAGTCAATTTGGAAGCTTCAGTCAACGCCTTTCGCAGCGCATCCATGCGCGCGCGATCGCGAAGCGATATGTCGAAGCCTTGCGCACTAACGAGAAAATCATGTCGCGGCGCATTGAGCACACTATAGAAAGAGTCGACGCCACCACTGAACAGGAGCGCTTTCGCAGGCGCAGGATCGCCACCGACGTCGGGGCGCGCGACAAAATCTGGCATGATCGGTTTGTATCCCCACCAATCGCGCCAAATCGGAAACAGCTTCTGGATATTCTCGAGCCACGTCGCGCTTACCGGCGCATCCATGACCAGCCTTCGCCGATGATGCAGCGAAGCCAGGAGTAACGCTGATCCAAATGCCTCTGGCGCCGCCGAGAGGCTCATGTCGTCCGACTCGAACCAAAGGGGAATCCCATCGACATCGGCAGATACGCGGCTCGCCGAGCCCATGTTCTCCGAGCGGATCCCTGTGACTCGCGTTTCGCGACCGCGCCTCGAGCCGATCACGATTCCGAAGCGACGAAGAGTCCTGTCTTTCTATCGACTTCCGTTTTCGCGGCTTCCAACGATCCCTCGAGAAAACCGCTCAGTCTCACCCAGCGGGCTGGTCGAAATCCGTACTCGACGACGGGGTGTCCGAACATCCAACGTAGCGCGAGCGCGCGATAAACGTGAAACACCGGCAGCGTACCGCATTTCACATGCTTTGCCAGCATCGCACCGATCCCTTTCAGATATCCGTGGATTAATCGATCTGCGTCCTGACGCGACCGAAATCCTTCGTGCACCACTTTGGGAGCCGGCGTTTCGTAAGCCTGATATCCCGCGAGCAATGCGCGTATGACGAAATCGGTTTCATCGGACGATGGAAATTGCGAGCCCGCGCCCAGCATCTGATCGAATCCAGAAAGCGCAGTCCATGCCTCGGATCGAATTCCCATGCATGCGCCCATGCCTTCAACTCTCGACTTGTCGGTAATTCCCGACGCCAGAAAGGGAGACTCCCGCAGATAACCAAGAATGAATCCGCGAGACTGATCATGCGCTGCCGGTATGACATTTCCAAACACAACCGCGATTCGATCACTCACCGAGAACGCCGCCACCATTTCTCGCAGCCAATCACGCGAAACTCGGCAATCGTCATCGGTCATCGCGATTATGCCGGGCCTCGCGAGACTCACACCGAGATTGCGCGCGCGAGAAAGTCCGCGCGTGTCTGTCCGAGTGTAGTGCAACCGCGAATCACATCTCAATTCGGCGATTGCCTTCTCTGAGCTATCATCGCTGCTCTGGTCAATCACATGGAGCTCGAATTCCTTGTAATCGCTCTCGAGGAGTTTTTTGACAGCTTCACGCAACGATGCAGGCCGATCCCTCGTGCACACGAGAACACTGACTCGCTCTGTCGCGGTCATTCAGTGATTGAGGAAAGCGCCGGAGAGCCCTCTAGATAGTTCGTTGTTTCCCACAAGTGATCGTATGCCTGGCGAGCGGCGTCGACTTGAGCCTGAGCTGCCTCGAGCAATGCGGGACGCCAAAGCTCTGCGTTTTCCCATGCGTCGGTGATTGCGTCAACAAGCCGCGCATCGAAATCATCGGATGATTTGTCGAGCACTGCGCAAGCCGACCCAAATTGCGCCGCGAGCCCGCGGAATTTGATTTCGTAATATTCGCAGTTGAATACGCAAACGGCAGGAATTCCCTGGCTTAGCGCGAACACGCCCGCGTGATAACTCCCGGTCACGACAATGCGGCACGTACCGACGCGCGCGATCAACTGCTGACTCGTCGCCGGAACGTTCTGTCCATCCATGCTTCCGAGAAGTCTGGCGGCGATAGTTGCGTCGGATGCAGACTCGACAGAATCGACAATGCACACAGGTAGCGCAGTCAGCTCCGATCCAATTCGTTGCACAGCTCGGTGCAGGGGAGCGCGGATCGCATCAACATCGGAAATGCTCATCCCCGTGTAACCGGCAACCCTGAGATTCACGCCGACAAGGTTGCCGAGCTCGGCTTTGCGCGCGCGATACGCGGCTTCGACCGAATCATCGCCGGTCACAACGATTCGCTCGGGCGGCACACCCAATTCTTCGAGAAGAGGCACCGACAGGAGTTTTTCGCGTACCGCAAGCATCTTCGCGTGCGGCAGCACTCGCCTTGCGGCAGCGATCAGCGAACGATCGCGAAGCGGACCGATTCCCTGTCCAAAGAGCGCGAATGGAACGCCGTCGCCGAGTGCCGCATCGAGTCGCTCCAACGCCGACCACGCCTGCCCGGGAAAAACGTCGGTGATGTATCCCCCGCCCGAGAGTAAAAGCAAATCGGCGCTCTGAATTTCGCGGCGATTGACAAGCTGCCGCGCCTTGATGTGAAGCAGTTTCTCATAAACGCTCGGCAAAAGAAAACGAAAACTCTTGTCGACGATCGGAAGCGCTCGGCGAAGTTTCAGATATCCGTCATGCACGAGTCGCCATTGTCGCTTTCCTTCGACAGGAAGAAGCTCGATATCCGCCAAAATACGACGCGCCTGTGTCGCATTTCGGGAGAAAAGTGCAATCCGGGCGTTGGGCTGCGCCGACGTGATGCGCTCGACGAGTGCCTCGAGCATCGACACATCGCCAAGATTGTCGAGCTCGTAACTTCCCCCCTGTACGAGAATTCGAAGTCTGCTATCGCCGGGAGGGTTGTTCATCTGAGTCACAAAGTATACGCGCTCATACGCACTTTCATTGCGATGCGACTTGCCACTCTATTTTTGCAGTGGGCAAAAAGGGGGAGACCAACGAGAACGGTGAGGCATCGATTTATCGTCAATAAATCGATGCCTCACCGGTCTCGTTGGTCTCCCAATTGTGCCCGCCTAAAAAATAGAGTGGCCTTTCGAAGCGGGATGAAGCGTTACCTGGCGATTATGCTGCTCCCGCAATCTCGAGTGGTTTCACCGCGGCCGGCGCTTCCGGCACGAGCGCGATATCCAACACCTCGCGAAGCGTCTCAACCGGATGGAAGCTCAACACCTTTCTTACCTCCTCCGGCACGTCCTCGATGTCGGGCTCGTTCGCTTTTGGCAGAATGATCGTCTTGATACCCGCGCGATGAGCGCCGAGCACTTTCTCTTTCAATCCACCGATCGGCAGAACTCGCCCGCGCAAGGTTATCTCACCGGTCATTGCGACATCGCCGCGCACCGGACGGTCTGACATCTCCGACACCAATGCCGTTGCGATTGCAATTCCCGCCGAGGGACCATCCTTTGGAATCGCGCCCGCGGGCACGTGGATGTGAGCCTCGATCGCACCAAGACGATCCCGCGGAATGCCAAGATCGGCCGCATTGTTCGTCGCGTACGTGAACGCCGCGCGCGCCGACTCCTTCATCACGTCACCGAGCTGTCCGGTGAGAATGAGTGAGACCGGGCCGCCGGGGCCCTGCACCTGGTGCTCGGCGTCGCCTTCGCGACTTCCGTAGTACCGCCGAATCGACGCCTCGACGAACATGATGTCACCGCCCATCGGCGTGTAGTACATGCCGGTGGCGATTCCCACTTCGTTCTGCGCCTGCGCGTGCTCGGGATGAACCCTGGGCCTTCCGAGCAGCTCGCGAACTTCGTCGGCAGTGATCGTCTCGTCCACGATCGGACCTGTCTCGCCCATCGCGATCTTGCGCGCGACTTTGCGCGCAACAGCGCCGAGCTGTCGCTCGAGCTGTCGCACTCCACTCTCGCGAGTGTAGTTCGAGACAACACTCATCACCGCTTCGTCGGTGAAGTTGATCCCCTTTCCGTTCAAGCCCGACTCCTCGAGCTGTCGCGGAATGAGATACTTCTTCGCGATCTCGGCCTTTTCCTTCTCCGTGTATCCGGCGAAGTCGACGACCTCCATTCGGTCGAGCAACGGTCCCGGAATGTTCTGGACGAAATTGCCGGTTGCGATGAACAGCACTTCGCTCAAGTCGAACGGAATTCCGAGGTAGTGATCGGTGAACGTGTCGTTCTGCGCGGGGTCGAGAACCTCGAGCAGTGCCGCCGACGGATCCCCCTGGAACGAAACGCCAAGCTTGTCTACTTCGTCGAGCAGGAATACGGGATTCTTGGTTCCCGCCTGCTTCATCCCCTGGATGATTCGACCTGGCATTGCTCCGACATACGTGCGACGGTGTCCGCGAATGTCAGCTTCGTCGCGCGCACCACCGAGCGACACGCGGACGTATTCACGTCCGAGCGCACGCGCAATGGACTTTGCAATCGAGGTCTTTCCGACTCCGGGCGGACCGATGAAGAGGAGGATCGGCCCCTTCGCCATAGCCTTGGCCTTCGCTTCCTTCTTGTCGGTGATGGTCCGCTCCTCATCGTCGCCATTGGCGAGCGAAGGCGTGGCATCGTTCTTCTCGATGTGAAGCTTCGAGACGGGAAGCTCGCCCTCCTTTTCGACTTCCTCAGCCAACTGCTGCGCGCGCAGCTGCCTGACCGCCAGGAACTCGAGCACGCGATCCTTTACGTCTATGAGGCCGTAGTGATCTTCGTCCAGCACCTGTGCTGCGTGATTCAAGTCGAGCTGGTCATCCGACCGCTTATTCCACGGCAGCTCGGCAATCCACTCGAGGTAAGTGCGAATCACCTGCGCTTCCATCGACTCTCGGCCGGCGCGCTCGAGGCGTCCGAGCTCACGCTCTACTTCTGCGCGCGCTTCCTTCGGGAGCTCGAGCTTGCTGAGCTTCTCGCGAAGCTCATTCATTTCCTTCGACTGATCGTCGTCGCCAAGCTCTTTTTGAATCGCCTTCATCTGCTCGCGCAAATACATCTCGCGCTGCCGCTCGCCCAGCTCTTCCTGGACCTGCGACTTGATGTCTTCCTGCGCCTCGAGCAAACCGACTTGTCGCTGCACGTGAACGAGCACACGACGAAGCCGGTCTTCGACGTTCAGAGTTTCGAGAAGTCCCTGCTTTTCAGGAACAGGCAGCTCGATGTATCCCGCCACGAGATCGGCGAACTTGCCGGGCTCCGTCACCGCATCGAGTACCTGGTGAACGACTTCCTCGGGCAACCCGCGACGCTCGCCGAGCTCGGCCGCTCGCTCGCGCGTCTCTTTTTGAAGCGCCGTGAATGCCGGATCATTCGGATCGACAGGGCTCATCTCCTCGGCAGGAACAATTACTGCGCTGAGATAGCCGTCGGTCATGTTGTACTGCAACGCAGTCGCGCGCTGCTCGCCCTGCAGCAGAAGCTGCACTCCGCCCAGCCCGCGCTGAATCTGTCCAATGCGCGCGATCACGCCCATCGAATAGAGAATGTCGGGGGTCGGCTCGTCCGTATTATCCCGCTGCGCGACAGCAAACACGAGGCGGTCGGCCTTCAGCGCCGACTCGATCGCGCGCAGGGTTCCAGGCCTGCCAGCCGCGATAGGCGCGGTGAGTCCTGGAAAGATTACTGTTCCGCGAAGTGGCAGAACTGGTATAGTTTGACGCTGTCCCATGAATTCTTCCGTAGTGATTAATCGTGTGCTACTGGTACTACTATAGGGACGGGGTATACTGCATCTTTCGAGCAACGGATTTACGCCACGGGGGCATGATTAGCAAATTGTGCCTGCCGGGATGACTCGCGCATCATGCCATTAAGACCCGACGACGAGCTAGGCGCCCACGTAGCCAATGTCCTCGCGCCCAACTACGAGTTGGACGAAGAGATTGGTCGTGGCGGTATGGGAATCGTCTACTGCGCGATGGACAAGCGCCTCAAGCGAAAGGTTGCCGTCAAGCTCCTTCCGCCTGAGCTGGCGTTCCGCTCCGACATTCGCTCGAGATTCCTGCGCGAGGCTGAAACCGCCGCGCAGCTGAGCCATCCCAACATCGTTCCAATTTACAACGTCGAAGAACGCGACAACCTCGTGTACTTCATCATGGCGTTCATCGCGGGAGACAATCTCGCGAAGCGTCTGCAGGATGAAGGTGCGATGGCTCCCAGCGAAGTTCGGCGGATTTTGAGCGAGGTCGCCGACGCCCTCGCTTACGCACACAAACGAAACGTCGTCCACCGCGACATCAAGCCCGACAACATTCTGCTCGACGCGGATAGCGGACGAGCGATGGTTACGGACTTTGGTATCGCTCGCGCTCTGACCGACAAGAACGACTCGCGCCTCACTGCAACCGGCATGGCGATCGGCACTCCGGCTTACATGTCGCCGGAGCAGTCGGCAGGTGAGGCGGATATCGATGGACGCAGCGATCTCTACTCTCTCGGTGTCGTCGGATACCAGATGGCGTGCGGCGACTTGCCGTTCAATGCGCCGAACACTCCCTCGATGCTTGTGAAGCATTTGTCGGAGAGACCGGTGCCGGTGGAGCATCGCCGAATCGATCTTCCCGCGGATCTCTCGCGCATAATCATGATGCTGCTCGAGAAAGATCCGGCGAACAGATTTCCCGATGCGCAGTCACTCGTAGTTGCGCTGAGCGGCGGCGAGATTCCCTCGCGCACGCTCGGCAGCCACATGCCGACATTGGCCGATGAGCGGCACCCGCCATCGCGGACGTCGGCTCCGGGCGCGCGCCCATCGTGGATGCCGGCGAACACACGCGTCAGCTCTGGATCGCGCTTGGCCGCCGGAGTTCCTTCGCCCGACGATCTCGCTCGATGGGACGCCCCACCAGTCAAGAAATTCCGCAAGAAGCTCGCGCCTTACATCGCGGTGAACGCCATCATCGTTCCTCTCTCGATCTTCGGCCAGGGAGGATTTCTATTCGTCACGATGTTCTGGTCGATCTTAATGGCCGTGCAGTACTCGAAGCTCTGGCAGGAGGGATACAACTGGCGAGACGTATTCCGTCAGCCTCGTGACCGCATGCTCTTCGATGTCGCGGCCGAAACGATCGATGATGCGCGCGCCCTTTTCGATGAGACAAAGCGCGAGCAAGTTCGCGCGCGCGCCCGCGAACGCGCGAAGGCCGCTGCGGGAGGGATTTTCAGTCCTCGCGACCCGGGAATTGCGCAGCTCGGATCGGGACGAATGGCTCGCTCGCCGCTGCCCGGAGAGACGGCGTCGATTCGGCTGCCTTCCGACAACTCTCCTTACGGTTCAGCTCTGAATCAGATCAGATCAGACCGCGATGAGATTCAGCGACAGATCATGGGAATGACGAAGAGCGAGCGAGAGATAATTCCCGACGTCAGTGAATCCGCGGACGCGGTGTATCGAAAAGCAATGCAAGTGGCGACTACACTTGCAGAGCTCGATTTGCGGGATTCGCGCGACACGCCGGAGTCCATCGAGCGCGAGATAAATGATCTCGAGGCAAGGGCGAATCCGCTCGATTATCGCGCGAGCGAGGAGCGTGTGCGGCGCCTCGCGCATCTCAAGCGTCAACGTCGCGTTATCGCCGATTTGAAAAAAACTCGCGCTGATGCCGAGACGAAGCTCGAGCATTGCCGCACACTACTGCGCAGCATGCGATTGGAGCTCCTCCGCTATCGCTCGGCTGGACTGTCGCGCACGCCTGCTGGTCTCACGATGGTGACCCAACAGGCGCAAGTGGTGGTAAAAGAGATGGGATATCTTTCAGACGCGGCCGCCGAGGTAAACGCGCTCTAACGGCTGCGATCCGCAATATCCCGCAGCTCTCTGTCCCGTCCCACGTATGTTATCGATGCCGTCAATCAATTCGAAATCTGCGCTGATCATCCTTCCTGCACTCCTCGCGTGCGGAGATGCGCACGTCGGAATTCAGGGTCGCGACGCAAGGGCCGAGCCCGTTTTGACTGCGGCGCAGAAACAAACCGATTCGCTCAAGGCCGATTCAGTGAAGCGTGCCGCAGTCGTTCGTGTTTCGCGACCGGAAGTCGTTCGCGGACTCTATGTCAACCGCTGGGCTGCAGTTGGAAAAAAACTCGGGCAGCTGATCGACATCGCGAAAACGACGGAAGTCAACGCGCTGGTGATCGACGTCAAGGATGATCGCGGCTTCGTCCTCTACAAATCGCGAGTGCTTCTGGCGCACGAGATTGGCGCCGACACAACGCGGCCGATGTCGAAGGATCGGTTGCGCACGATCATCGACACTCTCGTTGCTCACAGGATTTATCCGATCGCGCGAATCGTCGTTGCAAAAGATCCTCTGCTCGCGCGCGCGAAACTCGAGTGGGCGATCAAGCGCAAAGACAATCTTCAGCCGTGGATGGACAAGAACGGAAATCCGTGGCTCGATCCTCATCAGCCCGGCGTGTGGCAATACGCTGCTGATCTCGCGAAGGAAGCGTACGACATCGGCTTCAGCGAAGTGCAGTTCGACTACGTTCGCTTTCCCGATGAGAAGCGACTGGTTAGGGAAACCACTTATCCGTTAGCGAATGGCCGATTGCGCGCGCAAGTCATTCGCGATCAGCTGACCTTTCTGGCTGATCAGCTGCACAAGCAGTCCATACCGGTGACGATCGACGTTTTCGGACTCACTGCAACCGATACCACCGACATGGGAATCGGACAGAAGTGGGAGAGATTCGTCGACAAGGCGGACGTGGTTCTCCCGATGGTGTATCCGTCGCATTTCGCGCCTGGGAGTTACGGATTGGGAAATCCAAACGCGCATCCATATGCGACGATCGATCACGCCCTCAAGGACATGAAGCGCCGCAGCGCAGGAATTCCCGGGGCGGCCAAGATCATTCCATGGTATCAGGATTTCACACTAGGTCCGCCGCATTATTACGCCGACCAGGTCCGCGCGCAGATGAAGGCCGGATACGACAACGGGTTCCAGAGTTGGATACTCTGGAACCCGGGAAGTCGCTACACTGTGACCGCGCTTTTGCCCGAAGGCTCAGCGGAGACAGCGGCGAAGTAGCAGAGAGCTTACTGCTGCTGTTGCTTCATGCGCGCATCCATGCGCGCTTTCATGTCGGCGACGTTCTTGTCGAAGATCTTCTGCTGATCATCAGTGAGAACGGCGCGATACTCAGCGTTCGACTTTGTTCTGATGTCATCCATCTTTGCGCGGGTCGCACTGTCGGGCGGGCCCATCGGCTGCCCGCCGGCGGGGCGAAGAGCTTCGCGCTCTGCCTGGTACTTCTCGCCAATCTTGGCGATTTGATCTTTCTGCGCGTCGGTAAGGTCGATACCGGCGAAAAGCATCTGGGTCATTCGGCCGCGGCCCTGCGCTCCGCCCGGTCCACCTTGTGGCGGTCCACCCTGAGGTGCTTGTGCGCTTGCTACCGATGCGACGCCAAGGAATGCGACGCCGGCGATTGTCATCCGAATCCAGCTCATGTTGTCTCCAAAAACTGTGAACGTGTTTTTTTTGTCTTTCCAATGGACGTGATTGATACGCCTCACAAGAAGAAAAGGTTGAAAAGCTGAACGACCGGAACGTGGGTACCTGCGACCGCCGTTCCGCCCTTGGGTATCCTGTTGCCGCAAAGCGACTTAGGTTCGTTCCCTAGCGCCGGGTGCAAAATCTGCTATTCTTACCGCGCGACAAATCCGGGCAAAGCCGCCGATCTGGTTCGTCGCCTGCCATCAATGAGATGGCCTGATCCCGGCCGTCATCCGGCGTTTTTCCAACCCCAACAGACGTCGAGCGCCGCCAGTGACAGCTCCCGGTTTTGCTACTGAATCGATCTTCGCACCACAGATAAGCGCCGGCGAGCCACTCAGCTTTCCGCTGGATTGGATCCTCGAGAACGCATCGGGTCCGATAAAGTACCGAGCAGCCACGGAGATCGCGCGACTTCCAGAGTCCGTTGTCTCGGAACTCGGATCACTTCCATATACGTATCGTCCCGCACTCCGAATTGCGCTCACGCAATCGGCTGACGGAACCTGGAATCGCTCGATGCTCACGATCCCCGCGAAAAACAGTGCGGATTTCGCGAATGTTGGAACGGTGCCGGCTGTGCGCCGACTCATCGAGTACGGATGGGATCGCGAGTCGCCGCCGCTCGCTCTCGCGCGACGCATTCTCTTCCGGCTTCTCGCCGAAGACAACGATCCCGCGTATCTCTACGAGCTCGGCGCGAAAGCGAAGGACGAGGATTCAATCCGGCGCGGCCGACTTCTACTTCGCGAAGCTGCTGCCGCCGCGCTTGCTCAGGGCGGCTACGAAGCCGACCCGCGTCTTCGCGGCGCCGCCCGACGAATTCTCGAGCGCGTCGACGGATATCTCAATTCTCCGCTCGCGGAAAAGCCGTGGATCCGCGTCGGCAACGTGCATGTTCTCGCGCCAGAAGCGACACCGCCATCGTTTCACGCGCTGACGATGCTCGCGCACATGCCGATCTTCAGGAACGAGAATTACTCAGAGGTCGAGCGAATTTACGCGTACATCTCGCAGCCACATCCGCGACAGGATTCTGTTCAGCTTGTCGGAAAGAAGATGGTCGAGCAGCCGCACTTCATACTTGGAGACCGACTACCGCATCGCAATGCGGTCGAATCAGACATTCCATTCGCACTCATGTGGCTCGAGACGATGGCTCGGCTGGGATTCCTTCGCCGAAACGAGAATTGGCTCAAGATGTTCGAGCGGTTCGAGGACGATCGCGATCGGTCCGGCATCTGGCATCCGCACAAGGGCACGGACATTCCGACCAGCGCAAATCCGCGAGTGTGGCCGATGTTCCCGCTCGAGGATTTCACCGGCGGATCGGTGAGAGGAACCTCCGCTGCGTTCGCCGACGTAACATTCCGCATCGGACTCATCGGAAAGCTCATCGGTCGAGAGATCGAGCTGATTTAGAAACGGATCGTTTCGGATCGCAGCGGATTAGAATCGGATATGTCTCTGATCCGTTCTGGTCGGTTAGATCCGCTTTCTATGTTTCCCGCGGGAAGGCCCGAGCTTCGAACACGATACCTCGATCTCCCCTCTGGTCTCCGCATTCGCGTTGTGGAGTCTGGAGAAAACGGTGCGCCACTCGTCGTCATGGTGCCGGGCTGGGGATGCTCGGCGTACGTGTTCCGCGAGAATCTCGTTCCTCTGGCGCGTGCTGGTTATCATTGTGTCGTCACTGAGCTCAAAGGCCACGGGCTCTCGGACAAGCCGCTCGATCCGCGCGAGTATCGCCTCGAGCCGATGCGACAACATTTCACCGAGATTCTCGAATCGCTCGGCGCTCCGGCATTTATCTGTGGCTTGTCCATGGGCGCTGCGATCGGCGCACATGTCGCTGCATCATCGCCTCAGCTCGTGCGTGGCCTGGTGATGGCTTCGCCGGTTGGATTCTCCGGTGTTCGCGGCCTGACGGTGATTCGGATGGCAACGCCGCGAATCATCACTTCGTTTCTTCCGCGAATCACAGGACGATGGCTGATCGAGGACATGCTTCACATTGTCAACGGACGACTTAGGGTAATTACTGATCGCGACATCGAAGAGTATTGGGCGCCGACTCAGTTTCCGGAATTTCCGATAGCGATGCGGCACTTGCTCCACGAATTCACGTGGAATGCTTCGTTCATTCCGCCACCTGTCCCTTGTCTGCTCATCTCCGGAACGCGGGATCGATTCGTGTCTCGCGCATCACTCGACTTATACTGTCGAAGCATGCCACAGCTGCCTCATATCGAAATCAAGGACGCGGGCCACGTCATTTTCGACGAAGCTGCGCCGCTCGTGAACGACGCAATTCTTTCGTTTTTCGGAAAAATCCCGAGTTGACGTTCAACGACCTTGGCCTGATTCCCGAGCTGCTCGATGCAGTGCGCGACGCGGGCTACACGATCCCGACGCCAATTCAGGCCCAGGCAATTCCTCTCGCGCTGACGGGGCGTGACATCATCGGCCTCGCGCAAACTGGAACGGGAAAGACTGCAGGATTCACACTGCCGATCATTCAACGCCTGCTCGGTGGCGCGCATTCCATCAAATCCGACGCGCATCGCTCGCGCGCGCTGATTCTGACACCGACGCGCGAGCTTTGCGTTCAGGTCGAGGAAAGCTTCAGAAAGTATGGGCGCCACTCGAAGATCAGGGTTGTTCCGATTTACGGCGGTGTCGGACTCGAGCCACAACAGGAAAAACTGCGAAAGGGAGTCGATGTCGTCGTCGCCACGCCGGGGAGACTTCTCGATCACATGGAGCGACAGAACGTCGTCTTCGACGATCTGGAGATTCTCGTACTCGACGAGGCGGACCGAATGCTCGACATGGGCTTCGCGCCGCAGCTCAATCGCATTGTCGCCGAGATTCCGCGGTACAGACAGACGCTTCTCTTCAGCGCGACGATGGCGCCGGAGATCGAAGCGCTGGCGCGAAAATATTTGCGGAAACCCGTTGTCGTTCAGGTAGGACGACGGTCAGAGACGGCGAGCGCGGTGACTCACGCGGTTTATCCCGTGCCGAAAGAAAAGAAAACAGAATTGTTGGCGGAGCTTCTGTTAAACAACGAGCTCGATTCCGTGCTTGTCTTCACTCGCACAAAACACGGTGCGGACAAAGTCGTGAGACATCTCTCCGAGAAGGGAATCGAATCGACGGCGATGCATTCCGATAAGTCACAGGTAGAGCGCACGCGCGCGCTCGACGATTTCAAGAGCGGAAAGATTCGCGTTCTCGTCGCGACAGACATTGCGCAGCGTGGACTCGACGTGAGCGGAATCTCGCACGTGATCAACTACGACGTCCCCCAGGAACCCGAAGATTACGTGCATCGAATCGGGAGGACCGGACGCGCTGCCGCAACGGGAGACGCATTCACGTTCATGGCGCCCGACGAGATCGCGATGGTGCGCACGATCGAGCGTGTGATCGGAAAGCAAATCCCGCGAATCTCAGTGCCGGGATATGATTTTGGCTCGGGGCAGGAAGTCGAGCCGCCTAGTGGCGCACGCGGCCGAGTCGGGAGACGAAGATAGTGTCGGCGGCGAGATTGCGAGTGACGATGAGTGTGAGGTTGGCGGCGCCGTAACCGATTCCAGTTTGAGAGTAGGTGATGGATGTGCGCGTTGATTGGAGTGTCACGCCATGCGCAGTCTCGAGCTCGCGCTTCATCACGGTATCGGGACCGACACGCAGTGCGATGACTCCGCGCGCCGGATCAATTTCGAGTGATGATTGCACGGCGCGAGCGATGGCAACGTGTCGCGCGAGCGAGAACAGCGCGTCGATTTCGGTGACTGCGCCGCGCACTTCCATCGCGTCGACAAATCCGGCCGCCCTGGGCAACGCAATGGCGGAAAGAATTGCGATGATCGACAGGACGACTGCCAGCTCGATGATATTGAAGCCGGATTTTCTTTTCACTGAAGGTGGAGTATCGACTCCCACGCGGGCGATCGACGCATCCAAAATCGCCACGCATAATCCGACTATCGCATGCGTTCCCAAATTGCATTAGATATTTGCCAACTTCGAAACTCAGCGAGAGAATCCAGTGAAGATCTCGATCGAATACTGCACTCTTTGAAACTACGAGCCGCGAGCCGCCAGTTTGGCGGCTGAGATGAGGGAGCGGTATCCTGACGCGGAGATCGAGTTGATTCCATCCCGCGGCGGACGATTCGAAGTCGTCTTGGATGGAATGCCGGTTTTCGAGAAGTCGAGGCTCGGACGACACGCGAGACCTGGCGAAATCGCGACTCTCGTTGCGCGCACGCTCGACAGTGCGCATCGATAACGGTGCGCATCGATAATAGAAGTCCTAGATTGTTCGCTTCAGAGCGTCCCAAATAGGTTCTTCGAGGTGTCCGAGACGGGTGACACCGATGCGCTGACCCGCCCGGTCTCCGTCTACGTAAGTTATTGTGAATCAACAATTTAAGGACGCTACCCAAGTATGGCATCCCTTTCGCTTTTCAACCGGCCATGATCAACCTTGATTACCCGCGAAAGTCAGCGGGGATGATGGATAGATGCCGGTTGCTACTGCTCGTTGCGGCTGTGTTCGCGATGGGTGGGTCGGTTGAGGCCCAAGGGATTCCACGCGGTATTCCGATTCCGCAAATCCCAAAGGCCTCGCCGAAGCAACAGCCGGTTCCGCCGTCGTATCGGCCGCCGCAGGGAATGTGCAGGATCTGGCTCGAAGGTGTCCCTCCTGCCCAGCAACCCGCGCCAACCGATTGCGTTTCGGCAGTTCGTAATCGGCCTTCAAACGGGCGCGTCATTTTCGGCGATGATGTTCCGAAGACCGATGATAAAAAGCCGAAGAAGGGCAAGAGCGGTCTCGATCTGGGGTCGCTCATTCCAGGTCGATAGACCAAGAGGGATAGATGAAGCGAATGAGTCTTTTGCTAGGCATCGTGGCGTTTGCCGCGATTTCGGCGCCGCTCGCGGCGCAGGGCAACGGTGGGAAATACGGACGCGCCGCCGGTAGCGGCGTGTACGATACCAACGGCGACGGCAGGATCGACAGCCGCGACCAGGTCAACTCTGGTTGTAGCTGGTGGGAAGTCAATTGCACGAACACCAGAACCACCGGCAGAATCGGTACTAACAGGTCGGGCAACGACAGCGGTTGGTATCGCATCGGCACTGACCGAGCTGGTAACTCGATTTACGAGCGCGACACGTACGAGCGTAACGGCCGTGAGACAATCGAGATCGCCCGGCAGGACAGAAACGGTCATCTCAAGGTGATCGACAAGCAGCACGTCGATAACCGACAGAACAACGGGCGGATCTACGACAACCGCGGACGACGTGGCGATGGCGAGGCGGATGATCGCCAGGGCCGAGGCCGGTAAATCAAAGCCTAAAAACCGTCGTAGTTGACGATAAAGCGGGGCCATGAAAATTGGCCCCGCTTCTCGCATCTACGGCCGCATTCGTGCATAGGATAACCCCAGGTTTTCAGGGAGAGGGGGATATATGAAACGCTTGACACTGATATTAGGAGCCGCCGCAGCATTGGCTCTTTCGGCGCCGCAATCCGCGCGCGCTCAGACAGGCTGCAGCTGGTGGGATTTGAGCTGTAATGGACTAGCGTCCAGAGTCACCGATTATGGCTGGCACATCGCGGGTCGCGACCAGTTCGGCAACGTCGTGTACGTGCGCCGCCTTGTCGATTCGAACGGCAACGTGACCATCGAGCAGGCGCGTCGCAACAGTTTCGGGATGTATCAGACCATCAACACCCACACGATCCGCAACGGAACCGTGTACAACACGAGCGGCGGATACAATGGACGTAAATACAAAGCGCCCAAGAACAAGGTCATTCACTACGACAACGACGTGAAAGGGCCGAAGCCGCACGAAGTGAACTATCACGCAGCGAAGGCACATGGTCAGCAGGCAGCGATACCTATAAGGATGCTGCCTGTAGAGCCGCGCATGGAAAAGGTGCATGGTGGGAATCCTCATGGAGAGAAAGGGAAAGGTCCAAAGCACTAGCGGCTTTCTCTCGATGCCCCGGGTGGTGCGATTCCACCCGGGGCTTTTTTTGTGCAACTTGCGAACGTGACGCGCACCGTCCAGGACAAATACCTACCGCCCGACCACGCAGCATTCGTCGCCGCGGAGCCACCGACTGGCCGAGTCATCGTCATCGCCCCAACGCGCGCCGCCTGCGAGACTATCGAGCTAGCATTCGGCCTTCACATCTCGACGCTGCTCGAGGAGCAGCACGGTGACGAGATACGCGCGCTCGCTGCGGCGGGGAAAGGATTCGGAATCGTCGCCGGAACGGGAACTGGAAAAACCCTTTCAGTTCGGCCGATCTCCGAGACAATCCTTCGATCGAAGCTCCGCGTTGGAGTCGTAAACCGCGAGCGCGAAGCAACACCCGAGACACCGTCCTGGAACGTCATCATCGTCACGACCGGCATCGCGCGCCGCTGGTTCCAGGACGGAGACATTCTCGCAACTGACACTCTCGTCGTCGATGAGATTCACCAGACGTCCGCTGAGCTCGAGCTGTGCCTCGCTCTCGGAAAACGTGTCGGTTGCAGGTTCATCTGGTTGTCGGCGACGGTCGATCCGTCCTTCTACGCCCGATATCTCGACGCTGCCGAAGTTCTCGAGAGCTATGCGTTCGATCCGACACGAAAAGCCGAAGTAAAGATCGTGAGAAAAGATCCGCTCGAATTTCTCGACGATCGATTTCTTCAGCAGGTGATCAAGCAGCGCCGCGGCGTTGGAATGTTTTTGCCGACACGCGCGGGCGTCGAGGAAGCTGCCGAGTTGGTGACGTCGAGGTTTCCTCGAATCAACGCCGCGTATTATCACGGCGGAGAGCCCATTCGCGTGA
>JBGQKT010000057.1:0-16895 GCA_041499635.1 Gemmatimonadaceae bacterium
GACGTTCCCGTTTCCTCGTATCGTGAGCAATTCGTTTCTCTGTTGACTGTCCCGAATCCTCTCGACGGAGTGACGGTAGGCGTTCCGCGCGAATATTTCCCCGGGAATCTCGACGAGGGAATCAAGCGACTTTGCGATCGTGCCCTCGACCATTTGCGTAAGCTCGGCGCGAACGTAAAAGAAGTTTCTCTGCCGCATACATCGCTCGCGATTCCTGTCTACTACATCATCGCGCCGGCGGAAGCATCATCGAACCTCGCTCGCTTCGATGGCGTTCGATACGGACTCCGCATTGAAGGCCACGATGGCCTGCGCGAGATGTATGAAGCGACACGCTCAGCTGGTTTCGGACCCGAAGTCACCCGGCGAATTCTCCTCGGCACATACGTCCTCTCTGCCGGCTACTATGATGCCTATTATCGAAAGGCGCAGGCGGTGCGGTCGCTGATCACGCGCGACTTCACAAACGCGTTCTCGAGCGGCGTAGATGTGCTATTCACTCCGACCACTCCGACGCCTGCATTTCCAATCGGATCCATTTCGGATCCCTACGAGATGTACCTGAGCGACATTTTCACCGCGACAGCAAACCTCGCCGGCATTCCGGCGATGTCGATGCCGATCGGTCGCTCCAATCGCTTGCCCGTAGGCGGCCAGATCATGGCTGATCACTTCGCCGAGCCGAAGATGTTTCGCGTCGCATACGCTCTCGAGCAGTCACTGGGGGAGGACGCGCACAGATGAGCGCAGATGCATACGAGATGGTCGTCGGTCTCGAGGTGCACGTTCAGCTGCGAACGATGAGCAAGGCTTTCTGCGGCTGCTCGACGGATTTCGGTGCGCCCCCAAACACGAACACCTGTCCGGTGTGTCTCGCATTGCCGGGTGCATTGCCGGTATTGAATGCCCAGGCGGTGACTCTTGCCACGAAGGCCGCAGTCGCACTCGGTTGCACTGTGCATCCGACGTCGATCTTCGCGCGAAAAAACTATTTCTATCCTGATCTGCCTAAGGGATATCAGATCTCGCAATACGACCGGCCGCTCGCTACGGGCGGCCACTTGCCCATAACGACAGCCAACGGCGACGAAAGGCGAATCGGCATCACTCGACTCCATATGGAAGAGGATGCAGGTAAGTCGGTCCACGATCGTTATCCTGGCGTCACGGCAATCGATCTCAATCGCGCTGGAGTCCCGCTGATCGAGATCGTAAGCGAGCCCGACATTCGCTCTGCCGCCGAGGCAGGTGCATATCTGCGAACGCTCCGGCAGATATTGCAATACCTCGATGTGAGTGATGTGAGCATGGAAGAGGGAAGCCTGCGCGTCGACGCAAACGTCAGCGCGCGAAAAAAGGGCGACTCGAAGCTCGGTACGAAAACCGAAGTGAAGAACATGAATTCATTCTCGGGAGTCGAGCGTGCACTCACGTTCGAGTTCGCGCGACAAGTCGAGCTGCTCGAGCGAGGTGAGCAGGTCGAGCAGCAGACATTGCTCTGGGATGCTGCGAAGGGCGAAGCTCGCATCAGTAGAACGAAGGAAGGCAGTCACGATTACAGATATTTCCCCGAGCCCGACCTTCGACCGCTGATTCTCGATCGCGAGTGGATATCTGGATTGGAGTCGAACGTTGCGGAGCTACCGGCAGCGAGGAAGAAACGCTTTGCAGCGGATTATCAAATCGGCGCGGAGGATATCGAGAAGATTACGGCGACTCCTGCGCTCGCCGATTACTTCGAGAGCGTTGCCCGCGCATCAGGCGATGGAAAAGCTGCCGCAAACTGGGTGATGGGCGAAGTGCAGGCGACGCTCAATTCGCGCGGTGTGGACATAACACAGTTCGCCGTTCGCCCCGCGGATCTGGCGCAGCTTCTCAACATGATTCGCGACGAGCTCATTTCACACGCCGCAGCAAAGCGCGTCTTCGCGCTGATGGCAGAAACCGGCAAACCTCCAGCTCAGATCGCGCATGAAGAAGGATTGCTCAAGGTTGGCGATGACGCTGCACTTACGGCGTGGATCGATGAAGTACTCGCCGAACATCTCGAAGAGGCGAAGCGCTACCTCGGCGGAGAGAGGAAGCTGCAGGGAGTGCTCGTCGGCTTCATCATGAAAAAATCAGGCGGACGAGCTGATCCCAAACGAGTCAACCAATTGCTGGCATCAAAGATCAAAAGCACCTAGTTGTTAGTATCGCGCCCGGGTGCGTACAGTGGTTCAACCAATCGACCTGCGTACTCTAGCTTCGACAATGGCATCCCAAAATGTGTCTGCGCGACATTGGCGATCTCGTCATCGTCCCCTCCGCGTCGAATGGCTGCGCGGCGAACCCGCTTCGCTTCTCGCAGCGCTCGCGTGCCCGCGGGGTCGAGTGCGAACGGCTCAGCCGCATCGAATCGATTGAGCAGGTCGATGATGTAGTCGTACGATCGCGACATGTACAACGCGACGTCCTTCTGCTGCAGATCCCACCGACTCTTTTCCGATACAAGATGAAATACTCGCTGCCACGATTCCGTGTCGGCGACGTACACCATCCCCCGAAAGATTCGCCGATTCGTCGGCGTGCTGAAAATCGTCGGACTGAGAATGCGATCGAGATGTTCGTCCGACGCGGAGTGATCGAGCAGAATCACCTCTCGCGCGCGACGGCTGTATCGCTCGCCGATGTGCGTGTCGAATCGGCTTTCCCAGTAGCTGTGGCCTAGCGCAGTAGTTGTTGAAGTGATTGCGAGCTGATGCGGCACGAAGTAGTTGTGCGCGACGGTGTCCGCGGCGAGATGGGCGAGGTAGCCAAGTCCGAATGAGCGCATCCGCTCCGCGTGTGCTTCGCCGTAAATCTCGAGTCCGACATTCCACGAGTGAGAATGCCGCCCGGCAGCCTCGTACTTTTTTGCGATGCTCGTATCGGCCGCGATGCTGCCGTAGAGGAAATCGTAGGGGAAGCCGCCGATGAGATCGCCGATCGCTTGCGGAAGAAGAGCGAGCGACCGCATCACGGCTTCGCCGAGGAAAATGTGCGTGCCGGGCGTCCACGCGTATGCCGTTGCTGGTGTCGCGGCGAGGAGGAGCACCGCGACACACACCACAAACAGCACAACTGCAATCGGCCGTCTCATGGACAGCCGCTCCGGCATGCTAGATCCCGATGCGCTTTCGTTGGCGGCGCACCGCTTTGCGCAAATCCGACATCTCTTCGCGCACCACATCGTTGATCGCTTCACGCGCGGTATCGACGTACTCGCGAACTGAATCGACGACGTCATCGATGGGCAAGTCGTCGATCATTTCAGAGCCGCGTTCTCGCGCCGCGTTGTACCCGCTTGCTGTTCTCTTCGCCGCCCATCGAGCGCCTTCGCGACCCTGTTCTGCTGCCCATCGAGCGCCTGGTGCTGCTCTCTCACCGGCCCATCTCGCTCCCTGCATTCCTGCGAGTCCAGCGAAACGAGCGCCTCGTCCGGCCGCGCCGATCACTGGACCAATCGGTCGCCGCCCACTCGGTCCAGTGCGAAAGAGAAGGGTTATCGCCGCGCCGACCGCAGCACCAAGCAATGCCGCAGTCAGCAGATCGAACTGCTGCTCTCGTTCCTCGTCATCCGAGTTGTTCATCTCGCGGGCGGACGCGCGGGCGCGGCTTCTCCCAGCCGGGCTCGCCTTCAGTGTATCTGCCATCTACTGACTCCTCCTTTTCGAATGCTTCATGAATTCCCGTGCGTACTCCGCGCACCGTCGATGCCGTGGAGATGAACGCAGACTCGGCTTCTTCCTGCACCACGGACAAGAGAGCGTTGAGGTCCTTGATTCTTTCTTCCGCGAGATCCACCGATGACATCAGTCGCTGATTCGCGGATGCGACCGTCTGACTCAGCTTCTGCACGTCGACTCGAACAGCCGTCGTGATGTAGTTCACGTTATCGGCAATCGTGCTCGCATGCCGCATGATCGGATTGATGTCACCGTAAATCCGGTCCATCATGTCGCTGATCTTTGCGTAGCTCTTTCGGAAATTCCACGCCGCCGGCACAAGCGCAATCGTCAGAATCATCAACGCGATGGAAGCGATTCCGCTGGCAAAGGTAGTGATTTTCTGAAAGAGTCCAGGCTCGACTGTCACCTGCTTCGTGACAATCGTGTCGGGCAGGGACGCAGTAGCCTGAAGCAGCCAGTGCGACCCTGTCATCAGCCATCCGCTCATGCGCCTCTCGAGTGCAAGGGTAGGGCCATCCTCGGGTGTCGGTCTTGAAGCGGTACAAAGAGTGCTGCTAGCGATATATTAGCGCAACCGCTCGAACTCAATGCCTCGCCCCAGAGTCCGGTGTTCGGCGCGGCGCCCTCATTCGCCCAGTTCGCTCGGGAAATCATACATGCCAGCTGTCCAATACATCGTAGAGGGTGGTCGCACCCTGCACGGCTCGATTCGCCCTTCGGGCAACAAGAACGCAGCGCTGCCGATCGTTGCGGCGGCGCTGCTCTCGGAAAATATCGTGCGGCTCGACAACGTGCCGCACATCCGCGACATCGAAACACTGATGCAACTGGTCCGGTCAGTCGGAGTCTCGATTGAATGGACAGCTCCCAATTCTCTCGAGATTCACGCCAAGGAAGTTCACGCGCGCGATCTCGATCCCGAGCTTTGCGCGAAGATTCGCGCGTCGATACTTCTTGCCGCGCCGCTTCTCGCTCGCTGCGGTGAGATCACACTGCCGCCGCCCGGAGGCGACGTCATCGGTCGCCGTCGTCTCGACACGCATTTTCTCGCGCTGGAGCAGCTCGGCGCGAAGATGACCTTCGACAAAGGTCTCGTTCGACTCACCGTATCGGGATTCACTGGTGCCGACGTATTTCTCGACGAGCCGAGCGTTACGGGAACTGAAAACGCACTGGTCGCAGCGGTCGCCGCGAAAGGGAAGACGATTCTTCGCAACGCGGCGAGTGAGCCGCACGTGCAGGATCTCGCACATTTCCTGACTACGCTGGGCGCTCGCATCGAAGGCATCGGCACGAACAATCTCATCGTCGAAGGTGGACGCCCGCTCGGCCGCGAAGAAGTTCAGCACACGATTGGACCAGATCACATCGAGGTCGGATCGTTCATTGGCCTCGCCGCGACCACGCGCTCCGAGCTGCGAATCGAAGCCGCGGGAATCGAGCATCTTCGCTCGACGCGAATGGGTTTCGCGCGACTCGGCATCGAATGCGTCGAGGACGGGGATGATCTAATCGTGCCGGCAAAGCAACGCCGGAAAATTCAGGCGGACCTGGGCGATCATGTTCCCAAGCTCGAGGATCAACCGTGGCCGGCGTTCCCTGCGGATACGATGTCGATTGCGATTGTCACAGCGACCCAGTGCGAAGGCTTGATCATGATGCACGAAAAGATGTTCGAGTCGCGATTGTTCTTCGTCGACAAATTGATCACGATGGGTGCGAAGATTGTCTTGTGCGATCCCCATCGCGCTCTGGTTGCGGGACCATCTGCGTTGCACGGCGCGACGCTCGATTCTCCCGACATCCGCGCGGGAATGGCGCTTCTAATCGCCGCGCTTGGCGCTGAAGGACAAAGCGTCATCAACAACGTCGGCCAGATCGAGCGCGGCTACGAGCGAATGGACGAGCGACTCGTTGCACTTGGCGCCGAGGTGCGACGCGTGGACGATCGTCGTCGGTGACGGCAGTCCCATCGACATTGGATCGTGAGGAAATCGCGGATTTCCAGAGCTTCGGAGTCCGCGCCTTCACGACAACGCGAAACGCGGGGACGTTCGGATTAGCGGGACAGGATCCGGTCGGCGACGTGATGTCGCGATGGACTGATCTTCAGGGTGAGCTCGCGCAGAATGCCCGACGCCTCGTCATTGGCCGCCAGGTTCACGGCACGCGGGTAGTCGCTCATTCGGGCGGCTGGGAAGGATTTCTGCGCACGGGCGAAGCCGACGGACACCTTGCGACAGAGAAGGGAATTGCGCTCTCGGTGTCCGTCGCCGATTGCGTTCCCGTTTTCATCGCTCATCCCTCGGGCGCCGTCGCGATTCTTCACTCGGGATGGCGCGGTACCGCAGCGCGAATCATCGACAGCGGACTCGCGGAGTTTGCGAAGCGCAAGATCGCGCCCGACGAGCTCTTGATGCATCTCGGTCCCGGGATATGCGGACGTTGTTACGAGGTGAGCGCAGAGGTTCGCGCGCAGCTGACCGGTGAGACGGCGAACCGCGCGGGAAATGTCGACCTTCGATCGTTACTTGCCGAGCACGCACATGAAGCAGGCGTGCAACACATTTCGGTTTCACCGTACTGCACGAAGTGCGACAACGATCGGTTTTTTTCTCACCGAGCAGGGGACACCGGTCGGCAGGTTGGTGTAATCGTCGCGTCACTTTGGTAAAGAAACTGCGGGTACTGCCGGTCGCCGATATCGGCCGGCGGGCATCGGCGACCGGTTGTTCTTACCTTGACTCTATAGTGTAGCCCGTCTAGATTCTTTGAAGTCGGCGACGTGAGTCGCCGACGTGAATGTGGGGATTGCCCCCCACATTTTTTTGTTTCGTGGAGGCAGCTCGAAAGTAGATGAACGACGCGCTGCAAAACCTTGTAACAAAAGAGCTTGAACCACTTGGACTTGAGCTTTTTGAGCTACGGTTGGGCGGCACGAAAGGCCGGCCGGTTCTCGATGTTCGCATCGACAGAACTGACGGAGATAAGGTGACGGTAGACGATTGCGCGCGAGCATCACGCGCGATCGAAGCAAAGCTTGACGACGCGTCGTTCGCCGGAGCGCGGTACGTGCTCGAGGTGTCGTCGCCAGGCGTCGAGCGGCCGCTTAGAAACGCGGCTGATTTTCGCAGGTTCCGAGGTCGCGACGCTGTGGTTACGAACGATGCTGTTGAAGGCGGTCCGGATGCCGGATCGCGTGAAGTTCGAATCACCGGAGTCGAGGGCGGCGATGGTGAAGAGATAATTGTTGCAGAGGATGCGGGCGGAAAATCGCTGCGCATCCCGATACGCGCCGTAAGAAAGGCGCGCCTCGCATTCAACTGGAAACGGTAAGGAGCAATAGGATGGCCGGTTCACTCGAAATTCTATCCGCGATCAAAGAGCTGACGAATTCAAAGCAGCTCGATCGCACCGAACTGCACGGCCTTCTCTACGACGGAATTCACGCCGCGCTTGCGAAGAAGCACGGCCCGAACGTTCAGGCGGAAGTCGACATCGACGAAGACAAGGGGACGATCCGCATCGTCCGCCTTCTCACCGTCGTCAACGAAGTGACTGATCCGGCGAAGGAAGTCTCCCTCGAGGAAGCGCGGTTCGAGGACGAAGAGTTCCAGGTCGGCGACGTCATGGAAGCGCCTGTCGATTTCGCTGAATTCGGCCGGATGGCCGTATTGGCTGCGAAGCAGCGAATCATCCAGCGAGTCAGGGAAGGAGAGCGATCGAAGATTCGCGATGAATTCTCGAGCAGAGTCGGCGACCTTCTGTCGGGAGAAGTCCAGCAGATCGAGCGCGGTAAGCTCGTCATCATGCTCAACAAGTTCCGCGAGGCCGAGGCGATAATTCCTTACCGCGAGCAGAATCATCGCGAGCACTTCCATCAGGGCGATCCAATTCGCGCTGTCTTGAAGCGCGTCGAGGAAACTCCCAAAGGTCCGCGTCTCATGTTGAGCCGCGGGGATCCGATGTTCGTAAAGGCGCTGTTCAAGCTCGAGGTCCCCGAGATTCAGCAGGGAATCGTCGAAGTGCGCGCGGCTGCACGCGAAGTTGGAAATCGCACAAAGATCGCGGTGTTCTCGCGCGACGATTCGGTCGATCCGGTTGGCGCATGCGTCGGTCTCAAAGGCTCGCGCGTTCAGGCGGTCGTCAATGAGCTCGGTGGTGAGAGAATCGATATCGTCCCGTGGTCTGCTGATCCGGAGCGATTTGCGAAGCTCGCACTTGCTCCGGCGCGTGTTGCTCGCGTCTTCAGCGATCCCGCGACAAAAACGATTCAGGCTGTCGTCGACGAAGATCAGCTGTCGCTCGCAATCGGGCGCAACGGTCAGAACGTGCGACTGGCATCCGAGCTCACCGAATGGAAAATCGAGCTGTACTCGAGCCGCGAGTGGATGGAGCGCGGCGCGGACACGCAAATCTTCCAGCCGCTTCCCGGAGCGACTGAAGAAGTTGTCAATCCGAAGCTCTCCGACATCGAGGGATTGGAGCCGGCGACTGTCGCAGTTCTCGAGGAAGCCGGTTACAAGACTCTCGACGACATCATCGATCTCGAACGGGAAGATTTTCTACGATTGGCGGGCATCGCTCCTGAGGAAGCAGATCGCTTAATGACGATCATCAACGAGCTGACGACAGAAGAAGGCGCCGAATCTTCGACGGTCGAAGCGAAGAGCGTCGCGTCGGAGACTGACGCGACCGAGTCAGTGGCAGCAGAGAGTGGCTCGATAGTAGGAAGTGAAGGTGACGAATCGGATGCAGCAAAAACGCCTGCAAAGGCGGGAGCGAAAAAAGACGAGTGATAGATGCGATCGTCCGCCGAAAAATCCTCGGCCTGGTCGGCTTGGGAATTCGCGGACGGCGCGCGGTGGTTGGCGTGCAACAGGTGCGTGATGCAGCGCGACGAGGCAAGCTCAAGCTGGCGCTTGTGGCGGCCGACGCGTCGAAGAATAGTATGGACAAGATTGTGCCCCTCCTCACAGCGCGAGGAGTGGCAATGATTGAAGGGCTTTCGTCAGCGGACCTCGCGACGGTTTGCGGGCGGGAATCCGTTTCGGCAATTGGAGTGCTCGACGCGGGACTGGCGCGCGGTATCAGAGAGGCAGCGCCGGACGCGGTGGTGATCAGGAATCCAGGAGGCAGGTTTTGAGCAAGCTTCGCGTCAACGACATGGCAGGCGAATTCGGTATCTCGGTCGACGAGGTGATAACCCTGCTTCGTCAAATGGATGTACCGGTGCGCAGTCACGTCAGCCCGCTCACGGACGATCAGGTCGCCCGCATTCGAGCGAGGTGGGAGCGCGAAAAACGCGCACGCGCAACTGCGCCTCCTGCTGGGGCATCACGTCGTCGCCGCGGCGCAGCTGCGCCAGTTGCCGAGGCGCCGCCTCCCGTTGTTGAGACGCCAGCCGAGACGGGTCCGGCCCGTCGTCGTCGGCGCGTCGTCGACACTCCGCCGCCACCGGTAGAGGCCGCTGCCGAACCGGCGATTCCTGCCGAGCCGCCGTTGCCGGGATCGGGAATCGTTGACACAGTCGCAAAAGCGAGAGAGGCTGCGAAAGCCGCCGCGGCTCCGCCCGTTGCCACCGAGCCGGAAGCTCCGGCTGCGAGCGAGCCTGTCGTGGAAACGACTGCGCGCGCAACTCCGGCGCCTGCACCGAAGCCGGCACCGCCGCCAACTGCGTCCGCATCTCAACAGCAGCCGCAGGCTGCGGCTGGTCAGTCACAGAGTGGCGGCGGTCAAACAACCGAGCGACAGCGTCCGCGTCCCGTCGTACCAGGTGCGCCACGGCCACGACCTGTCGCGACCGGAACGCCGTTCGTTCCGCCGCGTCCGGTCGCATCCGCTGCGCCCGGCGCCGCAACGGGATTTCCTGGAGCGAGGCGGGACGAGCGTGGCGGTGGCGGACGCGGCGACGAACGCGGCGGACGACGCGGCAAAAAAGGCAAGCGCGGATCAGTCGATCAGGAAGCGGTGTCGTCGAGTATCTCGCGCACGATGTCGGCATTGCGCGGCACAGCTGCGCGCCGCCCCGGTTCACGTCGAGCCGACGATGGGTCGCGCGAGGAGCTCGAAGCGGAGCGCATTGCCGCAGCAGAGCGCGAGAAGAAAACAGTTCACGTCAACGAATTCATCACGGTCAGCGAGCTCGCGGCAATTCTCAAAGTTCCAGCAACGCAGATCGTCGGATTCGCCTTCAAGAATCTCGGACTAATGGTCACGATCAATCAGCGACTCGATTTCGATCAAATCGAATTGATCGCTGGTGAATTCGGATTCCAGGCTGTTCGCGAAGAAGAGTACGCGGCTGGTCTCGCCGAAGAAAAAACGGTGGAAGCACCGGAAGATCTGAAGCCTCGTCCACCTGTGGTCACGATCATGGGTCACGTCGATCATGGAAAGACGTCTCTTCTCGATTACATCCGGAAAGCGAATGTCGTCGCTGGTGAGTCAGGCGGAATTACTCAGCACATCGGTGCGTATCACGTAACGCTCCCGAACGACAAACACATCACGTTCCTCGATACGCCTGGCCACGAAGCGTTCACGGCCATGCGCGCACGCGGAGCGCAGGTCACCGACATCGTTGTTCTTGTTGTCGCGGCCGACGACCAGGTTATGCCGCAGACGATCGAAGCAATCTCGCACGCGAAGAACGCAGGCGTGCCGATAATTGTCGCGATCAACAAAATCGATTTGCCTTCGGCGAATCCCGGAAAAGTGAAGCAGGATCTTCTGCAGCACGGCGTCGTGCTCGAGGAGTACGGCGGAACAACCCTATCGTCCGAGATTTCCGCGAAGAAGGGAACGAACATCGATCAATTGCTCGATCAGATTCTCCTTCAGGCGGAAATCCTCGATCTCAAGGCGAATCCGGACAAGCGTGCAACTGGCGCGGTTGTCGAAGCACAGCTCGATCCGGGCAAGGGTCCTGTCGCGACGGTTCTCATTCAAGGCGGAACGCTTCACGTCGGCGACGACTTCATCTGCGGCATGTACTCCGGCCGAGTGCGGGCACTTCTCGACGAGCGTGGCAAGGCAATCAAGGACGCAGGCCCTGCGATTCCGGCTCAGGTGCTCGGCATCGGTGGAGTTCCGATGGCGGGCGATCAGTTCGTTGTGGTCGAAGACGCAATGGAGTCGCGCGACATTGCGCAACGCCGCCAGCGTCTCGATCGCGAAGCGAAGAGTCGTCGCACTTCCAAGAGCATTGTATCGCTCGAGGATTTCATGACCGCCGCAGCGGCGGGCGAGAAGCGCACGCTTCGCATCGTCATCAAGGCAGACCAGGGCGGTCCGGCGGAAGCGCTCGCCGATGCGCTCGGTCAGCTGTCACACGATGAAGTTTCCGTCGAGGTAATTCATCGCGGCGTCGGCTCGATCACCGAGAGCGACATTCTGCTCGCGCGCGCATCGGGCGCGATCATCGTCGGATTCCATGTTCGTCCCGACAACAACGCACGCTCTGCAGCTGAGCGCGAGGGTGTGGACATCAAGTTGTACAAGGTGATTTACGAGGCGGTCGAGGATGTTCGCTCCGCGCTCGAGGGAATGCTGCGACCAGAGGAGCGAGAGGTTGTGCTCGGCGAAGCGGAAGTGCGCGAGCTCTTCAAGGTGCCGAAGATGGGCGTCATCGCTGGATGTTCCGTTAGAAGCGGTCTCATCAATCGAACAGGAAGGGCGCGGATCATTCGCGATGGCGTCGAAGTTTACGACGGTGTCATCGGTTCGCTCCGTCGATTCAAGGATGATGTGAAGGAGGTTCGCGAAGGATTCGAATGCGGCATTGGAATCGAAAACTTCAATGACCTCAAGATCGGCGACGTAATCGAGTGCTACCGCAAGGAACAGGTCGCGCGCACTCTGACGTCGACTGCAACTGCGTAACACTCGTCGCGCGGACCGTGTGGCTGAGGCGGTCCGCGAAGAAGTTGCGACGTTCCTCGCCGAAGGTGTGAAGGATCCGAGAATCGTCGGGTTCGTCACGGTCACCGGCGTCGATGTCACTCAGGATCTCCGTCACGCTCGCGTATTCGTGAGTGTGATGGGAACCGATGCGGAGAAGCAGGCGACCTTCGAAGGACTCGCCAGTAGCGCCTCACACGTTCGCGCGCGAGTTGCCGGTGCCCTCAGGCTTCGCGTTGCTCCGGAGATTCAGTTCAAGGAGGACGAGACGATCGCGCGAGCGGCGCGGATAGAAACTCTGCTGGCCGAGATTCGCGAAACGTCTTCGAAGACAGGTGATGGAAACGGCGGCGAGTAAGGAAGAAGCGCCCGCAACCGCGACGGTAGAAGGATTGCTGCTCGTCGACAAACCCGCCGGCGTTACCTCACACGATATGGTGCTCGCCGCGCGCCGCGCTTACCACGAACGAAGCATCGGGCACCTCGGCACTCTCGATCCGTTCGCGACTGGATTGCTCGTCATGCTTCTCGGGCGATCGACTCGTCTCGCAACTTTCATTGTGACTGAGCCCAAGGTTTACGACGCGACGATTGTATTTGGAGCTGAGACCGACACTGACGATTCAACGGGCGCGACTGTGCGCTCTGCGCCATTGCCCGAAGTGCAGCAGGTCAGCGAAGCAATCGATTCGCTAACGGGCGATCTCATGCAGGTACCGCCGGCTTATTCCGCAAAATCGATTGACGGAGTGCGCGCGTATGATTCGGCGCGGCGGGGTGAACTCGTTGAGCAGACCCCAGTTCCTGTTCGCGTGTACAAATGGGATGTCCACGAATCGAATCGGGAAACGCTTCGCGCGACGATTACTTGCGGAACGGGAACCTATGTGCGCGCGCTAGCGCGAGATTTGGGACGCGCGGCAGGAAGCGCAGCACATCTCGGCTCGCTACGTCGCACGCGTTGTGGCGAATTCGATGTTCGCGACGCGGCGTCGCTCGGGGATCTTCGCAATGCGCCGCCTCCGCTTCGCCGGCTCACCGTTGTCGCCGGCAATGTCTGATCTAAAGAGAATTTCCGCGGACTCGGCGCTTCCGCCAACCGTCGACGGCACTGTCGTAACGGTTGGCACGTTCGACGGAGTTCATCGCGGACATCTCGATGTCCTCAAGCGGCTCGTCGATCGCTCGCGCGTTATTGGATTGCCGAGTGTTCTCGTCACCTTCGATCCGCATCCATTGGAGATTGTAAATCCCGCTGCTGCGCCGCTGCTTCTCACGTCGCTCGACGAAAAGCTCGAGGTGATTGCCGAAACGGGCGTCGAGTACTTCGCGGTCGTTCCCTTCACGCACGCGCTGTCAGCGTACTCGGCCGAGGAATTCGTCGACCATGTGCTGCGTCGAAGATTCCGAATGCGCGAGCTGCTCATCGGGCACGATCACGGTTTTGGCCACCATCGAGCGGGGAACATCAACGTGCTGCGCGAGCTGGGTGCACGCTGGAACTTCAAGGTCGATGTCGTCGAGGCAGTTGCTCACGCCGATGGGCAGCCCATCTCCTCTACAACGATTCGCCGTGCAATCGCCGGCGGGGATCTCGCGCGCGCGGCAGACGGGTTGGGCCGTCCGTACGCTCTGGGCGGAACGGTCGTTCGCGGAGAAGGACGAGGTCGCCTTCTTGGATTCGCGACAGTGAATATCGCGCCTCCATCGCCGCGCAAACTGCTTCCGCCCGAAGGTGTATATGCCGTGATGGTGCAGACACCAGAAGGACCGTACGGCGGAATGATGAATCTTGGCCCGCGTCCGACGTTTGGAGAGACAGAATCGAAACTCGAGGCGCATCTCTTTGGCGCGTCAGGAAACTTCTACGGTGCGAAGGTGCGCGTCGACTTTATCGCATTCCTTCGCGCCACGAGAAAATTCTCCGGCGCTGATGAGCTCATTCGGCAGCTCGAGCGCGATCGAGAGAACGCGTTGCGCGCGTTGACTCCACTCGGCGCTCCCGGTAGCCTTAAAGGCTATTCAATTGTCTCGTAAATTCACGAATTTCCTTCTTTGATCGCATGAGCCTGAAGTATCGGTTGCTACTTATCGCGGGGCTGATCATTGCCTCGATCGTCGCACTTTATCCGCGCAAAGTCATCGAGCGGGTGCGGGGGCCAAACGGCTTCACGTACGACACCGTCAAGCGCGTTCCTCTGAAGCGCGGTCTCGACCTCCAGGGTGGAATGCACCTCGCGCTCGAGGTTGACGAGTCGAAGGGAAAGATTCCCGACAAGGCGACGGCCATTGACCGTGCGCTCAAGGTCGTCCGCACTCGAATCGATCAGTTCGGAGTATCCGAGCCGGTCGTGCAGAAGGCCGGCAACGATCGCATCATCGTCGAGCTGCCGGGAATCGATGATCCTCGGCGCGCGCAGGATGTCGTGCAGAAATCTGCGTTCCTTGAATTTCAGATCACCGACAAGACGCAAGCGCTCGAGAAAGCATTTCCTCGTATCGATCAGGCGATAAAGCAGTCCGGAGCAGCCAGGACGGTTGCGCAGGCCGGAGCAGCTGCCACTGCTGACACGACGGCGGCAGCAACAGCTGGTCTTCAGTCGTTACTGAGTAAGGACACAACAAAGAAGGCGGCGACTGATACGGCCAAGGGGAAGGTAAGAACCGACACCGCAAAGACTGATACCGCAATCGCTGCCGGGGGCGATTTCTCGAAGCTGATTCAGCAGGGTCAAATGGCCGGCGAGTATTACGTCGCGCAGAGTGACGTCGACAAGATCGACAAATATCTCTCGCTCCCGCAGGTGCAGGCGGCACTGCCGCCGGGAAAAGTTCTTCGCTGGGGAGGCGACAGCACGTCGCTCGGCAACAAATTCTATCGTCCGCTATATGTGCTCGATGCTCGGCCGATTATTACGGGCGAATACCTCACTGACGCCAAGCCTGTTCGCGATCCACAGGAAGGAACTCTCGTAACGTTTCAGCTCAACAACGAGGGTGGTCGCCGGTTTGGCGTCGAGACGGCAAAGCATATCGGCGACTTTATGGCAATCGTGCTCGATCAGCGCGTGATGGGCCGTCCTCCTGTGATTCAAGGCGCGATTCGTACACGCGGACAAATCACGATGGGCGGGAAGGATCTTCAGGCAGCAGCCGATTTGGCGCTCGTGTTGAGAGCCGGCTCACTTCCGGCGCCACTCAAAATCGCCGAGATTCGAAATATTGGGGCGAGCCTCGGCAAGGATTCGGTCGATAAGGCAACTACTGCCGGAATCATCGCCATCATACTGATTGTCGTGATAATGCTCGGCTACTACAGGTTCTCGGGGCTGCTCGCAGTCATCGGCCTCTGCCTGTACATGCTGTTCACGCTCGCGGCTCTCGCAGGCTTCAGCGCAGTTCTTACTCTGCCCGGTCTCGCAGGATTCGTGTTATCGATTGGTATCGCGGTCGACGCGAACGTTCTGATATTCGAGCGCATTCGCGAAGAGCTCGATCGAGGCAAAACGGTTCGCACCGCTGTCGATGAAGGATTCCGTCACGCGATGAGCGCAATCATCGACTCCAACGTTTCCACGGCACTCACGGCAGCGGTGCTTTATCAGTATGGCACCGGCCCGGTGCGAGGATTTGCCGTAACACTTCTTGCCGGTATCGCTGCATCGATGGTCACGTCCATCTTCGTCGTCCGAACCTTCTATATGATCTGGCTCACTCGCTCCAAGAGCGCACAGACACTGAGCATCTGATGCTTCGCATATTCCATAACACTCATTACGATTTCATCCGCTGGTGGAAATGGGCGGCAGGCATCACCATCGCCTTCATCGTCATTGGCGTCGGCTCCATTCTGCTTTACCGCCCGAACTTCAGCATCGAGTTCACCGGCGGAACGCTGATGCAGCTCCAGTTCTCCAAGCCGGTCGATGTTGGATCGCTACGCGGATACCTCGATGCCGCTGGAATCCGAGGCGCGGAAATCCAGCAATTTGGATCCAATCGAGACTACACCATTCGCGCGCAGGAATCCGAGAAGGCAAATGCTGCGTCGACGGGGGCCGAGACCGTCGCGCGGCAGATTGAAAATCTGCTCGTTCAGAAATACGGCGCCCAGAGTGTTCGTGTTATTCG
This sequence comes from Gemmatimonadaceae bacterium, assembly GCA_041499635.1. Lineage (GTDB taxonomy): Bacteria > Gemmatimonadota > Gemmatimonadetes > Gemmatimonadales > Gemmatimonadaceae > UBA4720. Next base: position 15,744 of record JBGQKT010000057.1, read on the forward strand.
CACGGAAGCTGTCGGTCCAAAGGTTGGGGACGAGTTGAGTCGCGATGCCATCATTGCGATGCTCCTGTCGTTCGTCGTCACCACCGTCTATCTGGCAATCAGATTCGAGTGGCGATTCGCTGTCGCCGCGTTGATCGCGACATCGCACGACGTGCTCACGACGGCTGCATTCATCAAGCTCATGCATCTCGAGATTTCGCTGACTGTCGTGGCCGCGATCCTGACCGTCATCGGTTATTCACTCAACGATACGATCATCATCTTCGATCGCGTTCGAGAGAATCTCCGGAAGAACAGGAAGGAGCCGTTGTACGACACGCTGAATCGTTCGATCAACGAGACTTTACCGCGGTCGATTCTTACTCACGCGACGGCGTTTGCTTCGACAATGGCGCTTCTGATTTTTGCTGGAGAGGTGATCAGACCATTCGCGTGGGTGATGGCGTTCGGAATCTTCACCGGAACGTTCAGCTCGATTTACGTCGCGAGCCCGGTGTTGTTGTGGATCGAGCGCAAATGGCCCCGCAGGACAGCGGCATTCCAGACTTCATCGACAGCCACGCGCACCTCGCCGACTCGGCGTTCGCCGGCGACCGCGACCAGGTAATCGAGCGGGCCCGCATCACCGGGGCCCGCGCAATAGTCTGCATCGGATCTGGCAGCGGATCGGCTGATGTTCTCGCTGCCGCGCGCGATGCGGCAGCGTTGGCGCGCGATTACCGCGGCTACATCTCGCATTCGGCCGGAGTTCATCCGCATGATGCGTCGGGGTTCGATCCCGCAACTACGATATCCGATCTGAGATCACTCGTGCTCGATGGCGCGGTCGCGATTGGCGAGTGCGGACTCGATTACCACTACGACAACTCACCTCGCATCGAGCAGCGGCGGGCATTTGCGGAGCAGCTCTCACTCGCGCGTGAGCTAGATAAGCCTGTCGTTGTGCACACGCGTGATGCAGAAGACGACACGGGCGCGATGGTGCGCGAGGCTGGAAGCGCCGGCGTTGTCGGAGTCCTTCATTGCTTCACGGGTTCGCGAGGTCTTGCAGAGACTGCAATCGAAGCGAGCTGGTACATCTCGTTCAGTGGAATCGTGACTTTCAAGAAATGGAGTGACGACGATCTCATTCGGCTCGTACCGGATGATCGC
>JBGQKT010000058.1:0-16774 GCA_041499635.1 Gemmatimonadaceae bacterium
AGAGAACGCCGCGCGCGAATTCGTGGACGTGCTCGATGCCTGAGGAGATTCTCACACCGAGCTTTCTTCATCTGCTTTCGCCGAAATGGCAAAGCATCCGCGCGCGGGCCACGAAAAAAGAAAAAGGATCGACGGGACGCGCCGCCGTTCTTGGAGTGCTCGCAGTCATCTTCTGGACGTTCGTCTTCAGCGTTCTCTTTCGCCTGCTCAATTACTTCAAGGGCGTTCCGGAAATCGGCCCTCTACTCGCCGGAAAACTTCTCGGTCTTTTGCTCGTGAGCTTTTTCGGAATGCTCCTCTTGTCGAACGTCATCGCATCGCTGTCGACGTTTTTCCTCGCAAAGGATCTCGACCTTCTCGTCGCAGGTCCGGTCGATTGGCTTCGCTTGTATTTCGCGAAACTCACCGAGACCTGCGCGTACTCGAGCTGGATGGTCGGGCTGCTCGCCGTACCAATCTTCATAGCGTACGGAATCGTGTTCGACGGCGGCCCGATGTTCGTGCTCGTCGTTATCGCGGCGTTCGTGCCTTTTCTGATTCTGCCGACAGTCATCGGCTCGGCGATTACACTGTTGCTGGTAAATGCGTTTCCGGCGCGGCGTACGAAAGACATCCTGACGGTCATTGGTTTGCTGGCGGCCGGCGGCCTCGTGCTTCTGTTCCGATTGATGCGACCCGAGCAGCTCGCGCGCCCCGAAGGATTCCGATCGCTGATTGAATTCATCTCCGTGCTGAAGACGCCAACGTCGCCGTGGCTGCCGAGTGAGTGGGTTCAAACGGGTTTGATGAGTTGGCTCACGCGTGATCCGGACTTTCTTCCTTTCTATCTTTTGTCCTCGACGTCGGCGGCGTTTCTGGTCCTCGGCGCGATTTTGCACCGTCAGCTGTACTCGAAAGGATTCACGAAAGCGCAAGAAGGTGCGGAGCTTTACGCCACGCAAAAAAAACCATCGATGCTTCTCAGGAAGATCCTGTCTCCGCTGGGAATCGTTCGCCGCGAGCTCGTTCTCAAGGAAGTGCGGCTCTTCTTTCGCGATGCAACTCAATGGTCGCAGCTCATTCTGCTCGGCGTGCTCGTCGTGGTGTACGTCATCAACATCAAGCTGCTGCCAATTCACGGCGGCGGCGTGACGTTCTTCGTGTCGAACCTCATTCCATTTCTGAACCTGGTGCTCGCGGGCTTTGTTCTCGCATCGATTGCTGCGCGATTCATTTTCCCGGGAATCAGTCTCGAAGGGAAAACGATGTGGCTGCTGCGATCGAGCCCGCTTGCGATGCGCGAGCTGCTCTGGTCGAAGTTCTGGGTCGGGACAATTCCGCTGCTGGTGATGGCGCTTGCATTGGTGATCGTGACTGGAATGTTGATGCACGTCACTCAATTCATCATGCTCGTCTCGATCTTCACGATTACGATGATGACGTTCGCGATCGCCGGCCTCGCAATTGGATTCGGGACGATGTATCCGCGATTCGAGACTGAGAACGCCGCGCAAATTCCGACCTCGTTCGGCGGTCTGTTGTTCATGATGGCTTCGATCGTAATGATCGGCGGCGTGATCTTGCTCGAAGCCCGCCCAGTTTTTGGCTATCTAGCGTCGCGAGCTTTCGGCGCAGAGTCGAGTCCGTTGGAAATGGTGATTGGTTTCGGACTCGCGGGAATTCTTTGCTGCGCAGCGACGCTGATACCGATTCGAATTGCACTCAAGCGACTCGAGTCGCTCGAGGTCTAGTCCTTAACAGTCAGGGCCGCTCCACAATTCGAGCAGAACGCGGCATCTCGCTCAGGGCGAGGTCCGCAGTTCGGGCAGACAGGATTATCGCCCGCGCGCATGACGGCGACAGCTCGCTGAGTGTATTCGGTTTTTAGCGCCGAGTAGTCAGCGTCGGAGAGCTTGCCGGTTTCGCGATCGAACTCAATCTCGCGAAGCGCTTCAAGTGCTGGATTGCGCTGAGGCTCCGCACGCTCTTGATGCAGCACGGAGACGGACTTCGAATCGAACAAGAGTGGATAGAGAACGAACGACAACGCGACGAGCGACAGCAGAGCGCCAACGAGAAGAGGAATCAACTGTCGTCCTTTAGAGCAGCGTTGATTGTTTCGAGCTCTGCTGGAGTCGCGTCAGCCGCGATTGCCACGGCCGCTGGACGCTGTGCCGCGCGTTCTCCCCAACGTCTAATGAGAGCGAAGACGACGATTGCGCCGGCTGCGAGGGCGATCGATGGCGTTACGTACCCAAGCCAGTTGAATCCCTTTTTTACAGGCGACATCAGAACGCGCTCGCCATAAACTTTCTGGAACGCGGCCAGAATTTCTTTCGCCGCATATCCGCCGTCGACAAGGCCCATAACGTCGGCGTGCATCGCCGGCGATACACTGCATGAGAAGTCCGTCGTGCGGCACGTGAAGACGTCGAGCGGACAACCGCACTGACATTTGATCTGATGCTCGAGATCGTCACGCTGAGCATCGGACATCGATGGGCGCGCGCCGGCTTTTCGCGGGAGGTTTACAGGGTGATATGCGTCCTGCTCCATCGGCCCGGAAAAAGTCTGCGTCACCTGTTGAGCAACGGCGCGGCGAGGATTGATCAACGCGACGCCCATCGCGCCAGCCGCAGCCGCGAGAAATTCCCTTCGATTGTGCATCAGACTCCGGCCAGCTGGCGCGGCTTCTCGACGGTTTCGCGGGGTTCCATCGTCGCGGCGTACCCACCTTGCACGCGGCGTCTTCGCGCTTGCGGCCACATCACGATCAATCCGCCGATCGCCATGAGCCCACCACCGAGCCAAACCCAAACCACGAGCGGGTTAAACGTTACGCGCATCTCGGCGCTTTCATCCGCGCGCACTCCGGCGAGAACGATGTACACATCTTCTCTGAATGAGCTTCTGATGCCGACTTCTGTAGAAGGCTCGAACGTCGGCTCACCGCGACTGTCGACGTGCTGCCGCTTTTCCGTCGACATCACTCCCGCTGGTTGCCCATCGCGACTGACTTCCAGCGCAAGCGCCGTAACGTGACGGTTGAGCGCGTCGTATTGCGACACTCCCTGACTAACGAACTTCCATTTGTGTCCCCAGGGATCGACAACTTCCCGCGCATCGCCAGGCTTGAACGTGAGATCGTATTCCTTCTTGAAGGCGAGACCCGCGAAGCCGCAGAAAATCACGACGACGCCCATGTGCACGATGTAGCCGCCGTATCGCCGGCGATTTCGCGCAATGAGTCGCATGAACGCGTCGAAAATTCCTTCGCCGTACATGCGCATGCGCGCGCCGATTCCTTTGTAGAACTCCTGCACCACAGTCATCGTGACGAATGCAGCGAAGGAATAGGCGACGATTGCAGCGAAGTCACGCATTCCGAACAGCAGGAGGACAAATGGAGTCGTGATGCCCGCGATCACGGGTCCGAGGAATTGGCGCTGAAGGTTCGCGACCGATGCCCGTCGCCATGCGATGAGCGGACCGATTCCCGTAAGCAGGAGAAGCAACAAACCGAGTGGAATGTTGACTGCGTTGAAGAATGGCGGACCGACCGTGATTTTCTGCCCGCGCACAGCTTCGCTGATTATCGGAAACAGCGTTCCCCACAGCACAGAGAACGCGATTCCGACGAGAATCAAGTTGTTATAGAGGAACGCCGCTTCTCTACTGACCATGCTCTCGAGCTCGGCCTTCGCTTCGAGATCCTTCAGCCGAGTCGTCACGAGGTAGGCAGTAACGACAATTCCAATTATGAGGAACCCGGCGAACCACTTACCGACGGGCGATTGTGCAAAGGAGTGCACGCTCGAGATAATGCCGCTGCGCGTAATGAACGTTCCGAAAATCGCCAGCAGGAACGTCGTGACGACCAGAGTGACGTTCCATTTTCTTAACATTCCACGTTTTTCCTGCACCATGATCGAATGCAGGAACGCGGTGTTAACGAGCCACGGAAGAAGCGATGCGTTCTCTACTGGATCCCATGCCCAGTAGCCGCCCCATCCGAGCTCGACATATGCCCACCACATGCCGAGGAGAATTCCGGTCGTGTTGAAGAACCACGCGAGGAGCGCCCACTTTCGCACCGCGGCCAGCCACTCGGCATCGAGCTTACGCGTGAGAAGCGCAGCTATCGCAAATGCGAATGGAATCGTCGTGCCGACGTATCCGAGGTAGAGATTCGGCGGATGAATCGCCATCCCGGGATTTTGCAATTGCGGATTCATTCCGCGTCCGTCTGGCGGAATCCAATCGAGCCGCTCGTAGGGATTCGCGCCGAAGCACATCGTCGCGAGGAAGAAAATCAGAACGACGGCGAGCGTGCCCGCGACGTACGGCATTAGCACACGATTGCGATTTCGGTTCGTGTAGATCGCAATCGCCGAATAGATCGACAGGATGAGACACCAGAACAGGAGTGATCCCGCCTGTCCTGCCCAGAACGACGTGAAGAGATATGCCTTTGGAAGATTCGCGCTGGTGAACGACGCGACGTACTTGAACGAGAAGTCGTGGCTGAAGATTGCGGTCCACAAACCGAGTGACGCGAGCACGACCATCGCGAGCGTAGCATAGACCGCTCGTTCTCCGCTTGCGACGAGGTCGCGTCGCCCGAGGGATCCACCCGCGAAAGAAACAGTCGCTGCCCAGGTCGCCATTAACAGGGCGACCCAGAGCGACAGCTCACCAACTAGAATCACGCTCGCTTTTCGGCGGCCGCGGCGCGATAGCCCGGCGTCGATTTATACTTTGCGGTTCCCTTCTCCGGCGCGTTCTCGTATCGAGATGCGCATTTCGCGAGCAGAGTCGTTGCGCGGAAAGTTCCGTCGCGTGCGAGTCGTCCTTCGACGACAACGTCAACGCCGTCGGTGAATGTGTCGGGCGTGATTCCGCGATAGACGACGTTGTATGATTTCGCGCCATCGGTCATCGCGAAAGCAGTCTCGCGTCCGCCCGGTTCACGCTTGATGGATCCCGGCACAACACGCGCTCCGACTTTCACGCCGGTGTTGAAGAACGTCGGATCGGAGACTGTTTTCGCGGACAGCTCCGCCGGCGTCAGATAATAGACGGCCGTGTCGCGGATCGAGCTGGCCATGAGATAGCCGGCCGTACCGAGGACAACGAGCCCTCCAAGAAGGAACTTCGTGCGCACTTTCATTGTCATTCAATATAGGTAGCGGAATAGGCTACGACTACACTCAGCCGGCCGGACTGACGTATCAATGCTGAGTACGTCGGAGCATGAGGAGCGCGGAACCTCCGCCAGCCGTATCCCACGCGATGTCACGGAGACTGAACGGCTCGCCTCGTTGCTTGTCGTGGATCTCCTTCCCGATTCCGAATACGGCGGTCGCGCCGATTGCACCCGCGAACGAAGCGTTGCGATGCGCACCCGCTGCCTGGAGTCCGCTGAACGTCACGCTCTCGATGAAAGCCGACATCAGAAAGTGTTTGACCTTGTCTGCTCCGAACCAGCTGTCGCGTGGACGCACATGTCTTGCTTGCGCGCCCAATCGGGGTGGAGCTAACGCGACCGAGATCAACAAAGTCGCAAATAAAAGTCTGCGGTGGATTCTCATGACTCTTTGTGAACCGACTTGATGAATGCCGCGATATCATCGAGCAGCAATGGGACGACGGGCAGTGTGGGATCGCTGTATTTCGGAATCTGCGCCAACCTGTCGCCGCTCACTTCCTTGAGAATGTGGTTCATCCCTTCCATTTGAATGAACTTCGCCGACTTGTTTCCGGCGGCGAGAGCCCGCGCGTCGGTCATCGAAGTCTGAATGTCGGTCGTACCCTGAACGATCAGCACCGGAATGTTGAGCTTTCCGATTTCCACTGCGGGATCATACTTGAACCACGAGACGAGGTACGGCATAACGCTGGCGCGAAAAAGCGGAGCGAGCACCGGCGGAACAGAATCGGGCGGCGGTGTCGAGCCCGCCGAGAGCGACGCGAGAATGCGCTGGGTTTGAGCGAACATCTCTGGCGGCAGCTGTGCCTTCAGTTGCTCAGCGAGAATGTCCGGAGCCTTGCGTCCAGCTCCCTCGAGCGAGACGTACGCATCTGCGCGCGCCTCGCGCGCCGCAACCATTCCAATGAGCGAGCCTTCGCTGTGACCAATCACCGTGATCGTTGAAAATCTCTTGTCGGCTCGAAGCTGCTTTACCCACGCCTCGGCGTCCTCGATGAAATGATTGAAGCGTAGGTCAGCCTCGGTCGTCATCGCCGCTCTGCTCGCCGCGATTCCACGCTTGTCGTATCGCAGCGACGCGATTCCCCGCGACGCTAATCCATCGGCGAGCATCTTGAGACTGTTGTTGCTCCCCGGGAGCGCGGGGCTGTTCCCATTGCGATCCGTCGGACCAGAGCCGGCGATGATCAGAGCGACCGGCACCGGCTGCTTCGCGGCAGGAAGCTCCAGAGTTCCGAATATGTCACCTGTTGGAGTTTTGAGCGTGACCTCTTCGTTGCTAATCGCCAGCGGAGCCGGGTTCATCTCAGTCTCAGGAGATTTGGTTGCGCATGCTGCAGCGCCAGTGCACAACGCACCAATGATTCCAACACGAGCCGACATAGCGAGATTCATCGATTCTCCTCCGAGTGAACGGGTCGCCGTTCTTTGCGACGCTCAGGAAAATACTGCGCGAGGAAATCGATAAGGGCTTTCTCTTCGGGAGTATGCCTGAACCGCTTTTCACTGCGCATCGTCAGCGTGGGATGCCTTACCTCGATCGTCGCGCCGTTTTGCACATATCGCGTTATGAGAACAGGATGCACGTACGACTTGCGGGCGATCGCCGGCGTGTTGTGCAGCTCCGACGCAACGAAGCGAACGGCCTGCGCGACAGTCTGCTTCCGCGCGCGCTCATTCTTCCCCTTGCCGAGGTCTGCGAGAACAATTGCCATGCGAAGCGTTCCACCCCAGGTGCGAAAATCCTTCGCGGTGTACGGAAAATCAGCCAAGCTCCGAATGTATTCGTTCACATCGCGCGCACTGACATTCACCCACTCGCCGTCCTCCTTGTAGCGAAACAATCGTTGACCAGGAGTGCGGATCAACGATCGAATGAATGCCAACATCCTCGGCGAAGCGCTGTATGGCCGCTTCTGTCGAATCGAGCGCTTTCCGCGAAAATCGAACTTTACGGAATCACCAACAACCTTTACGTGCGACTTTCGAAGAGTCGTAACACCGAAAGTATTGTTTTCACGCTCGTAGCGATCGCTTCCTACTCTGAAAAAAGCGTCAGATATCAGCAGAACGATTCCAGCGAAGACACGCTCTCTGGAGAAATCGCCGCGACCGAAATCATCGCGCAGAGTGCGCCTCAATATTGGAAGATCGCTCGCAAGCTGACGAACCCGATAATGTTTTGCGAGCTCTCCCTTCTCCACCGCGCGAGTGTGATAGCGGTACTGCTTTCGCCCGCGCGCGTCGAATCCCCACGCCTGCACCGGCGCTCTCGAGCTTACCGCGACATGAACGTCCTTCCACGCAGGTGGAATCCGCAGCGCATCGATTCGCTCGAGGTCAGCCTTCGCGCGGATCTTTCGACCGCTCGACGAGGCATACTGAAAGCCCCGCTCCTTCGAGCCTTTTCGAAGAATCCACTGTTGCGCCATTCAGGCCGCTATCGAGAACTTTTTGCCACAGAAATACAGAAACACAGAAAATTCCAAGGGAAACGGCGAAACGACCCGCGATGGCGAGTGCTGTTCCCCAAAATTCTTGCAGTTTTCTGTGTTTCTGTGTTTCTGTGGCATCGTCCGGTACATTACACCCGACTTCAACTCGCGCGCCATGCCATACCAATCAGTGACTCTCGCCGCGAGCGGCGGAATCGCGACCCTCACCGTCAATCGACCCGACAAGCTCAACGCGCTGAACGCCGCCACAATGCGCGAGCTCGGTCAGGCGATCAGTGAAGTCCGTGATCGGGAAGACATCCGCGGCCTGATCGTTACTGGCGCTGGACGAGCGTTCATCGCCGGCGCTGATATCTCGGAATTAGCGAAGGAAAACGCCGTTTCCGCTCGCAAGCTGGCGATGGAAGGCCAAAGAATCTTTCGCCTGTTCGAAACATCCCCAAAGCCCGTCATCGCCGCGGTCAACGGCTTCGCACTCGGCGGCGGATGTGAGCTTGCGCTCGCATGCCACATCAGAATCGCCTCCGAGCAATCAAAATTCGGCCAACCAGAGGTAAAGCTCGGACTCTGTCCCGGTTACGGAGGAACTCAGCGGCTCGCGCGAATCGTTGGACAAGGACGCGCACTCCAGCTCCTTCTTACCGGCGAGACAATCGACGCCGCAGAGGCTTATCGCATCGGACTTGTAAACCGAGTCGTAGCGCCGGCTGATCTCATCGGTGCGGCAACCGAGATGCTGAAGCAGATCCTCGCCAACGGTCCGCTCGCCGTCGCTGCCTGCATCGAAGCGGTCATGCTTGGACTCGACATGTCACTCGAGGGCGGTCTCGCGCTGGAAGCGAATCATTTCGCACTCCTCGCGGCAACGAGCGACATGCGCGAAGGAACAAAGGCGTTTCTCGAGAAGCGACCCGCGGAGTTCACCGGGAAATGACCGAGCCACGCGTCTGGCTGCGAAACGCGGCCATTCGCGACTTCCGAAATCTCGAGAAGGTCGACTTGAGTTTTCCCGAGACTGGACTCGCAATCGTTGGCGAAAACGGTCAGGGAAAAACGAATCTTCTCGAGGCGATTTATTACTTGCAGGTACTCCGCAGCGCGCGAGGCGCACGCGATCAGGACGTGGTTCGATTTGGAACCCGTGGATTTCACATCGCACTCGCCGCGCGCACCGATGGTGAACACAACCTCGGCGTCGGATTCGATCTGAATGGAAAGAAGAAACGCGTTTCGCTCGACAGTATTGCGTTGCCGAGGATGAGTGATGCGTTCGGCGGGTTGCCGTCGGTGATGTTTTCGCCGCGCGACATTCAGCTCGTTGCTGGATCTCCTGGCGAACGCCGTCGCTACCTCGACCTCGTGCTTGCATTGACGTCGAGGCGATATCTCAACGCGCTTCAGAGTTATCGCTCGTCTCTCATGCAGCGAAACGCCGCGTTGCGTGACGCAGCGCGAAATTCAGGCAGCGCAGACGCCGTTGCCGCGTGGGAACCGGCGCTGGCAGATTCCGGCGCGGTCATCGCGTGCGAGCGAGCTCGCTGGGTGGCCGAACATTCGCCGGACTTCACGCGGATTTGCGTGACTATCGGTGAAGAGGGCGATCCGCGCATGGCGTATCACAGCTCGGTCGCGCGCGAAGAGGAAACGAGAGAGATGCTTGCTGCGGCGCTCGAACGGCAGCGCCCTCATGACATCCGACGCGGTCTGACGCATGCGGGCCCGCATCGCGACGATCTCCAGCTCACCCTTGCTGGTCGGGAGCTTCGCTCGTTCGGATCGGCGGGACAGCAACGCACCGCGGCAATCGCATTGCGAATGCTCGAGGCGGCAACGCTGCGAGATGCATATAGACTCGAGCCGATGCTGCTACTCGATGATCCATTCGCCGAGCTCGACGTAAAACGATCCGCTCGAATTCTCGAGCTGCTTGAAAACACCGGACTCGGTCAGACGATTCTCGCGCTGCCGCGCGCTGCAGATATTCCAGAGGAGCTCGTGTGGCTGGAACGCGTGCGCATCGAAGCAGGAAAAATTTTTCCGACCGCGACATGAGAAGAAAAAAACCAGATAAGCGCGTTACTCCGGAGCCGATCGGGAAAGCGGTGTCGAAATTTCTTGTCGACAAAGGTTTGAGCCAGCGCATCAATCAGTCGGGCACCATCGACGACTGGCATGATGTTGTCGGAACGCAGATCGCGCGCGTAACGGAGGCACTTTCGATCACCACTGACGGCACACTTTTGGTCGCCGTGTCAACAAGCGCGTGGATGAACGAGCTGTCGCTCATGGAGCCCGAGCTTATCCGTCTTCTCAACGTTCGCGGGAGTGCCCGGCGGGTCAGAAAAATCCGTTTCCAGCTGAAGCGGTAAGTGCTTTACAGATAAAGGCTTAGTAGCCAAGATTTTGATTGCTTTCGGCCCCGCCGAATAGTAGATTTAGAGGAATCCGAGCAGCCCTGTTTTCGGGATACGTTCGGTGCCTTCCTTTCCGCTTAACCAGACATAATGCCGAAGACTGCAACAGCCAGCGAACCGCGATACGACGCTGGACAAATTCAGGTTTTGAAGGGACTCGATGCAGTTAGAAAACGTCCCGGTATGTACATCGGCTCCACCTCCTCACGCGGCCTCCACCACCTAGCATACGAAGTCGTAGACAACTCGATCGATGAAGCGCTGGCCGGCTTCGCGACGAAGCTCAGCCTGGTGATCCACGCAGATGATTCGATCACTGTCGCAGACAACGGCCGCGGGATTCCGGTGGACATTCATCCAACCGAGAAAATTCCCGGCGTCGAGCTGGCAATGACGGTGCTTCACGCCGGTGGAAAGTTCGACAAGAGCATGTACAAGGTATCCGGCGGCCTGCACGGGGTTGGCGTATCGGTGGTGAATGCTCTCTCGGAGCAGCTCAAGGTCTGGGTGAAGCGCGGCGGAAAAGAGTACTACATGGATTTCGTGAGGGGAAAAACGCGAACAAAGCTCACGGTTCAGGGAAAGACAAGTACCAACGACAGTGGGACGAAGGTCTGGTTCAAACCCGATCCCCAGATTTTCACTGAGCTGCGATTCGACTATGCGACGATCGCGAATCGCCTGCGCGAGCTGTCGTATCTCAACAAAGGCGTCGAGATCAGGCTCGGAGATGAGCGTGAGGGGCAGGAGAAGCAAGAAACGTTCATGGCCAAAGGCGGCTTGAAGGAGATGGTGCAGTATCTCAACTCCACGAAGAAGCCGCTGCACAATGAAGTCGTGTACATCGACACTCAGCGCGACGACATCGGAATCGAGCTCGCATTCCAGTACAACGATGGATACAACGAGAACGTTTTCTCGTTCGTCAACAACGTGAACACGCACGAGGGTGGAACACACCTAACCGGGTTCAAAGCTGCGTTGACGCGAACCATCAACGCTTACGCGTCAAAGTCGAACGCGCTCAAGAAAGCTGATTTCACTTTGAGCGGTGACGACGTGCGTGAAGGACTGACTGCCGTTCTCTCGGTGAAAGTCAACGAGCCGCAGTTCGAGGGGCAGACAAAAACCAAGCTCGGCAACTCTGAAGTCGAGGGCGCGGTGAAGACCGTCGTCAACGAAATGCTCGGCGCGTATCTCGAAGAGCATCCCCGGGTCGCGAACATCGTCATCGAGAAAGCGGTGTCGGCTGCACGAGCGAGAGAAGCTGCGCGCAAGGCGCGCGATCTCACCCGCAAGAAATCAGCGCTCGATGTCGGCAATCTCCCGGGGAAACTGGCTGATTGCTCCCTGAGCGATCCGGCGTTGTGCGAGATCTACCTCGTCGAGGGCGACAGCGCCGGTGGCTCGGCGAAGCAAGGTCGCAATCGCGCGTTCCAGGCGATTCTTCCGCTGCGCGGAAAAATTCTCAACGTCGAGCGCGCGCGAATCGACAAGGTTCTGTCGAACGAGGAAATCCGGACGATCATCACGGCAATCGGCGCGGGAATCAAGGAAGAGTTCACGATCGAGAACGTGCGCTATCACAAGTGCATCCTGATGACTGATGCGGACGTCGACGGCGCGCACATTCGTACGCTTTTGCTGACGTTTTTCTTCCGACAGATGCCGGAGCTGATCGAAGCCGGCTACGTGTACATCGCGCAGCCGCCTCTATATCGAGTGGCGAAGGGAAAGGAAGAGTACTACGCGTACGATGAGAAAGAGCGCGACGAGTATGTCGCACGCCTGGGCAACGGCGACGGAAAAGCGCCGAACATCCAGCGCTACAAGGGACTCGGTGAAATGAATCCGCTGCAGCTTTGGAATACGACGATGGATCCTCAAACGCGAACGATTCTCAAGGTCACGATGGAGGATGCAGTGCTGGCCGACGCGACCTTTCAGATGTTGATGGGCGATGAGGTCGAGCCGCGGCGGTTATTCATCGAGCAGAACGCCAAGTTCGCGGGGAACCTGGATATTTGAGGAAGGGAGAAAGGCGCAGGGAGACGGGGTCTCACCGTCTCCCTGCGCCTTTCTCAACCTCTCTTATGCGGGCGGCGGGATAAGCACCACGCCTTCGGACTCGTTATGAGTTTCGTCGCGGACGGAATCCGGTGGGGCTTTCCATTTCTCACGACTCGTCGCCGTGATGCGATGCGAAATCAGCTCGAGCGGCGCAACGGGCGCGTCGGCGATTAGGATCGCTTCCGCCAAAGCTCTCTTACCAACTGCAAGCCCGCGCTCGTCGCGCGCGTAAACGGTTCCGATTGGCTGGCCCTTCTTTACGTGGTCACCGGGCTTCACCGGGATGACAAAACCGACCGCGGGATCGATGTCGTCGTCCATCGTGCGGCGTCCGCCGCCGAGTGAAATGATTCCATGCCCGACTACGCGTGGCGAAACTCGCGCGACGATGCCATCTCGTGGCGCCTGATACTCAGCGTGAAATGGCGCCGTCGGCAGTCGCGTTGGATCGTCGATCACGCCGCGATCCCCACCTTGCGCTTCGATTATCTCGCCGAACTTTTCGAGCGCGCGACCAGAAGTGACGGCGTCGCTCAGCATCGGCCACGCATCGTCGGGCGCAGGGACCTTGTGCGCGAGGAAAAGCATTTCGGCAGCGAGCGCGAACGTGACCTTCATCAGGTCTTCTGGACCTTCACCTCTCAGCGCCTCGATCGACTCGATCACTTCGAGAGAATTTCCGCACGCGAATCCGAGGGGACGATCCATCGCGGTGAACAGAGCGATCGTCGGACAATTTCGTCGTGCGCCCAGGTCGATCATCGCGCGCGCGAGCGCGAGCTCGCTTTTCTCGTCAGTGATGAAGGAGCCCGATCCGCGTTTGATGTCGAGCACGAGACCTGTGAGCCCCTCCGCGAGCTTCTTGCTCATGATGCTCGCGGCAATGAGAGGAACCGCTTCGACAGTCGCGCTCGTATCACGTAGAGCGTAAAGCTTTCGATCCGCCGGAGCGATCTCGCCCGTTTGTCCGATGAGCGCGCATCCGACTTTCTCGATTTGCGCCTTGGCGCGGTCGAGCGAGAGATCGGTGCGGAATCCGGGGATCGACTCGAGCTTGTCGAGTGTGCCGCCGGTGTGACCGAGTCCCCTTCCCGACATCATTGGAACGGCGATGCCAAGTGACGCAACGAGCGGCGCAATGACCAATGAGACTTTGTCGCCCACGCCGCCTGTCGAATGCTTGTCGATTCGTGGCATGGCCACATCTGCGAGATCGAGAACGGAGCCGCTTGCGAGCATCGCGTCGGTGAGAGCGTACATCTCCTCTCCATCCAGGCCGCGAAAGAAAATCGCCATGAGCAACGCCGACATTTGATAGTCAGGGACGTCGCCTGCGGTGTACGCATTGATCAGCTCATGCCATTCGGCATCGCTGATGCGACCGCCGTCGCGCTTCCGCTCGATGATGCGAGGTACGATCATTTGGCTTCGCGCGGGGTATGCCAGCAAGGTGCCACTAGTTGTCTCCTGGAGAAATTCATGCGCTTGAACGTTTGCACAGCAGTGATGCTTTTCGCCGTCTCCTCGACAGCGCTTGGTCAAAGTGCTGCCGACGAAATCGCGGCTGGTGACCGCGCCTACGCGGCCTTGGAAGAACCCGCCGCGCTGGAACATTACCAGAAAGCGGTCGCGGCAGAACCGAAAAACTACGAAGCGCTCTGGAAGGCCTCACGTTCCGCTATCGACTACGGAATTCAGCAACCGTCGGCCGACAAACGAAACGCATTGTTCGCCTCCGGCGAACAATATGCGCGGAGCGCGGTCCAGGTGAACCCTAACGATGCCGAAGGTCACTTCGTGCTGGCCTGGGTGCTCGGCAAGACGGCCCTCACGCAGAGCGCCCGAAGTCGCGTGAAATACGGGACGGATGTGCACACTCACGCGATGGAGTGCTTGCGGCTCAAGCCCGCACACGCGGGATGTCTGCACATCATGGGCGTCTGGAACGCGGAGATCATGCGACTCAACTCTTTTGTTCGCCTCATCGCAAAGAGTCTTCTTGGAGGAAAAGTCTTCGGCGAGGCGAGCTGGAACAATGCTGTTCGCTACATGGAGTCGGCCGTTGCTGCCGAGCCTCAGCGAGTCGTACACCGACTCGATCTCGGAGAGGTGTATCGTGATATCGGACTAAAAGACAAAGCTAGAGAGCAGTGGAACATCGGCTTGAAACTGCCCTCGAGTGATTACAACGATCCCCGGTTCAAAGGAGATATCCAGGCAGATCTCGATCGGCTCTGAAGCCGCGGTTCTGTTCTAAGGGGCGACGACGACGGGAGCGTCGCGCTCCGCACGCTGCCTGTCTAGCGCTTTCTGTTCCTCTGTTCTTCTCTTTTCGAGCGCGCTGCGACGGCGGACCTTGATTGCCCGCTTGAGCTCCCGTTGCAGCTTGGTCCAGGCATCGTCTTTACCTCGGATGTGGCGCACTCGGTCGCGAATTCTGTCGCGCATTTCCTCGCCGCTTCGGGGCGCGGTCAAGAGGGCGATACCCGCGCCGATCGCAACGCCGATGACCATTCCAAGTCCCAGCATGCTGATCGATCGCGAGTCTGGGACGTTTCGATAAGGAGAGCCTGAAGCACGAACAATTGGCTCGGAATCCGTTGCAGCGTCATCAGATGGGGGCGTGTACATGAGAATTAGAAACAGTATGGTAAGAATTTTGCTCTTCGATCAGGGCTGCAATACCCATGCGAGGCAACTGGATGAGTGAGTCTGGTAAGACTATTCTGCTCGTCGAAGACAATGAGGACAATCGAATCGTCTATTCAACCATCCTAAAACACTTCGGTTACAACGTGACTGAAGCCTGGAATGGCGAAGAAGGCATTTCCAAAGCCAGGTCCGGGAAACCCGATCTGATCCTTATGGACATATCGATTCCAATCATCGATGGCTGGGAAGCAACGCAGGTCCTCAAGCATGATCCGGCGACGAAGCACATCCCGATCATCGCTCTGACCGCGCACGCCCTTGCATCGGACCGCGAGAAAGCGTACGAAGTAGGATGTGACGGATATCTCGCAAAGCCCTGCGAACCCAGGGCAGTCGTCGCCGAAGTCCAGCGATTCCTCGGCCGCAACAATGGCCACTAGAAACGACCAAAAAAAACGCCTTCTTGTCGTCGACGATCATGAGGATAACGTCGAAGTCCTGAAGGCTCGGCTCGAGGCGCGCGGCTACGAGGTAAAGGGGGCGCAAGACGGAGAGGCTGCGCTCGAGACAATCGAAGTGTGGCTCCCCGACCTCGTTCTGCTCGACGTGATGATGCCCAAGGTCGACGGACTCGAGGTTGTCCGCCGGATCAAGGCCAATGACTCGCTTCCATTCATTCCCGTGATCATGCAGACCGCCCTCGATTCCACCGAGCGAATGGTCGCGGGGTTCGAGGCGGGCGCGGACGATTACGTCACGAAGCCGATCAACTTTGCCGAGCTCGAGGCTCGGGTGAAATCACTGCTTCGCATCAAGGCGCTTCAGGAAGCGCTGGCCGAGCGCGAGCGACAGCTGTCGGAGATGAACGACAAGCTGCTTCAGATCTCGCTCACCGACGGACTCACGGAAATCGATAATCGTCGCTCGCTCGAGTCGAAGCTTCACAAGATGTTCCAGCATTCATACCGGCTGAACGAGCCGATATCGTGCGTGATGTGCGACATCGATCACTTCAAGAAAGTGAACGACACCTACGGACATCAGGTCGGAGACGAGGTCCTCAAGGGGTTCGCGAAGATTCTGAAGAATGAGGCGCGTGAGATCGACAGCGTCGGCCGTTTCGGCGGCGAGGAATTTTTGCTCCTTCTTCCCGGAACAGTTCTGGATTCCGCGGCTACGTTTGCCGAGCGCCTGCGACAACGCGTCGAGGAGCATACATTTTCGTACGACGGCGGAACGTTCAAGCGAACGATGAGCTGCGGCGTTGCAGCCTGGCCGCACCCCCGCGTTTCCGACGCTGAGGCGATGTTGAGGTCGGCGGATGATGCCCTCTACGTTGCCAAAGAGCTGGGACGCAACAGGGTGATTCGCTTCGACAGCGCCGAATTCAACGCGCACACTGAATCACAACCCGACGACGCGGATGCCGACAAAGCCACCACGACACGCCACTTCACGCCCGCGGCCCAGCGAGCCGGCGTCGAGGGCGGCCGAGCTGAGGAAAGCGCTTAACCTAGCGTCGCATCAATACTATGTTCTCGACCGGCCGGCGATTTCCGACCGTGAGTACGACGAGCTCTTTCGAGAGCTCCAACAAATCGAGAGAGACCATCCACAGCTCCGCACGCCGGATTCACCGACGATGCGCGTGGGTGCCGCGGTTCAATCCTCGCTTGCCAAGCACACTCACATTCAGCCGATGCTCTCACTCGGCAATGCGTTCGACGATGATGAGCTTGCCGCGTGGCAGGAGAGGTTGTTTCGACTCGTCGGGGATGACATCTCGAAATCGGGATACACTGTCGAGCTGAAAATCGACGGCGCTGCAGTGAGTCTCACTTACGCAGACGGGTTCTTCGTGGACGGTGCGACGCGCGGCAACGGACTCATCGGTGAGATTGTCACGGAAAATCTTCGCACGGTACGCGACGTTCCGTTGCGACTCGCGGGAAATGCGCCGAAGGGACGAATCGAAGTGCGTGGCGAGGTTTACA
>JBGQKT010000059.1:0-16401 GCA_041499635.1 Gemmatimonadaceae bacterium
AAATGCGTCCCGTCGAGCATGATGCCGTATTGTTCCGGACCGCTTTGGGGGTCGCCCGTAACGTTGAGAAGGATTGTCAGGTTTGGGGTTCCTACTTCGCCGGTGGAACCGGGAGCGAATGGGTGGGCGTCGCTCGACGTGCAACCCGAAATCAGTACCACAACCAGTAACCCGCTGAGGTTCCGCATAAAGTGACCCCACATAGGTAGAGTGACTTGCCCTTATCCGACGACGCGAGATGTACGACAATCATTTGCCGGTCACAAGGGAGTCATCTGGGACAATGCTGAGAGTCGACACGTGCGCAACTTATTTTCGCTGATAAAACACCTTATCGATGGTCACTCCGCCATCGAGCAATACGGTGTGTCCTATGACTCCGAGCCCGAAAGTCGTCTGGCCTTTGTCGGTCGGACTCTCGAACGAAGTCTTGTTGATGAACACTCCCTCGAGCGGCTCGGTCCCGCCACGCTCGTAGACTTTCGTTCCTGTGAGGAGCGCGCCGTCGATGCGCGCATTTTTTAGCGCGAACCCGCGGAACACTCTTTGGTCAGCGTCGACTGCCTCGTAGCCTTTTCCCGTAACGATGCCGTTCCCGTCGACGTGCAGGTCGAGAGAGAGGCCGAGCTCGGGCGCTTCGTATGATCCGGAATAGTCGCGAATGTTTTTCAGAATCGCCGGCTCGCTTCGAATCTCCTTGTACTTCTCGACTCGAATGCCCTTTTTCTCTCGTACCTCGTGTTTCTTCTTGTTGAACGAAGCGACGATTACGCGCGTTCGTTGCGCGCTCGTTTCCTGCGACAGGGCGATTCCGGCGTTGATCACGAAAAGTCCTATGATGCCGGTGAATCCAATTCTGTTGAGTTTCTTCACGTCACTATCCCGGGTTGCTGGTTACCAACAGATTGACAGCCGGAAAAGAAAAACCGTTCACGGTTTGCGTTCGCGAGTTGTCAATACATGCGGCCGATTAAGGTGAGTTACTGGCTTAACCCGTAACGACTCAGAACTCAGAAACCTAGAACGATTCTAAGTTTTCTGAGTTCTGAGTAGTTAGTCAACGTCCGATCCACCATGTCCCCTTGATGACGAAGACATTCTCGGGCTGAGCACTCCATAGTCCGTCGAAGTCCCGAGAGAAATCGAACTCTCCCGTGTTGAGAGAATTGAATCGGCTCTGTTGCCACACGAAGAACAGAGCTGATCCGGGGCGGTACTCCCATCGTATGACCGCGTTCCCGCGCAGTGATCTCTGATTGAAGTCGCGATCGGCGAAACTGAATGCGGGCGCGATGCCGGGACCGTCGGGATCTACCGTGTATCGACCCGTTGAGTTGTCGCGCGTGATTGTGCCGACATCCTTTCCGTAAATCTTGAATTGGAAATTCCGCGGGCGCGCGAATTCCTTGTAGTCCTTGAAATCTCCCGAAGCGAGAAGGGGCTGCGCGAAGAGTTGGAGCGAGAGTGTAGGAGTGAACGTCCAATCGACACGCGTGACCATCGCGAGCTGTCTCTGATCGAGGGTCGCGAACACGTACCGCGTACCGTATGTATCTGTTGCGTTTGCGTCGACTGAGCGTGTGACGAATTGCGCCATCGCGTGAGTTCGATTGAACGCCGGCTGGAGCGATAGTCTGAGCGACGTCGACGGACGGAACGTGACACTCGGATTGATGTTCACGCCGCGCCCGCCAGCAACATTTGCCGAGTATGACATGAAGAGATCGTACTGATACCGCTTGCGGCGATCGGTCGTGATCTCCGCCTGCGCCCCATAACCTGTGGTGAGTCCGGCGATCGGCCCTCCGCGCGTGAGACCCCCGTCGAGCACGGGAGGACGCCAATCGAAGCGCAGGAAATAATTCCAGAAGTTCGGCGCTTCAGCGACGATGATGTCTCCGACGCCGTTGTACGTCATGTTCCCGTCGAAGTCCCACGATGGATTCCAGAAGAGAAATTCTCCCCAGCTTCGAAGATGCTTCGTCGGCGTTCTCTGATGGTATTCGATGATCGGCGAGAGCGACCTCATGTCAGTCGAGCCGAGGAATCCGGATTCGTTGATCTCGAAAGCTGGATTGTATTCCTGGTAGGTCAGGCTTCCCGTCCAATGCACACCAGAGAGTTTCGCCAGCGTCATCTCCGCGACGTACCCGGTGAGTGACGTCTTCGTCGGATCGCGCCGGAAGTTTTCCTTGTCCGGTCGCTGAAAGTATCGCGCCGGCGATGTTTGCAGCGCGTCGATCGCTTCCGCACTTCCGAGATTTGTGGTGACTACAACTCCACCATCAAACGCCCATGTTTGATTTGACCACGCATGATTCCAATCGATTCCCCCTGCGTACGCGGCTCGACGGAAAATTGGAAGAAGCGCGGGATCGCCACCGAGATCACGATTCACTGCGGTGAAGCCAGCTCCAATCGTTGTGTTCCCTTGACGCATGTCGCGTTTCAACCGCCCAATGAAGTAATTCGCGAGGGGCTCAACGGTCTCTCGGCGATCGAGTCCATTGGTGTCGCGTATGCGCGCCTCTTCCTTCGTCGTCAAAGCATCGAGGACTCCGAGGGTCCAGCCACCTGCAGTGCGACCCGTGAGTTTTGCGGCACCCGCGATTGTCGTCTCGAGCGGGGCATCGACAAACGCGACGTTCGGGCCGCCGATGAAACGCTGCGGTTGGCGACCGATGCGTCGCGTATGAAAAAAAGTGTATCCGTTGGAGTTGTTGTCGCTCCGCATGTCGCCGAAGCGGAAAGTGTTCGAGCCTTCGACGAAAAACGGTCGACGCTCGGGGAAGAAAGTTTCAAACGCGGAAAGGTTCACGACCGCTGGATCGACTTCAACCTGACCGAAGTCGGGATTGAACGTCGCGTTGAGAGTCATGTTGCTCGTGAGTCCTATCTTCGCATCGAGGCCAACTCCGGGCGCGATGTTGTTTCTTTTTCGAAACGGATCGTTTGACGTGAGCCCCGGGTTCTCATTCTTCGCGAGCGCGTACGGAACGAGCTCGATTTTTCGAATCGAAGGAAGGTTGCCGAGTCCGGTGAGATGTCCGTATCGATTGATCCCCTGCTGTTGCGCTTTAGGAGTAAATGCGAAGTACGCGACTTCTGCTTTTCGCGCGATTTTTCTACCCAGCTGGAATCCCCAAACCTGATCGGTGAGATGGCGATTGTAGCGAAGCTGTGAGAGCGGGATTCGAAATTCTGCAATCCAGCCGGTCGAGTCGATCGTCACGGCTCCGTCCCATACGGCGTCCCACGTGTTGTCCTGATTACCGTTGGAGCTGACTGTCGCGTCACGCTTTGCGCCGCCCGCCGAGAGTCGGAAGATCACGGCGCTCAAATGATCGTGATAACTGTCGAACGTGACTTCGACGAGATCGCCGTCGATCGGCTCGTCGCGTCGCGCGAGCTGAGATTGAATGAGCCTGGGTTGAGAATCGTAGAGGTGCATTCCGACATAAACCGCATCGTCGTCGACGAGAATTCTCGCTTCAGTCTTTTCCGAGACGGGCTGACCTTCGTTCGGATCGAGCTGGCGAAAATCGGTGACGGGTTTCGCGGATTGCCACGCGGCCTCGTCCATTCGTCCGTCGATATTGATGGGACCGCTGCGTCGAGAGGCGACCGCGACCGGCGCATCCGCGTGCGAAGGTACTTGGCCCGCGAGAATTGACGGGACCAACACTATATAGAAGACGAGAGCTCGATTCATGATGATTCCGGTTATTCGACAGCTACTAGAGTCAGAACGTTCGAAGTGACGTACGAGTGCCAGAGTAGTGCTAAAATATCAACACTGTGCTGAATTTCCACCACGTGCCACCTATTGTCAACTGACCGAATCGAACAACACTTTTCCCGTCTCTTCGCTGCCGAGCACGATAATGTGGAAGTGGTTAGGCGGGTGTCTGGTAGTTGTAGTGGTTGTGATTGGAATCGGCGTTTACAACGGCTATCGGAAGCTCTCGCAATTCAGTGGACCGAATAAGCCGGAGACAGTCGTGATCGCTGCGCCTGTGACTCGTGTGTTCGCTTCGATCGCGAATGCCGATTCGCTTTCGAGCTGGATGGCCGAACGCATGGGAGTCCGGGCGTCTCATCACGGAATGCTCGTGCCTGGCGACACCATTCAGGTGGGCGCCAACTTGCGATTCAATATCGGAAAGGGCGAAGCGAACAGGTGGGTAGTCAGCGATGTCAAGCCTGATCAAATGCTCGCGCTCGAGATGCGAAGCGACAGCAGCAAACGACTCGTCGCGCAGCGGCTGTACAATCTTACCGCGAAGGGTGATTCGACATTGATCACGAGCGCGGTCTCGACTCCCGGGCTCGATTCAATGCTCGCTCATCGCGGTGACACGATCAAAGCTAGCGATGCGTTCATGTCCGGCGCATCGAAGCTGATGATGTCATCGCTTCGAATGCAGGCTCATCGGGAGCTACAACTGCTCAAGGCTCACATCGAAGGCCACGCGCCTCCTCCAATGTGAGCCCCAGCTTCTCAATGCGAAGCGATCTCTTTTAGCTCATCGACGAGCAGACCAACTCGAGCGGGATCATTGCTCGCTCGCGCATCCGATTCGAGCTGACTCGTCAGCTGCATCAAGGCATCATGACGAGCCGTTCCCGATAATTTCTCAGCACGGTTCAGCTCGTTCGAAATCGCCGTCAAGCGTTCGCGTGAAACAGCATTCCCTCTCGCGAGCTGATCGACGTACGCGCGCGCGACGATGAAGCTCGGCGGCCACACAATCTTCGGCTGATCCTGCGCGTTGAGATAATCGAAATGCACCAGCTTCGCCGCATCGATCTCATTCTGCGAGATGAACGCGCTCGGCCTCAGCTCGAAGATGTCGATGCCACGATCGATCTCGGAGCCGACGATGTACCCGTTGTACCAGTAGGTCGACCAGTACCCGCCGGTTATCATCTTCGTCGAATCCATCGGCCCGCGGTCGAAGTACGCGATCTCCTTTGGATGCGCAGGATCCGTCCAGTCAAAAACGGACAGACCACCCTGATACCAGGCCTGCGTCATGATGTCGCGACCGGGAATTGGAATCAGCGTTCCATTATGCGCGACGCAATTCTCGACTGACTTCTGCGCGACGGGCAATTTGTAGTAGCTCCTGAACGTCATCACGTTGTTCTCGAGCGTGAAGATCGCGTCCGCTCCCCATTCAGGTTTGTCCGTAGAACGGCATCGCGGCTGAGTTCCACCGCCCCACTCGTCGCTGAAGAGAATCTTCGTTCCATTGTTGTTGAACGTCGCCGAATGCCAGAAGGACATGTTCGAATCGGCCGCGGCAGCGATGCGAACCGGATTCGCCGGGTTCTTGATGTCGAGCAACAGGCCATAGCCTGCGCACGCGCCGCCCGCCAATCCAATCGCGGGATAGGCAGTGATATCGTGACACTGCGTCGGGCCGCCGGGCGGTTGAGGCGGAGGAGGTGCGGGCACCGGTCGACCGGCAGCGAGCGACTCGGCCGCAGCTTTCTTTCGAGCTGCAGCCGCCGCGAGGCTGTCGGCGGCTATCTCTGCATGTTTCGCGGGCGCAGTGAGATTCTCGAAGATGCGCGGCGAGCTCACGATCTTCGCTTGCTCAGGATGGGCGAGAGGTACCTGTATTACCTCGATTCGAAAGTGCGCCGAGTTGGGATCCTGCTCCGGCAGCGCACTCGAGCATCCCGCCATCTCGCTCGGCGATCTGATCGTGGCCCTTCCCGACACATAGATGTAAACGTTCGCGCTGTCATTGGGATCCGTCACGAGCGTGTTCGTATGAGATCCTCGGCAAGTCTGCACGGTGGTGAGCAGCTTTGGATGCCCGATGTCGGCGATGTCGAAAATGCGAATGCCGCGCGCTCTTTCCTTGCTGACCGTGTCCGATATTCCCTGCATTCCACAATCGACTCGCGCGTTCGTCGCTTCCGATGAAACGAAAAGAAGATTGCGATAGACCGTTGGGTCGCTCTGCGAGCCAGGGCAAACGTATTCGCTGCGGAGCGTAGGCTTCGCGGGATTTGAAATGTCCCAAACCTGATAGCCGCTCCAGTTTCCCTGAAATACGTACGGGCCGGTCATCGCGATATCAGAATTCCAAAGGCGCGGATCGCCTGGCGTTGTCGGATTCATGAAATTCGCGGACGGCTTCGTTTGCGATACAAGACGGAGATTCCAAATCGCTTCGCCCGCATCGAACCACCCGGCGCGAAGGTTTAAGCGCGGGTCGGGAGTAGGCGGTGAAGTCGACATGTTCGCAGGCGATGGAGCCGTGCCCACGTTTGAAGGAGTGCATCCAACCGCGACTCCAAGCGAAAGTGAAGCGCAAATCAATAATCCGGATTTCATGGACGATCGGGTTTGGGTGAGAGCGCGCCGAGCATGAGGCGCATGCGGTCGATCTCTGTGGTTTGATCAGTGCTGACGTCGGAAGCAAAACGGAACACGTACTCCTCCTGCCCCGCTCCCTGCGACGAAAACAACTTGTCCACCATCGTCAGCGCGCCTTGATGGTGTTGAATCATGCCCGTCAGAAACAATCGGTCGAACTCGACGCCGCGTGCTGCGTCGAGCTGCTCCATTTGTTGCGGAGTGAGCATTCCAGGCATGAGCGTGTCGGGCATGGACATTCCCGACATTCCCTGCATCGGCATTTGATGATCGAGCGGATCGGGCGCCGGCAGATGCCGCTCGCGAAGCCAGCGCAGCATGAATGCAATCTCATCGCGCTGTCCGACGTCGATTCGTCCCGCGAGAGTTTTCACGCTTTCGCCCGCGCCGTGAGTCGGCGCCCACCCCGCCATTATGACCGCTTGAGCGTGATGGTGAATCATGCCCTGCATGAACGTGGCGTCGGCGGGAGTGAACGCTTGCACTCCCGCGTCGGCCTGGACGCGCGCTGCAGGGGATTGTTGAGTGGCGCTGCTACATGCTGAGACGCACGCTACGGCTACGGCGAGAAGGAATCTCATTCTCTAATAAGCTACTCAATGGGAACCCGTTGTATCAGTTCATTCCTTTACGATTACGTTAAAGCGATGCGCAAACAGGGTCCCTCGTTGTATTAGCTCAACCCCCTGAATTTCTCAACCAGCTTATTCTACGTCGTGCTACGTATGCGGGGCGTAGCCGATAGTCGTATCGTAGTAGAATGAGACGCGTCATTCGGTCCATTCTGCGGGTAATCCTTCGGGTCTTCTTTCCGCGAATTGAAATCGCCGGACTCGAGCGCGTTCCTGCGTATGGCCCCGTCATGCTCGCAGTGAACCATCCGAACGGACTCATCGATCCGTTATTCCTTCTTTGTCTTTCGCCGAGACCGGTTTCGTTTCTCGCGAAGGCGCCGCTATTCCACACGCCGGTGATCGGTTGGTTTGTGAAAGCGATGGGATCGATTCCCGTCTATAGAAGACAAGACGGCGGATTCGATCCCGCGAAAAACCGCTCGACCTTCGAACGTGCGCGTGCGATTCTTTCCAGCGGAGGCGCGATTGCAATTTTTCCAGAGGGCGCGTCGCACGGAGATCCGAAACTGCGCCCATTGAAAACTGGTGCAGCTAGAATTGCACTGGGCGCAACCTCAATGAAAGGCAACGAGCATCCGCTGCAAATCGTGCCTCTCGGCATTTACTACACGGCGAAAGGAATTTTTCGCAGCGCTGCGCTGCTTTATTTCGGCGAGCCAATTTCGGTCGACGCGATTGCTTTGGAGCCGAACGGCGAGCCGCCGCCAGACGCAGTTCATGTGCTTACCGATCGCATCGAGATCGCGTTGAACGACGTCACACTCCAGGCTGACGAGCACGAAGCGTTGGCGCTCGTCACGCGAGCCGAAGAAGTTTTCTCGTCGGAAGATGCAACATCGGACGAGCGGCTCGTCGAGAAGTTCGAGCTTCGTCGTCGCTTCATGGCTGGTTATTCCACGCTCCGCGACAAGGAGCCTCAACGCTTGGCCGCAATCTCGGCGAGAATCGACCGGTTCGAGGCAGAGGTGCGCGACGCCGGCGTCGATCCGAAAACGCTTGAACCGCGATCCACCTCGTCGTCTCGCGGAGCATCAGCCATTCTCGATGCGCTCGGATTGTTGATCCTGCTTCCAGTTGCTGTCGTCGGGACGATCGTGAACTATCCCGTGTATCGCCTCGTCGGATTCATCACTACGCGACTCTCGCGCGAAGACGACGACATCATCGCGACGATCAAAATGATTTCCGGAGCACTCCTCTTTCCTCTCACGTGGATTGCTCTTTCCGTTGCGATCGGCATTCGCTTCGGCTTGCTGGTCGGGATTGCCGCAATCGTTCTCTCTCCGCTCACAGGTTACGTCGCGCTCATTTTCTTCGAGCGTCTCGACGGAGTCATCGCGGGCGCGCGCGCTGTTGTGCTCGCACGATTTCGGCGCTGGGGATACTTGCGACTCGTAGCTGAACGCGGGGAAATTCGGGAAGAGATCTTGCGTCTGGGCGCCGAGATCGAAGGATGACGTCAATCGACACCAACTGTTTCATTTGACCGAAACAACATTCTCACGACGCGATTTTCTCGCGCGAGCCGCAATCGCCGCCGGCGCAGGACTCATCGGATGCTCTAATTCAATCGATCCGATACCTGATCCCGATCCTGATCCGTCCAAGAGCGGCCTCGATCACATCGTCATCGTCACGATGGAGAATCGTTCCTTCGATCACCTGCTCGGCTGGGTGCCCGGAGCAGATGGCAAGCAGTCGGGCCTCGCGTATCTCGATGGCAACGGCGCTTCGCATGCAACGCATCACCTGACGGACTTTCAGGAATGTGGGTTCGCCGACCCTACTCATTCATTCGAAGGCGGGCGCGCCGAGTACAACAATGGCGCGTGCGATGGATGGCTTACTGCTCCTGGCAATGACCTATATGCAATCGGATATTACGATGCGGCGGACATTTCATTTCTCGGTCGCGCGGCGCCTGCGTGGACGGTGCTGGATAGATACTTCGCGCCATTTCTCGGACCAACATTTCCGAATCGCCTTATTTCTCAGAGTGGACAAACAGACCGGCTCTCGAACACGGAAGTGGCGAGTACGTTGCCGACAATCTGGGACAGGCTGGCTGCCGCCAGTCTCAAGGGCCGCAATTACGGCAACACTCTTACAACCGCGGGATTATGGGGACCCCGGTATGCTGCGTTGATTCGTCCAATGTCCGAGTTCTTCCGTGACGCAACCAATGGCGATTTGCCGGAGGTCGCGTTCATCGATCCTGATTTTGCGATCGAGGCGCCGAACAACAGCTATCACCCTCCAAGCGACATCAGAGATGCTGAGGCATTTCTCGCCAGCATCTACTCCGCAGTTACGCGAAGCCCGAATTGGAATTCCACACTTCTCGTCATCACGTTCGATGAATGGGGTGGATTCTTCGATCATGTCCGACCACCGGTTGCGCCAATTCCCGCGATTGAGGCGACACTTGGTAACACTGACGGACTCCGCGGATTCCGTGTGCCGACACTTCTCATCTCTCCATTCGCCAGGCGTGGCGCAGTCTCGAGCGCAGTGTACGATCACGCGTCGATTCTCAGAACGATCGAGTGGCGATGGAGCCTCGCACCATTGTCCGTGCGCGACGCACAAGCAAATAGTCTCGCTGACGAATTAAATTTTGGGAGTCCGCAGCTGAGTGCGCCGGTGATCGAAGTTCCTGGCGGTCCATTCGGCAAAGCTTGTCCACCGACTGGCGTTGCTCGCGCTTAGCGGATAGCGTCAAGCGACCGGCTGGAAGCGAGTCATTATGATTTCCGAATTCTACAGTCTGCGCAGAACAAGCATTAAGGATCTCGCAGCCTACTGCGGGTTCCTCGTTGGTTTTCTCGGCGCGGCTCCGCTCGCGTGGCCGCGACTCACCGCGGAAATCGATCGCGGCGATTTTGTTCTCGGCCTGTGGTATTTCTTCGGAATCGTCGCGATCGCCGCGGTATGCACCGGCCTGACAGGACTTGGCGTGGGATTCGTTATCGGCTCGCTTTGGGAGCGCTACCATAGATATAGACGGGCGCGGCGAGAGCGAAACAATCCGCGCGCGCCAGAACCTATCCCGACGATTGCGACGTCGAGTGAGGCTCCGCGCCTTCAACTTGTCGGTGGAGAGCGTCGACAGGGGCCCGATCTGATTGGTCGTCGACTCGATTCGGTGAGGTTCTTCGCTCACACGGTCGAATTCGAATTTGGCGGCATCATCATCGGCGTTTCAGGCGATGCGGCAATCGTTGCAGGCGGAACGCGAATCGCTTATCCAGAAGCGGGTTCGCGCGACGCATTCTGTCGCGTCATCGGATCGAGAGTCGACGAGATGCGACGAAATCCCGCCGGCGATGTAGAGCTCGACCTCGATAGTGGATGGGGACTCGTTCTTCCGCGCGCGCGAGCGGTTGTGCGCGCTCGCTAGGAATGGCAAAGCCGCGCAAAGCATTTCTAACCGCCGAGTGGCGCTATCTCGTGATGCTCAGTTACCGGATCGATCCGGAATTGTTGGGCGCGAACGTTCCGGCTGGAACCGAGCTCGATCGCTGGGGCGGACACACTTACGTGAGCCTGGTTGGATTTCATTTTCGCAAAACCCGGATCCTTGCATTGCCGGTTCCGTTGCATGACACATTCGAGGAAATCAATCTTCGCTTCTACGTGCGGCGAATTACCGGCGGCGAAGTTCGACGCGGCGTCACGTTCATCAAGGAAATCGTACCGCTTCCCGCGGTGGCAGCGACGGCACGACTGACTTTAAATGAGCCGTACGAAACGCGTCAGATGCAGCACAAGATCGACAAGCCCTCCGAAACGAGCCCGACCACAGTCGAGTATTCGTGGAAGGAAAGCGGCGGATGGGGCAAGCTCGGCATTACCACGACGGAGTCATCAGATTATCCAGAGGCGGGATCGCTCGAGGAATTCCTTGCAATCCGTCATTGGGGCTACACACGCCAGCGCGACGGTGGCACGACCGAATATCGAGTCGAGCATCCTGATTGGCTGATCTGGCCTGAAGTGAGTCACGTTCTCAAAGGCAATTTTGTCGAGCTGTACGGAGAGAAATTCGCGCGCGTCCTCGAGGAAGAGCCGGCTTCGGTATTTCTTGCTGATGGATCCGAGGTGAGTGTCAGTGCGCCGCATAAGCTTCCACGCTAACGGAGTATGACAAATTGATTCGCAAATCCCTGGTTAGTTGCGTCACGTTCTGCGGATTGTTAATCGCAGCGACACGAGCTCAATCGCAAGCGCTTGATGCGGCGACGGCAGGGAAAGTCGATTCGATCGCTAACCAGGTACTTCGCGCAACCGGTGTGCCGAGTGCTTCAGTCGCGGTCGTGAGTCACGGTGAGCTGGCGTACGCTAAAGCGTACGGGTCGGCGAAGCTCGAGCCTTCGGTCGCGGCGACACCCGACATGCGCTACGCGATCGGATCGATCAGCAAACAGTTCACTGCGTCGGCGCTCCTGCTGCTACAGCAAGACGGAAAACTCTCTCTCGACGATCCAGTTTCGAAGTTCGTGCCCGGTTTGACTCGCGGAAACGAAGTGACGATTCGCCAATTGCTATCGCATACGTCGGGCTATCAGGATTTCTGGCCGCAGGATTACGTGATGCCGATGATGCTCAAGCCTGCGACGCCGCAGAGCATCGCCGACCGATGGGGAAAGCAGCCGCTCGATTTCGATCCAGGCACGCGATGGCAGTACAGCAACACGAACTTTACGATCGCCGGAATGGTTGTCGAGAAGGCGAGCGGGATGCCGTTCTTTCAATTCGTGCGCACGCGCATTCTCGCGCCGCTCGGACTTCAGAGCGCGAGTGATTTCGATGCGTCGCCATCCGCTGCGAACCCAACAGGATATTTGCGCTATGCGCTCGGACCGCTTCGCACAGCACCCGATGCGGGATCAGGATGGATGTGGGCGGCGGGTGAGCTGGCGATGACAGCGAGCGATCTCGCGAAGTGGGACATCTCGATGATTCGCCGAAGTCTGCTCGCGCCGCGCTCGTACAGTGAGCTCGAGACCGAGGTCCGTTTGAAGAATGGGTCAGGCACCGCATACGGACTCGGCGTTGGCGTTGCGATGCAGGGCGGGCGGCTCTTGATCGAGCACAACGGAGAGGTTTCCGGATTTACCGCGGAGAACATCGTGTATCCCGACGACAGCGTCGCCATTGTGGTGCTTACTAATCAGGATGCGGCGCCCGCATCGGGCGCAATTGGGCGGCAGATCTCAGCGTTGCTCTTCGCGACTGACGATGCGCTCGTCCAAAGCACGACGGCGCGTGCACGCAAAATCTTCGAGGGATTGCAGCAGGGAAAAATCGATCGCTCGCTGTTCACATCAAATGCGAACGCATACTTCAGTGACCAGGCGCTGAAAGACTTTGCCTCGAGTCTCGCGCCACTCGGCGCGCCGACCGGATTCGTGCAGACCAGTCAACAGAAGCGTGGTGGCATGACGTTACGAGGTTATCGCGCCACTTTTCCGAATCGCAATCTCAGAGTGTGGACGTACGAGCTGCCCGATGGAAAGCTCGAGCAATACCAGGTCGCCCCCCAAGGCTAGGAAGTTCGTTACCGGTCACCCGTACGCGTACCTGTACCCGCTTCCCACGGCGCGAAACAGGAATCGCGTAACGCGTACGGGTATGCGCACGGGTAACCCGAAGCGGGTTCCGCTCCTAGTAAAACTGTCGGAGCTCAACGCGTGTACTGTTGACGTAAACGCCGTACAATCGAACGTTCTGTCCAACTCGAAGATTCTGGAATTTGTTCAGATCGGTCTGATTGGGATTGTAGGGCAACGTCACCGTGATGACTCCGTTGTTGGAATCAAGTGTGAACCATCCCTGCTGATAATTGATCTGCCGAACATTCCCCTGTACCGTCTGCAAATTGCCGGAAGTGCCGCCGCCGGTTGAGCTCACTGACTGATCCACCCGGATGTAATCGGTATGCGGTCCGCTTGCGTCGGTGCTCGCGATTCGCACCGTTACCTGATCGCCGCGCTCCAGAGAATTCACCGAGTAGTTCTGATTCTGGTAAACGACCTGCGTGCGGCTGTCGTAGCCGACACCCATCGTCTGACCGTTCGACTGCTGTATGAAAACCTGCTGCGATCGAGTGTCGACTCCCTGCACCGATCCGCTGATCTCCTGCGATCCGCCCCCGAGCACACCGCCCAGGACGCTGCCGAGACTGTTGTTGGCGCACGCACCCGCCCCCGCAAGAAAAATCGCTGCGGCGCCGATTTGTGCCGCGCGTTGAATTCCTGTCATGTTTCCTCGTTCTTTAGATAACGTTTGATAAGGCAATCATGGTGCCGAAGCGCGCATTTTCGGCTAGAATTGGTGCCATGAATCAGGAAAAATGGTCGGAGGTCGATCACTACATCACCGATGTACTGGGCCTTACAGACGAGGCCCTCGAATCGGCCCTGAAAGAGAGCGACGCGGCAGGATTGCCGGCAATCGCGGTGTCTGTACCGCAAGGAAAGTTTCTCAATCAGCTCGCGCAGCTCGTTCACGCGCGACGCATTCTCGAGATCGGAACGCTCGGCGGCTACAGCACGATCTGGATGGCGCGCGGTCTCACGATGGACGGCGAGCTCGTCACGATCGAGATCGATCGCAAGCACGCCGAAGTCGCTCGTCAAAACCTCGCGCATGCGGGGTTCGGCGATCGGGTCGAGGTTCGTAATGCTGCCGCGCTCGAAGAGCTTCCAAAGATTGCCGCCGACAATCGCGGAGCATTCGATCTGGTTTTCATCGACGCGGACAAGCCGAGCATTCCGGATTACTTCGCGTGGGCGCTCAAGATGTCGCGACCCGGCTCGGTGATCGTCGTCGACAACGTCGTGCGCGAAGGCGCGGTGACGGATGAGGCGAGCGAGGACGCAAGCGTGAAAGGAGTACGGCGCCTGAATGAAATGCTCGCTGCCGAGCCGCGTGTGAGTGCGACCGTGATCCAAACGGTAGGGACAAAAGGCTACGACGGGTTCGCGGTTATTCTGGTGAGCTGATGCACGATCCGCGACAGCGGGTCCGAACGCCGCACGCAATGATCATGATGCTCGCGGTGATCACCGCGGCGGTCGCGCTCACATGGGTCATTCCTTCGGGCGCACTTTGATGTCGTCATTTCGAATCAGACGGCCCGATCCGTCGCTCTACGAAGTCCCTCTCCTTCTTTACGATTCGCCGCACAGCGGACGGCGTTATCCCGTGGACTTCGAAACGCCATTAGAGAGAGTTGTTCTGCGCAGAGCAGAAGATGCGTACATGGATGAGCTGCTGGCAGGGACAACGAAACATGGCGCAGTTGTTCTGGATGCTATTTGTCCACGCTGCATCATCGATGTGAACCGCGCAGAGAGCGACATCGATGTAACGCTGTTGCGTGAGCCGTGGCCGGGCGAAGTGTCACCAACCGATAAGTCCGCGAGAGGCCTGGGTCTCGTTCGACGCTACGTCACTCCAGGTGTTGAGATCAATTCACGTCCGCTCGAGGTCAGCGAGCTTCGAGATCGGATCAACAATTCGTATCGCCCTTACCACGAGGCTCTCGACGAGCTCGTCGAGGAAATAAAGTGCGAGCGCGGGTTTGTCTGGCACATCAACTGGCACTCGATGAAATCGGTTGGGAACGCGATGACGCCTGATGGAGCCGGCGCGAAGCGTCCCGATTTCGTGGTATCGAATCGTGATGGGCAAAGCGCGTCATCCGAGCTGACAGAGTGGATCGTCGGTGCTCTAAGAAGTTTTGGTTACACGGTGTCGCTCAACGATCCATACAAGGGCGGGACGATCGTCGAGCGCATCGGATCGCCGAGTGACAACATTCACAGCCTTCAGATCGAGATTAATCGGGCGCTCTATCTCGATGAAGAACGTGTGGAGACGCACAAGGGATTTGCGGAGCTCGCGAATAACATCGAGACATTCACAGCTGGCCTAGCTGCGCTCGTGGAAACGAGATAGTGAGAACGGCGGCGCACTCGGGGGTGCTTACGCTCGCCGTCTCACCTCTCTACTGCAACGCGCTAACCAACACTCCAAGTGGATCGATCAACGGCCTGACCGCCACTTCGAAATGCACAGTCACCTCGTTCCGCACTCTGAGCAGACCGAGGAAACGGCGCGGAGGCTTGATGCCGAATTCGCGAATGTCGATTGCGCGCGCGCCGCGGAGAATCAATTCGCCCGCGGGGTTACGGAATACCGTTCCATGGACTACAACCGCGCGTTCGGTACCAGCGATTCGTAGTAGACCTTGCACCCGCACGTTGCTGGCAGTGTCACCTCGATCGACCTCGTAGTCAGAAAGCGTAAAGCTTATCGACGGATTGTTCGACGCATCGAGCGTCTCGAACATGTGCGCGTTCTGGAGACCGATGCCGCAATCGAGTGAGCGAACCGGAACCTGAAGCGCGCCGCTCCGCACCGCGGGTAATCCGTCGGCCTTCGTTCGATCGAAAAGCTCAGGCGCTGCTTCCGCGCTGACATTCACTTGGGTAGCCCGGCAGCTGAAACTTCTGATGTTGGAAGAGCCGGTAACCCAGATCCTGTCCGAGCTCATCGGAGTGGGCAACGTTACCGGTGGCCTGCTCGCGCACGCTACGAGTGCGAGTGAGCTGCCGACAAATAGAATGGATGCGCGGATCATCTTGACCGCCTGAGTGGTTTACGCTCAAGCTAGGAACTGCCGACGCCATGGCCATCGGCGTTTCTCAGTCAAATTCGTGCGGGTTTTGCTGACTTACCTCGACGCGAACGGGCAAAGATCGCCACAACAAGGGTTACTCCCCATATCCAGAGCAGCCACACGAGTCGCTCAAACGGAGTGAGCGTCGCCAGCATCTGGCCGATCACGACCGGAACCGTCATGGTCGCCGCCACGGGTGAGGCGGGCATTGGCCGCCGTCGTTCGACAACTCTAACCGCTTTGGGAGTCGCGCGTATCGCCGTCTCGATCGCCGCTCCGAGAGAGTCCGGCGCGAGCTCACGCCACCCGGGAACCCTGACAAGAGTCCACGCCGGAATCACGTATCCCCAGCCGTGGTTGTTGCTCCCCGACACAAGAGCAAGGCCGAGCGAATCGGCGCGGCGAATTATCTTCGCGCGATCGCGATCGATTTGAGATAACCCTCGCGTCCCGCCGTCACTCAGCTCGATCGCTGCAATGTGTGGAGGATTATCGCGACCCTCAGCTTGCACATCGATGAGGGGACTCGGCATCGCGACGACGCTCGCAGGAATGCGGCCTGACAAGAGTCTGCCTTCCAGCAAACGCCGATGCCCGTCCATCAGGGTCGCGCTATCTGCTCGTGTGAAACCGAGAAAGATCTCGAACGTTCCTAGATAGCGCCCCTCGAATGCGCTGAGCAG
>JBGQKT010000060.1:0-16268 GCA_041499635.1 Gemmatimonadaceae bacterium
ACTTACGACCGAAGCATTGATCGTCGAGAAGAAGGAGCCGCAGGGGAACAACTCCGGTGGCGGTGGACCGCCAGGCGGAATGGGCGGGATGTACTAGCAGAAAAAGAGGGGGCCGCGAAAAGCGACCCCCTCTTTTCATCGCGGCGGATACTACGCGCTACCCGCTCGACGCTTAACGCTACCCGCTGGTCGCTAGCGATGAGCGCCGAGCGCTCAGCGATTCGCGGGTAGCGCGACCTGTGCAGTTCTACCCGGTGATAATCATCTCCACCTTTTGCGGCAGCATTACGGTGCGTGTCTCGCCTCGCTCGATGGCGTTTTGATACCAGGTTGAATCTCGCTTCGCACCGCTCGCCTGCATCACGCGAATTGCAAGCTCGGCCGCATCGATAGGATCCAATCGCAGACAACCGTGCGACGCAGCGCTGCCAATCGTATCGACCTGATCAGTGCCATGGATATAGTAGTCAGGCTCCTTGAAGAAAATCTTCACAAGCTGCATCGGGTTCGACGGATTGCCCGGCTCTTTCGCTGTTTTCCCCTTCGCCCATTTTGCATCCGGAGGCGGAATCCACGCAGGATTCCAAACGACTTTATCGATTTTGAAATTTCCCTTAGGCGTCGGATACTTGGGGCTGCCTGAAGCAAACGTGTAAGTCTTTATGACCTCCCCGTCCTGAATCACGTAAAGGATCTTGTCGGACAAGTCGGCCTTGAGAACGAGCGGCGCGAGCTGCTCCGCTTCTCTTTTTTCCTGCGCCGACGCATCGCGGGGCCTCAGATATTCAGCTCTCGCCGCATTGATCAGAATTCCTCCTACCGGCAGAAGGATTATCCCGAGAATTTGTCCCGTTCGCTGCATCTATCCATCACTCCTTCGAACAAGTCGGTTCATGGGTTGCTTCAACGCAATCGACGTTCCACATTTGTTTAGTTGTTTAGTATAACTCCGGCGCGCATTTGCGCTGAGGAATCGGCCAATGAATGAAATACCATTGAACTCCGATAACGAAGAGTTCGTTCCGCGCAGGCCGAAGACCGGGGAAGAGCTCCTGTCAACGAGCGGCACCGTCGTCGTTTCCGACATTCTAGGATTCATAGCGAGCGAGCGGCGACACCGTCAGGAGCGCGCAGATCAGGCGGCCGACGTCATTCGGAGAATCGGTCCGTATCGCTGGGTGGGGATCTACGACGTCGACGAAGAGGATGCAGCCGTTATCGCATGGAGCGGACTGGGTGCTCCCGCATTCGTTCGATTTCCCAATACTGCGGGACTCACGGGAGAAGCCGTTCGAACCAGGCAAACCGTAGTCGTGAACGACGTCGCAAATAATCCGCACTATCTCACGGCTTTCGCCGGCACACGCGCGGAAATCATTGTTCCAATTCTCGACAAGTCGGGATCGCGCGTGGTTGGAACAATCGACGTCGAAAGCGACAAGCTGAATGCATTCGGCGCTCCCGATCAAAGAGTTCTCGAGGATTGCGCGCTCGCGCTCGCTCCCCTTTGGCGGGAGTAATGAACGAAGGAGAATTGTTTCTCGCTCGATCCCGATATTATCTCTCCGGCGAGTATCTCCCAAAAATCCGAAAGTGTATCGACGCTCTTCCTCCCGACGCGATCTGGCGCCGAGCGAATGAGTCGTCGAACAGCATCGGCAATCTTCTCCTTCATCTCGCGGGAAACGTTCGCCAATGGATTGTCGAAGGCATTGGCGGTAAAGCCGTGCATCGCGATCGCCCGTCGGAATTTTCGGCGCGAGATGGCTCATCAGGCCAGGCACTGATCGAGAATCTCGATCGCGCGCTGCGAGAAGTCGATTCAGTTCTAGCCGGACTGACGGCATCCGATCTGACGCGACCATGCGCAGTGCAGGAGCGCGACAACACCGTTCTCTCCGCGATTTATCACGTAGTCGAGCACTTCGCGATGCACACAGGTCAGATCGTTCTGCTCGCTAAGGAGTATGCACCCGACCGCATCCATTTTTACGACGATTCCGGCGGGGCCGCGCGCCCACTCTGGGGCGGGAGCGAGGGAATGCCGGGCGCGAAGGTTGCCGGAGGAAGTACTCCGGTGCAGAATGAGGTCTAGCAAGACCCGCAATCCACCCATTCGAGAGCACGTACATATGCATTCCCCAGTAATTCGCGCGATTGCGCTGCTGGCATTTTGTGCCGCGCCGGTCGTCGCACAAACTCCCGCCGCGCCGGTATCGGGCGTGTTCATCACGAAACTCGGAAGCGACACTGTTTCCATCGAGCGCTACACTCGCTCTGGCGGCAAGCTCGTCGGTGATCTTCTAATGAGAGGGATGCCGCGCGTTCGAGTCATCCATTACGTCGCCGATATCGCGCCTAATGGGATGATCAAAGCGATGACGGTCAATACGCGACCTGTCGGATCGGATTCGACAACGCCGCCAACGATGTCGATCACTACTCTGTTCGCTGATAGCGTCGCGACGGTGGACGTTGCGCGCGCAGGCGTTCCCGATACCACGAACTCCGGAAAAAAGATCTACCACGGGTATGTGATGCCGCAGGTGCAGTTTGCGCCGGCATCGTACGCTGTGTACGAGCAGATACTTTCCTCGGCGAAGTTGAATGGATCTGACAGCGTTGGGTACATGGTCATCTCACCGGGGCGCAGGCCTGCACCAACTATCTGGCTCTCGAGACGCGGGCGTGACTCCGTTGCATTCAACAGCACCGTTTTCCCGGGATGGATCGAAGTTGCGCGAGTCGATCCCCAGGGACATTTGCTCGGCGTGAATTCAAGCGCGACCACCGTAAAGACAACGAGCACGCGCGCGGACAGGGTTGATTTTGATGCAATCGCCAAAGCGTGGGCGGCGAGCGAAGCATCCCGAGGCGTTATGTCGCAGATGTCTCCGCCCGATACTGCTCGGTCGACAGTCGGCGCTGCGAAAATCGAGGTTGCGTACAGCCGTCCGTACAAACGCGGACGCGTGATCTTCGGCAGCGACGTCGTGCCGTGGAACAAGGTGTGGCGCACTGGCGCGAATGCCGCGACACAATTCACGACGTCGAGCGATCTCATGTTCGGCGACAAGCTCGTTCCCGCGGGGAAATACACTCTGTGGACGCTGCCGACTCCGACGGGCGCGAAGCTGATCATCAATAGTCAGACTGGCCAGTGGGGAACGGACTACGACGCGTCGAAAGACTTCGCGCGCGTAGACCTCACGAGCAAAGCGCTCACGGCGCCCGTCGATCAATTCACGATTGCGATTGTTCCTCAAGGAAGTGGCGGCGTGTTGAGATTTTCTTGGGATACAACCGAGTATTCGATTCCGTTCACCATCAAGTGAGAACGACATAACTGAAGGTCCGAGGTCTGAGGGGCCGAGGTATCCAGGTACCGGGTCAGGTTCGAGGGCGTGCTTTTCGCTGGGACCTCACCCGGCGCCTCGACTCCTCGCCCCCTCAGACCTCGGACCTGTAGTTACGTCGTTCGTCCATCTCGTTAGGCAATCCACTCCGGAATGACGTGAGATCATTTTTTTTGTGCGCGACTGTCGCCCTGGTTTTCAGCGCGAGTGCTAAGCCGCTCGCTCCATCCGCTGATCTAGTCGATCATCGGTTTTTTTCCTCGATGGAATGGAGGATGATCGGTCCCTTCCGCGGAGGACGGACCGTCGGTGCAACCGGCGTCCCCGGTCAGCCGAACGTCTTCTACATCGGCGTCAACGATGGCGGAGTATGGAAGTCCACCGACTACGGTCGTGTCTGGACGCCGATCTTCGACGATCAACCGACGGGCTCCATCGGTGACCTCGCAGTTGCGCCATCGAATCCCAACATCATTTATGTCGGAAGCGGTGAAGGACTGCAGCGTCCCGATCTTTCCACCGGCGATGGGATTTACAAATCGACAGACGCCGGAAAAACGTGGACGCATCTCGGATTGCGCGAGGCGCAACAGATCGGATCGATCATCATCGACCCGCGCGATCCGAATCGCGTCTTCGCCGCCGCACTCGGTCATCCGTATGGTCCGAATACTGAGCGCGGTGTCTTCCGTAGCACCGATGGCGGTCAGAATTGGCAACGCGTCTTGTACAAAGACGAGAACACTGGAGCCATTCAGGTAGCATTCGATCCGTCGAATTCACAAATCATCTACGCCGATCTTTGGGCGGGACGTCAGGCGCCATGGGAAGTCGGAGGCTCTTTCAACGGACCCGGGAGCGGTCTCTACAAATCCGCCGACGGCGGAGCAACATGGCACGAGCTGCGCACCGGACTCCCGACAATCGCCGATGGACTCGGCAGAATTGGATTTGCGATTGCGCCGAGTGATCCGAAGAGACTCTATGCGACAGTCGATGCGACGGGTTCGAAGGGTGGCATCTATCGATCGGATGACGCCGGTGAATCGTGGAGATTGATGAACACCGAGCGACGGGTTTGGGACCGCGCTTCCGATTTCGCCGAAGTCAAAGTTCATCCGAAAAATCCCGATGTGTTGTTCGTGGCGAACACGTCGACGTATCGCTCCGATGATGGCGGCAAAACTTTCACGGCAATCAAAGGCGCGCCGGGCGGTGATGATTATCACCGCATCTGGATCAATCCTGAGAATCCGCAGATCATGCTCATCGCGGCCGATCAGGGCGCGACGCTCACTGTGAACGGCGGTCAGACGTGGAGCTCGTGGTACAATCAACCGACCGCGCAATTCTATCACGTCATCACCGACAATCGCGTTCCTTATTGGGTATATGGCGGGCAGCAGGAGAGCGGATCAGCGGCGGTGATCAGTCGCGGTGATAACGGATCGATCTCGTTCCGCGATTTTCACACTGTCGGCGTCGAGGAGTACGGTTACGTCGCGCCGGATCCTCTGCACCCGAATCTGATTTACGGCGGAAAAGCGTCGCGCTACGACGAAGACAATCTCGAGGTGCAGAACATTGCGCCCGAAGCAATTCGAAGCGGGAAGTATCGTTTTGTGCGCACGATGCCGATTCTTTTCTCGCCTGTCGATCCACACATCCTCTATCTCGGCTCGAACGTTCTCTTCAAGACAACGACTGGTGGAAGCGGCTGGGAGGTCATCAGTCCGGATTTAACAAGAGAGACGTACGAGATTCCCGCGAACCTCGGAATATTCACTTCGCTCGATCCAGAAAAAGGAAAGCATCGCGGTGTGATCTACTCGGTCGCGCCGTCGTTCAAGAGTGTGAACACGATCTGGGTTGGAACCGACGACGGTTTGATTCACGTCACGAGAGACGGCGGACAGAATTGGAAGAACGTAACTCCGCCTGCGCTGACGCCGTGGAGCAAGGTTTCCCAGATGACTGCGTCGCATTTCGACGATCAGTCAGCATACGCAGCGGTCAATCGCTTTCGTCTCGACGATCTTCGCCCGCACATCTATCGAACTCACGATGGCGGCGCGACGTGGACCGAGACCACTCGAGGGATTCCAACAAACGAAGTCGTGAACGTCGTGCGCGAGGATCCGCAAACGCGCGGATTGCTTTTCGCCGGAACCGAGCGCGCGGTTTACGTGTCTTTCAACGACGGCGACGACTGGCAATCACTGCGACTCAACATGCCGGCGACGTCGATTCGCGATCTAGTGATTCACGACGACGACATTGTCGTCGGCACGCATGGTCGCTCGTTCTGGATTCTCGACGACATGTCGATCTTGAGGCAGCTCTCGCCCGCGAATGCAAAGCTTCCAGGATACAAAGCGAAGCCGGACTCGGTTGTTCTACATCTCTTCGCGCCCAGGCCGACGTATCGCTTTCGCAGAGACAAGAACACAGACACGCCGCTTCCACCCGAAGAACCAGTTGGAAAGAATCCCCCTGACGGCGCGATCCTCTATTACTACCTCGGCCCTCGCGCCCGCGGACCGGTTACGCTCGAGATTACGGATTCTGCGGGAAATCTCGTGCGTCGATTCTCGAGTGCCGATCCGCCCGATTCAATTTCGCGTGATCTCAACGTTCCGACGTATTGGGTAAGACCACCACAAAATCTTTCCGCGGCACCTGGATCACATCGGTTTATCTGGAATTTGCATTACCAGCCGCCTGCAGGCGTGAATTTCGGTTATCCCATTTCCGCGATTTACGGCGACACGCCGAAGGATCCGCTCGGGCCTGCTGTTCTTCCAGGTAGGTACACTGCGAAACTCACGGTGGGCGGGGGCGTCAGCAACACTGAGCCATTTGTGGTGAAGGTTGACCCGCGCGTTAAGATGACTCAGCAGGATCTCGTATCGCAGTTCGAGAACAGTATGAGAATGGCGCGCATTACCTGGAACTCAGCGCCGGTGATTGCACAACTTCGCGGGATTCGCGCCGCTCTCAAAGAGCGAATGGCGAAGGGCGGGCCGCCGGATATTGCGACCGCTTTGACCGCTTTCGATCAGCAAGCGGCGACATTCGAAACGTCGTCGCAAAATGCTGCGCCGGGTGCGCCGATGAACAATCTCGTGCGATTGAGCAGTCAAGCTGCATCGCTCCTCGATGCGTTCGAAAGCGCCGACATGCCGCCGACTGAGCAGGCGATCAAGGCCGCGCAGGAAGTTGCAGCAAATGCAGCGAGGGCAATGGCCGCGTGGGATCGATTCAAAGTCACCGACCTCGGCGAAATGAATCAGAAGCTGAAGGCTGCGGGCCTCACAACTATTGAGATCATCAAGTAGCGGGTCGCCGCTCGATCTCGATCGCGAAACAATGCGGCAGCTCGGTCACCGGGTTGCCGACATTGTTGCGGACCACCTTGCCACAATTCGTGACGAGCCGGTCATCGCTGGTCTTCCGCGACGAGAGCTAGGTCGAACGCTGGCGCGCTCAGCGCCGATTGACGGCACCGATTTCGAGAGCCTGGTGTCAGTCCTTCGGGATTCTGTCTTTCCGTATCACGCCCGCGAGGTGCATCCGGGTTTTCTTGCCTACATTCCGAGCTGCCCGACTTTTCCCGCGGTACTCGGCGACTGGTTAGCGACCGGTTACAATTTTTTCGCTGGAGTATGGCCGGTCGCAGCAGGTCCGAACGAAATTGAAATCGTTGTGCTCGATTGGTTTCGCGAATGGATGGGAATGCCGCAGGGCAGCGGCGGTCTTCTTACCACGGGCGGCTCCGCTGCGAATCTCACAGCAGTGGTCGCGGCGCGGCACGCCGCAATCGAAGCAGGCGACGACATATCGAGACTCACTGTGTACACGTCGGCGCAAGTGCATTCGTCGGCAACGCGCGCGGCGTGGATCGCGGGCATTTCCCGCGAAAACGTTCGCACGGTGGAGATGGATTCGGACTATCGGATGACGGTCTCCGATCTTCAGCGAAAAGTGATCGGTGACCTCGACAAGGGCTTCTCGCCATTCATGGTTATCGCAAGCGCTGGGACAACGAACACGGGCGCGGTCGATCCTCTGCACGACATCGCTGACTACTGCATCGCAGAAAAATTGTGGCTGCATGTTGACGCGGCCTACGCCGGCTTCGCGGCGCTTACCGAGGAAGGGAAGGGAATGTTGAGCGGCATCGAGCGCGCCGACAGTCTCACGCTCGACCCGCACAAATGGCTCTTCGTTCCGTTCGAGTGTGGATGCCTTCTCGTTCGCGATCCTTCAGCTTTGACTTCGGCATTCCGAATTCTTCCGGAGTATCTCAAGGACGTCGAGCCTGGCGAAGAAGAGGTGAACTTCGCTGATCGAGGCGAGCAGCTCACTAGATACTCGCGTGCGCTCAAGGTGTGGCTGTCGGTGAATTATTTTGGTACTAAGGCAATTGCCACCGAGATTCAGGAAGCGATGGAGAGAGCGCGTTTGCTGGAAGAGCTTGTGAGAAAGTCACGAGATTTCGAAATCTTATCGCCTGCCCAATTCGGGATTGTCTGCTTCCGCGCAAAACCCGCGAATATTGCTGACACGGAGTTGGATGCGCTAAACGAGAGAATCAACGCTCGCGTTGTCTCGGAAGGACGATTTCTCATTTCGTCGACGCGACTCGGCAGATCATTCTCGTTGCGGATGTGCACGCTCGGATTCCGGACGACGGCTGACGACATCCGTGGGCTTTTTGAGTCGATCGGGCGCGCGTTAGCTGCCGAGTCACACTGACGCATCACTACGAACCGGTCGCCGATGCCCGCTGGCCGATAACCGATTCCAGATGTCCGAGAACTACCCCAGTTGTGAGTTTTTCAGTTTCGGACCTCGGCGATCGGTTATCGGCCAGCGGGCATCGGCGACCGGTTCCCCCTCTAGAGTCCGAGTTCGAGCTGCCCCGGGCCGCGATACTTGGCACCCTTCGGCACGAACGGACCAGTGACCTTGCGCTGAGATGCAGCAACGACGTCCCCATGAAAATCTGTCTTCCGGAGCGCCGCTCGCACAGTTTCGAGAGCGATTCTTGGCGTGTTGTTTTTCTCACTCAGATGCGCGAGGACAATGTGGCTGAGCTTTTTGTGCGCGCACTCACGCGCGGCGATCGCCGAATCAGCATTGCTCAGATGCCCATAACGACTGGCAATCCTGCGTTGCAGCACCGGCGGATACGGTCCATGCAATAGCATGTCGACGTCGTGATTTGCTTCGATCATCAGAATGTCGACGTCGTTCACTGCCCGCCACAACCGCTCAGTGAAAATGCCGAGGTCGTACACTATGCCGGCGCTGAGTCCAGTTGCGCGCGACGTCGCGACTATTGCCATCGGCTCATTGGCGTCGTGTGATGTGCCGACAGTCCTGATCTCGAGATCGCCGATCTTGAATTTGGCCGAGGCGGCTACTATCTCGACCGGCACATTGGCGAGTGACCTGCAGTCGGTGAGAGTGCCAGCGCTGGCAAGAACCCGCCATCCCCAACGCTTTACGCAGGCGGCGACTCCTCCGACATGATCGGTGTGCTCATGTGTCACGACGACGGCTTCGATGGATTTGGGTGGAATCTCGAACGCCTCGAGGCGCTTCTGCATTCCGCGCGACGAAAATCCAACGTCGATCAGAACTCGGGTCTGCTCGGATTCGAGCAACACCGCGTTGCCTTTGCTTCCACTTCCCAGAACTCTGACAATCACAACCTGCGCCCTCTGCTAACTGAATAAGCGTCCTCGAGCTGCTTCGCCGCTTCCTTGCTCAGCTCGATGTGGCGCCGTGACATCATGCGGCGCGCGACATCGATGAATTTCTCGATCTCATAACTG
The DNA here is from genome assembly GCA_041499635.1 of Gemmatimonadaceae bacterium. GTDB lineage: Bacteria > Gemmatimonadota > Gemmatimonadetes > Gemmatimonadales > Gemmatimonadaceae > UBA4720. Next base: position 9,200 of record JBGQKT010000060.1, read on the forward strand.
TCGAACGGCTCTCCGTTTCCCCACGCGAAGGGAGGCACGTACTTCGACGTAATATTTCCGCCGTAAATATTCGCTCCGGCGCCGATGACGGTTCCCGTCGTGAGCATCGTGCCGATTCCAGTCTTGACGTGATCTCCAAACATCGTTCCAAGAAATTGCGCACCTGTGTCGCGCATTCCTCCGGGAGTCCACATCTGCACAGTGCCGTAGGTGTTCTTCAGATTACTCGTCGTCGTAACGGCGCCGAGGTTCACCCAGCGGCCGAGATAAGAGTGGCCGACGAATCCGGTGTGTCCTTTGTTCGAGTATCCGAGCATCACGGAATTACTGATTTCTCCTCTCACCTTGCATGTGGTGCCGATGGAACACGCTCTTATCGCATCGCCCACGACTGTCGCGTGCGGACCAATGTAGCATGGTCCAACGATTCGACTGTATGAAGAAATTGTGGCACCACTGCGAATCAGGATCGGTCCCGTGGTTGCGTCGAGCACGACGAAGGGTTCGATGATCGCGCCTGCCTCGCGGAAAACTCCGAAGGTGCCAAGCACGGTCGTGTCGCCGACTGGTTCTGCCTTCAATGTTGACGCGAGCTGCGGAATGTCCTCGGTAAGCTGATCGGTGAGCTGGCCAATGAGGTCCCACGTTACTTCGATCCAGCGACCTGTTGTTGCGCAGGTACCTGCGCCATGCGCGAGTGCTGCTAATGGCACCAATCCGTCCGAGAGTTCCGACGCTCGAACGGATTCGTTGATTCGCACCGCGCAAATCTCGTTGCCGCATTGAAAGGCCGACGCTTCCTTGATCTGCGTCGCGGTCGATTGAAAGCTCGAGCCGATTGCGGGAATGAATCGAGAATTTGCGACGAGCGATCCCGCTGGAATGATCTCTTCGCCTGCCAAACACCTTGCGGCGCCAGGCTCATCGAAATGCGCGAGATGAGACGGGCCGATAAACGCTGCCGCTTTTTCTCCTGAAACTCGCTCCCAGCGCTCACGGATTATTTCTGCTCCCGCCATGAGCTCCGAGACAGGACGCGTCAGTGTGAACGGCTCGAACGCCTGCGCGGTCGCGTCTTCGTAGAGGTAAAGAGGACTCACTTCAGCTCACGCAGCTCTTCCGGAAGTGAATCCAACAGCGCCTTCAGGTCTGCGGATTTATCTGTCGTTGTCACCAGCGTCAACCCGTCACGCGTGACAACCACGAGATCCTTTACTCCATATAGCACGACGGTGCCATCGTCAGCGTGCACGACGTTTCCAACCGACTCAACCGCGTGAACAGTCCCCGTCGCGACGTTACCGCTTTCGTCTTCCGCTTTGACGCGGCGCAAAGCTCCCCACGTGCCGACATCGTCCCAGCCGAAGTCGCCGGCGAGCACGCGTACTCTTCCACTCCGCTCGAGCACACCGACGTCTACAGATATCGGAGTAACTGCCTCGTAATAGCGCTCGGCGACGGTCGTCGAGTCTAGCGCGACAGAAACTTCAGGCGTAACGGCCCGAATCTCCGCGAGGAAATCACGAACTCTCCACACGAAAATTCCGGAATTCCACAGGTATCCCTCGTGGAGCATCCATTCCGCACGATCGCGAGTTGGCTTCTCGACAAATCGTTTTACCTCGAGCGCGCCACTTTCTGTCGGCGCGCCAGGTTGTATGTATCCGAAGCCGGGATCCGGGCGAGTCGGCACAACTCCAACTGTGACGAGCGCGCCTTCGATTGTTGCGACACGCGCTGCAGCGGCGAGTGTTGCGCGATATGCATCGTCGTCGCCGATCGCCCAATCCGAATGAACGGAAATCATCACGGCATCGCCGTCTGCTCGGCGCTCGATCTCTCTCGCCGCCCACGCGAGCGCACCAGCGGTTCCCACTGGTCGCGGCTCGACGATAATATTTTCAGCTGGTACGCGAGGAACCGCCTTGCGAACGCCGTCGCGAAGCGCCTCTGTCGTGAGAATGAGCGTTCGCTCCGGCGGGATCATCTGCTCGAGTCGCGCAACTGTGTTCGCGAGCAGTGACTCGTCGTTCACCAGTGACAGCAGTTGTTTTGGACGAGTCGGCGTGCTCAGCGGCCAGAATCGGGAGCCGACGCCGCCTGCGAGAATGACTGCCCAGCGGTTCAATCCGTGCCCTCTCCGGATTCGTCGTCGTCTTCCGAGACTCCGGTGATTCGGGCGATGAGGGTATAGAGTTTCTTTGGACTGAACGGTTTGGTGAGAAATTCAGTTGCGCCGCCTTCGCGCGCATCCTGCTCGTAACGAGGCTCACCGGCGGCGGTGAGTACAATGATTGGAATATCGCGCCACTCCGGACGCGATCTCATGTGATCGAGCACGTCGAGTCCGCTCATCTTCGGCATCATCAAATCGAGAACGACAACGTCGGCGCCATTCTCACGCTCGAGTATGTCCAGCGCTTCCTGTCCGTCGAATGCCAAAGAAACTCTGAATGGCCCCTGCTCGAGCTTTATCTTGATGATTCGCCCGATGTGCGCTTCATCATCGGCAACGAGAATATGTTTTTCATCGTGGCGCACGTCGCTCGTCATTCTGCTACGCTAGAGAATGGACGCAATTGCCTGTCGATGGCGCCGCACGTCATACAGCAACATGCCGAGATCTGCGGTGGGATCCGTCAGGACGCAGAGCAGTGCGTCGTCGCCAACGGACGACACGATCGCATACCCGTGTTCGTGCTCGACGAGCGCAAGGCGCATCTCACCGCGCTGAGTGGTGTATCCAATCTCATCGGCCGAAGCAACCAGACCCGGGATTCGTGCTGCCAAATCTTCCGGGTTTATTGCGATGGTTGACTGGGCGTCGATCAGCAGTCCATCCCGGCCGAGCACGACCACTGCTTCGATGCCGGGCCGCTGTCGAATGGCGACTGTCAGGTCGCGAATGCTCGGCATCGGTGAATCCGTAGAAAGTGTTGCGAAGCTAGACTTTGCGGAGAGTGAAGTCAAGCGGCCAATTGCTTGAACTGCCACGATTTACAGGGTATTATCGGAAGTTACGGCTGAAGCGCAGCCATCTCTCTTTTTTGGAAAGTATGAACCTCAGAAAGCTAGCACTCGGCGCGATTGTAGCGTCGTTCATTTTTATCGGCTGCGACAATTCAAATCCGTTTGCCGCTCAGCTCCCGACGGCGCAGGACGTATTCACGATCTTCGCGCTGACCGGTACGCCGCCCGCTTATCCAAGCGGACTCAACACGTACGGCCGCACTCCAACTCGCGTCGACGGCAACGCGTCGTTCGACGTTGCGTTCGACATCAATTCCGACGGCAATGCGATTCTCTATCCCGTGAAGCTGGTGGTCAGCTCTGTCAGTGGTGATCGGCCGGTTGGATTGCGATTGGTGCCGGGCGCGTTCGACTCGGTCACCTCGGCGCCGACCGGAACCTATCAGACGGACAGCGCAGTCGTGGCATCCAAGGGTCAGGTTGTAGTTGTCGAGGCAAACCGCGGACTTTCTGGCGACGTCTGCTCGTTCAGCCTTTCTCAAAACATCTACACGAAGATTCTCGTCGACTCGATCGATGTTGCATCGCACACGATAACGATTCAGACCGTAATGGATCCCAACTGCGGATTCAGGTCTTTCGAAACCGGCATTCCCAGCAAGTAGCAATGCACGACCTGCGCATGATTCGGGAGCAGGTTGACACGCTTCGCGAAGGCATGCGCCGGCGCGGAAAGCTCGACACGCTCGGCCCGATCATCGATCGCGCGCAAGCTGCAGAAGTAGAACGGCGCGAGCTTATCCAGGCAGTCGAGGAGCGCAAGGCGTCGCGCAACAGTATCAGCCACGAAGTAGCGCGCCGAAAACAAGCGGGCGAAGGCGCCGACGATCTGCTTGCACAATCGCGCAACCTCGGCGAAGAGATCTCGCAGCTCGAGGGCGAGCTCGGTGCTCTCCAGTCGCAACTGACAAGGACTCTGTTCGAGATCCCGAATGTTACCCTCGACGAAGTTCCTGAAGGCGGTGAAGATGCGAACACTGTTCAGCGCGAATGGGGAAGCCCAAGGGAGAAGGGAAGCGTCGCGCCACATTGGGAGATTGGCTCAAAGCTCGGCCTGATCGATTTCGAGCGCGGCGCGAAGATAAGCGGATCGGGATTCATTCTGTATCGCGGACTCGGCGCGCGTCTGGCTCGAGCGTTTATGAACTTTATGGTCGACCTCCACGTGAGAGATCATGGGTACGAGGAGGTATGGGTTCCTGTCGTGGTGAATCGCGCTTCGATGACGGGCACTGCGCAGCTCCCGAAGTTCGAGGATGACATGTACGCGCTTCGCGACGAGGACATGTTCCTCATTCCGACTGCTGAAGTTCCAGTGACGAACATTTATCGAGACGAGATTCTGTTGGCGAGCGATCTTCCAAAAGGGTTCGTCGCGTATTCGCCGTGCTTTCGTCGGGAAGCTGGCGCTGCCGGAAAAGACACTCGAGGCCTTTTGCGTGTCCACGAGTTCGATAAAGTCGAGCTCGTCCGCTACTCTACGCCCGGGAGCTCGATGGAACAGCTCGAGTTGCTAACGAGTCACGCGGAAAAAATCCTTCAGCTGCTCGAGCTTCCGTATCGTGTGGTGTTGATCGCGGCAGGCGATACCGGATTTGCCAGCGCGAAGACGTACGATCTGGAAGTGTTTGCGCCGGGAGTTGGCGCGTGGCTCGAAGTTTCTTCGTGCAGCTGCTTCACCGATTATCAGGCGCGCCGCGCGAACATCAGGTATCGGCCCGCTGAGGGTGGAAAGCCTCGATTCGTTCACACTCTCAACGGATCCGGAGTCGCGTTTCCGAGGGTGATGGCTGCGTTGCTCGAGCATTTTCAGAATGCGGACGGGACAGTAACGGTTCCCAAGGCGCTGCGCCCGTACGTCGGCACCGACCGGCTGGGCTGACGCGTGCGCCGGCTCGCTCCGGTCACCATCGTTTCGGTGTGCGTCACGGCGCTCCTCGTGTGGTATGTCATCTACACGCAGGGAGTAGTTCGCGAGCTTAGACGAGAGGCATCACGTGTTGGACTGATGTACGCTCGCGTCTATGATGGCTTGAACGATCCGTCGCCCGACGCGGCCAACACTGCGTTGCTCGATCTCTCGAAGCACATCCGCGAGTCGGGCGTCCCGCTGATCATCACCGATAGCAGCGGAAAGCCAACCGCCGCTGCGAATCTGCCGACGAACGCTCCACTCAACTCGCCAGAGATCACAGAGTACATCCGCACTCTGGACATGCAAAACAAAGCGATTGCCGAAGGAGAAATGGGAACTGTGCACTATGGCAACACGCCGCTTGTGCGCGGGCTGCGGATTATTCCACTTCTTCAATCTCTGCTCATTGGCATGTTTCTTCTCGCCGGGGCTTACGCGATTCGCACACGGGGCCGCGCTGATCGCGAGCAGATATGGGCAGGAATGGCGCGCGAGTCCGCGCATCAGCTAGGCACTCCGCTTTCGAGTCTCAGTGGATGGATCGAGCTGCTTCGCGATTCAGAGGATGATCCGATGACCGTGAGCGCGCTCGGTCATATGGACACCGATCTTGAGCGACTGAAGCGCGTGGCAAATCGATTCGAGAGAATCGGCCGCCCTCCAAAAATGGAAAAAGTCGACGTCGGAGAGCTTGTCGAGCGAGTGGCAGCTTATTTCCGTGCTCGCGCGCCGACGCTCGCGCAGCGAGTTACGGTCAACTCGAGTCGTGACGATGGCCCGCTATTCGTCAACGGCGATCCTGTTTTGCTCGAATGGGCAATCGAGTCGCTCGCAAAGAATGCGATCGACGCGCTTGCTGGTCGTGATGGGAGAGTGGACATGTCGGCCACCGCGCTGCCTGAGGGCCGCGTTCGCGTTCGCGTGGCTGACACTGGTCCGGGAGTTCCGCGTGAGCTCGGACGACGAATCTTCGAGCCCGGGTTCAGCACGAAGGATCACGGCTGGGGAATCGGCTTGCCGCTGGCTCGCCGCATCATTCGCGACAACCACGGCGGCGAGCTGCAGCTCACTCCCTCCGAACGCGGAGCGACGTTCGACATTATCTTGAGTTGATGAAAAGAATCACCGACACCGCCGCGGCCGCACTCGTCGCCGGCGATGCCGAGCCCCTTGCGCGGCTCAATCCCGCTCAGCGCGAAGCAGTTCTCCACCATGAAGGCCCTCTACTCGTGATCGCGGGCGCCGGCTCGGGAAAGACGCGCGTGTTGACGACGCGAATCGCGTGGCTGATCCGACATCACGGAGTTGATCCGTCGCGCATCCTCGCTGTGACGTTCACCAACAAGGCCGCCGGTGAAATGCGGGAGCGAATCGCACAATTGCTCACCGAGGAGGGCGACATCCCCGGATTCGGCGCGACATCGCCGGATGCTGTTCGCAAAATGTGGTGCGGAACTTTTCACGCCATTGGCGCGCGAATGCTTCGAAGCAACGCCCACAGGGTAGGTCGCACCGCCAACTTTACCATCTACGACGAAGACGATACACTCGCGATCACCAGGCGCGTCATGGAGCGAGTTGGTGTTTCACCAAAAAAGTGGACGCCAAAATCGATTGCATCGTTGATCTCCGACGCAAAGAATGCGTTGGTCACGCCTGCTGAATATCGCGAAGTCGCGCTTGATCCTTTTTCTCGCGCGGCAGGCGAAGTTTACGCCGAGCTCGATGGCGCGCTCCGCGCAGCCAACGCTGTGACCTTCGATGATCTGCTTGTGCTTCCTGTGCAAGTCCTTCGAGAGAATCCAGACGTGCTCGAGGCTTATCGCGGACGCTTCGATTTCATTCTGGTCGACGAATACCAGGACACGAATCGCGCGCAGTTTCAGTTCATCAAGCTGCTTGGCGCTGGTCACGGCAACGTCGCCGTCGTCGGAGACGACGATCAATCGATTTACGGTTGGCGCGGTGCTGACATCCGCAACATCCTCGACTTCGAAAAGGAATTCGCGTCTGCGAAGGTTGTTCGTCTCGAGGAGAATTATCGCTCGACTCCCGGAATCCTCGAGCTGGCGAATGCCGCAATCAGCGCCAACCTTGCACGACGCGGAAAGACTTTGCGGCCTA
>JBGQKT010000061.1:0-16186 GCA_041499635.1 Gemmatimonadaceae bacterium
AATCGGACAGGCGATGATGTCGATTCCGGCAGTGAAGGGAGTCGGCATTGGAATTGGATTCGATGCCGCGAAGAATCCGGGATCGGCGGTGCACGATGAAATTCTCTCGGGCGGTGAAAGCGCGCGTACTGCGAATCTGCGACGCCGCACCAATCGCGCTGGCGGACTTGAAGCGGGGATGACAACCGGCGAGCCGCTCGTCGTAAGAGTTGCAATGAAGCCGATCAGCACATTGATGCGTCCACTCGCGACAGTCGAAATGAAAACCGGCGAAGCCGCGTCAGCGGTGGCCGAACGCAGCGATGTCACTGCCGTACCAGCGATGGGAGTGATTGCCGAAGCGATGCTCGCGTTCGTCGTCGCTCAGGCGATGATCGAAAAATTCGGCGGCGATTCTCTCAATGAGATGCGCCGCAACTTCGACGGATACGTTCAACAGATCTCATCGCGGCGTGGCTGAAGTCGTTCCGAACCTGATCCTCGTCGGTCTACCCGGATCGGGGAAAACAACCATCGGTCGTGCTGCCGCGCGGCTTCTCAATCGTCCATTTATTGACTTTGATACAGAGATCGAGCACCGGGAGCACGCCTCGGTCGCGGAGATCTTCGAAAGGCATGGAGAGCCCTACTTTCGCTCGCTCGAGGCGACCCTGACCCGGGAGCTCGCCGGGAGCAACGGAATGGTTATGGCGCCGGGGGGTGGGTGGGTGACAAACCCCGATTTGGTTGAACTTTTGCGTTCTACGGGGCGTATGATATACCTTAGAGCGGCACCGAAGACTGTCCTTTCAAGAGTTGCCTCGGCAAAGCGTCGCCGGCCGCTCTTGGAGGGGCCCGATGGGATCACAAAACTGATGCTGCTTTATGAGGCTCGACGGCCCCTTTACGAGGCGGCCGACCTGGTGCTGGATACAGAAGTTATTGACAAGACAGAAGTTATCGCAAGAGTGCAGCAATACGCTCTGTCACTAAAACCAAAAGATTAGCAATCGTTGCTGACCATATACTGTAGGAATAGGTTAACCGAATGGATGACCGAACGGCCGTACCAATGACGTTCAGAGTGATGGGGCCCCATGAAAGAGGCAGGTTCGCCCCCGAGGCCTGGGGACACCTGCTTTCGTTGAGCGGATCGGGGGCAATCAACCCCGTGGAGCTCGAGCACATCATCGAGCGAGCCCTGCTCCAGGTGGACGGGCGGATCGCGCTGGAAGACCTCCGAGGCATGCTCGAAGGCTCTGGACTCGAGGACACTGGCGGGCCGGGCGACAACCAGACGGTCCATTAACGCATCATGCCAACCGTCAAAAAAACTGCCCGCAAGGCAACCAAAAAAAAGGCCGCGGCAAAGCGGCCGGCCAAATCGCGCAAAGGTGTATTCGCCGTCGACGAAGGACAGCCGGCTGAGCCCGGCACGTCCACCCTCGTCGTCGTGGAGTCTCCCGCAAAAGCAAAAACCATCGGCAAATATCTCGGCCGCGGTTATCGCGTTCGCGCGACCATCGGTCACGTTCGCGATCTGCCCGAGAAAAAAATCGGCATCGACATCGAGAACGGGTTCGAGCCCGAGTATGTAACGATTCCCGGCAAAGAAAAAACTTTGACCGAGCTGAAGAATGTCGCGCGCGACTCGCGTGAAATTCTGCTCGCGACCGACCCCGATCGCGAAGGTGAAGCGATCGCATGGCACGTCGCCGGTCAAATCCGACGCAAGGGAGGCGCGCCGATCAGACGCGTGCTTTTCCATGAGATCACGCGCGAAGCCGTTCAGAAGGCAATCGCGAACGCTGGTGAAATCGACGAGCGAAAAGTCGACGCACAGCAAGCGCGCCGTGTACTCGATCGACTCGTCGGCTACAAGGCGAGCCCCGTTCTCTGGAAGACTGTAAAGAAGGGAATCTCGGCCGGTCGCGTGCAAACTGTCGCATTGAGATTGCTGGTCGAGCGCGAGCGCGAGATCAAAGCATTCAAGGCAGTCGAGTACTGGACGATCGAAGCGTTGATGGAAGAGCATGGGCAGGAGTTCATCGCCAAGCTCCATCACATCCACTCGAAGAAGCCGGTAATTCCGACTGAAGAAGCGGCGAATCGCATTCTCGCCGATCTGAAAGCGCGCACGCATTTCGATGTAACCGAAGTCAAGAGACGTGAGCGACGAAAGAACGCTGCGCCGCCATTTACAACGAGCACATTGCAGCAGGAAGCCGCGAAGAAGCTCAGTTACGGATCGAAGCGAACGATGCGGCTGGCGCAGAATCTATATGAAGGTGTCGACATCGGCCCCGAAGGCGCCGTCGGTCTCATTACCTACATGCGAACGGATTCGACGCGTGTGTCGGAAACGGCCGCCGGTCAGGCGCGCGACTATGTGAAGATGTTGTTCGGAGACGATTTCGTCGCAAAGACAATCCAGTTGTACGGCGACGGAAAATCCAAGAACGCTCAGGAAGCGCACGAAGCAATTCGTCCGACTGATCCCACGCGTCGCCCCGAACACATTCAACGCTATCTCTCGGCCGATCAGTTCAAGCTCTATCAATTGATCTGGCAGCGGTTCGTTGCTTCGCAGATGTCCCCTGCGGTGTTCGATACAACTACTGTCGATTTCGATCTCGCGCGGCCTTCGACGAGCGGACAGGCTCCGCTTCCGTATTTGTTCCGCTCGACGGGCAGCGTGATGAAATTCCAGGGCTACCTCGCTCTCTATCGAGAAGCGCGCGAGGAAGGCGATGGTCACGGACGCCCGCTCGAGGATGAGCAGGCACTTCCCGCCGTCGAAGCTGGCGAGAGCGTGCCGGTAAAAAAGATCACGCCCTCGCAGCATTTCACCGAGCCGCCACCTCGGTATTCCGAAGCGAGTCTCGTGAAGGAGCTCGAGCGGCTTGGCATTGGTCGTCCATCGACTTACGCATCGATCATCTCTACCCTCGTCGACCGGCGATACGCTCAGCTCGAGCAGCGCCGATTTTTCCCGACGGAGCTCGGCGATCAGGTCGAGCGCGTGATGGTGAAGAGTTTTCCAGACATCTTCAATGTTCGATTCACTTCGAGCATGGAGAGCGATCTCGATCGCGTCGAGGACGGAGAGGTCAATTGGCGCAAGATGCTCGCGGAGTTTTATGGTCCTTTCGCCGCATCGCTGAAGGACGCCGATTTCGAGGCGCTTATTGCCGAGGCGCACGATCTATCGGCTCTCGAGACGGAACGCTGTCCCACGTGCGGCGGCAAGCTTGTTGCGCGTGGCGGATTCTTCGGACCCTTTGTTGCCTGCGAGAATCATCCGAAAACCTGCAAGTACACGCGACCGTTGCGCGGCGAGCGAAAACCCGCAGAGCTGACGAATGAGATCTGTCACGAGTGCGGCGAGCCAATGGTGATTCGTCACGGACGCTCTGGCGAATTTCTCGGCTGCAGCAAATTCCCAAAATGTCGCGGAACCCGGTCGATGCCGACTGGCGTGAAGTGCCCCAAAGATGGCGGCGACATTTCGATTCGTCGCTCGAAGAAACGCGGCAAGGCGTTCTATGGGTGCTCGAATTATCCCGCTTGCGATTTCGTTATCTGGGACAAGCCGGTTGCTGAAGTTTGTCCGGAGTGCGGCTACATCGGCGCTGAGATGAAGTCGAACAAGACGCGCGGCGAGTACCGTCGCTGCATCAAGTGCGCGAATGAGTGGGACGCTCCCGCAGCGCAACCCGAGGCAGTCGCCGTCTGATTGGACAATCGGGCCTCGGTCACCGGTTATCGGCCAGCGGGTATCGGTGACCGAATCCTAGCGTGATTCGCATCGTTGGAGGTGGGCTCGCTGGCTCAGAAGCGGCGTGGCAGTTAGCAGAGCGTGGTCATCGCGTCGTGATCCACGAGATGCGCCCTCTGAAAAAAACTCCGGCTCATACGACTGATCGTCTGGCCGAGCTCGTCTGCTCGAACACTTTCAAAAGCACTGAAGTATCCAATGCACACGGATTATTGAAAGCCGAGATGCGCATTTTGAATTCGATGATCCTCGAATGCGCCGACGCAGCGCGTGTTCCCGCAGGAAGCGCCCTCGCAGTCGACCGCGATGTATTCGCGACCGGCGTAACGGCGAGGATCAACTCGCACCCGAACATTGAAGTCGCGCGTGGCGAGGTCACTTCACTCGAGCCGCATTCGATCATTGCGACTGGTCCTCTCACTTCCGACGCACTCGCCTCGGCAATTCGCGAACGACTCGGCGTTGGCGCGCTCGCCTTCTATGATGCGATCGCTCCAATCGTCTCGCGTGAGTCAATCGATGAATCGATTGCGTTTCCCGCGTCGCGTTACGATCGCGAAACGATGGAAGGCGAGGGCGCGGAAGGCGCGTATCTCAATTGTCCGATGTCGCGCGACGAGTACGAAGCATTTATCTCTGCACTCACGACTGCCGATCAATTCCACGGTCACGAATTCGATGAAGCTCCGTACTTCGAAGGTTGCATGCCCGTCGAAGTTGCAGCCAATCGCGGAATTGAAACGTTGCGTTTCGGTCCGCTGAAGCCGGTTGGGCTCCGCGATCCGCGCACGGGTCGTCAATCACACGCGGTAGTTCAGCTGCGACGCGAAGACCGACACGGCAGAATGTGGAATCTCGTGGGTTTCCAGACGCGACTGAGAATCCCGGAGCAGCAGCGGGTGTTCCGCATGATTCCCGGACTCGCGAATGCGGAATTCCTCCGCTACGGATCGATTCACCGGAATTCGTATGTCAATTCGCCGGCGGCGCTCTCTCCGCATCTTTCTCTTCGCGATGATCAAACGATTCTCTTCGCCGGACAGATTACCGGTGTCGAGGGTTACACCGAGAGCTCGGCGACCGGCCTCATCGCTGGTATCAATCTCGCGCGAATGATCGATGGTCACGATCCCGTGTTGCCGCCTCCAACAACTATGCTTGGCGCCCTCTATCGGTACATGCGCGAAGCAGATCCGGCGCATTTTCAACCGATGAATGCTAACTTCGGGCTCGTCGACGATCTTCCCAATCCGATTCGCGACAAAAAGCGTAAGAGAGAGATGATCGCCGAGCGTGCGCTCGCCACGATGAGTGATTGGAGCCGAAGCATTGGTGAATCTCCGGCAGGCACAACCGAGTCAGGTGTCAAAGTCGCCACCACGGGTTGAATCCCCGGAGGTCGACGAATTTCTGCTCCACCTCGAAAAGGAGCGGGACGTTTCACCACATACATTGAAAGCTTATCGTCGCGATCTCTCTGAGCTCGTCGAATTTCTCGGCACGTACTACGGTGGTGGCGACTGGAGCTGGCAGGGCGTTGACCGACTCGCGATTCGCGGTTTTCTCGCTCACCTTACGCGACGCAAGCTCGCAAAGCGTAGCATCGGCCGAGCGCTCTCCGCAGCTCGCAGCTTCTATTCGTGGATGCATCGCAACGAGGCAGTCGAATCGAATCCCGCGCGCAGTGTGGGAAGTCCAAAGTTCGACCGGTACTTGCCCGGTTATCTCGACCGCGCGCAAATGGATTTGCTGTTTCAAAGTGCCGAGCTCAAGGCGCAGGAAGGACGGTTCACCGATGTGCGCAACACCGCCATCCTCGAGCTTTTCTATTCGACTGGCATGCGACTGTCCGAGCTGCGTGGAATCAACCGCACTGACATCGATCTTTTGTCGCAACAGGTGAAAGTGCGAGGGAAGGGGAGGAAGGAGCGAATCATCCCGGTCGGCGATCACGCGCAGCTTGCGTTGAGAAACTACGAATCGAAACGAGACGATCTCGTTCGGAACACACTGCCTAAGGCGGATCGTACTGCTTTTTTTCTAAGCGCACGCGGAAAACGGATTTCAACGACCGCGATTCAAAGTGCAGTGACCGGATTTCTCGACAAGATGGACGAAGATTCTGGCCTTTCTACTCACTCGCTGCGTCACACTTTCGCAACACACTTGCTCGACGCCGGCGCAGATCTTCGGGCGGTACAGGAGTTACTAGGCCACGCGTCGATCTCGACTACTCAGATCTACACACACACGAGCGTCGAGAGATTGAAGGACGTGTACCGAAAGGCGCATCCGCGGGCGTGACATGAAGGGGTCGCGAAACCATCATCCCATAGTTCGAATCACCCATTGGGTGAACGCAATTGCATTGACGATCATGGTGGGAAGCGGACTTCGCATTTTCAACGCGTATCCCGCATTCGCCCGGCGCGGCGAGACTTTCTGTTGTTATCCATTCGAGCACAAGGCGATTTCACGGGTGTTCACGTTTGGCGGCTGGCTCGCCGGCGCGCGCAACTGGCATTTCGCGATGATGTGGGTGCTCGTCATCAACGGACTCATTTATCTCGGATTCATTTATCTCCATGGCGAATGGCGCGACGTAGTCCCACGCAAATCTTTTCCGCGCGACGCCTGGGCGATGATGAGCTACTACCTCTTCATTAGAAAGCGTCATCCGGTGCAGGGCAAATACAACGCGCTTCAGCGCGGAACGTATTTCATCCTGCCAATCCTCGGCATTCTCGCCGTGATCAGCGGTATCGCGATTTGGAAACCTGTCGAGCTTGCCTGGCTCACGAATCTTCTCGGCGGCTATGTGTGGGCGCGCTACTGGCATTTTCTCGCAATGGTCCTGATCGTCGCGCTGAGCATGATTCACATCTTCATGGTATTCACTGTCGATCCGTACGCGCTCAAATCGATGACGATCGGTGGATACGACGAGCTCAAGTCACCCGAAGCGAGAAATGCGCGACCGTTCTATCACCTCTTCGCGCGTCCCGATCCTAAAATGGTGGCGGAGCTGCATCCAGCGCTCGCTGACACGGGTGCTGTCCGCTCACAAAAAAAGAAACCGGCGGATAACCAGTGACGATCGACAGAAGAAAGTTCATCATCGTCAGCGGCTCCGCGGTTTCATCGGCATTGATTGCCGCTTGCGACTCGCGCGGTCCAAAAGGCGCACAGCGTTTACTTCGATATGCGGAGCGAAAGAACGAAGTTGTCGAGCGTGCGCTCCTGCGACACACGCATATGGACGCCACACTCGCCGGAACGCACCTCGCCGGGAACGCTCTGCCCAGCTATTACGTCTCGAAGCACGTTCCGGTGTGGAATGAAGCGCAGCGAGGCAAATGGACGCTCGAAGTTTCCGGAATGGTGGATCATCCGCTCAAGCTGACGCTCGATGATTTGCAAAAGCTTCCGCGATTCACTGAGCGCGTGAATCACTATTGCGTCGAAGGATGGACGGCGGTGGAGCAGTGGACAGGCGTGAACTTCAGTGAGCTCGCGCGTCTCGCCGGAGCGCAACCTGCGGCGCATTACGTCGACTTTCAATCATTCGACGACAAATACCACGAGAGCTGGGACATCGAGAGCGCGATGCATCCACAAACCGTCGTCGCGTATGGTCTCGATGGACAAATGCTTGGTCCGGCGCACGGCGCGCCCGCGCGAGTCTACTCTCCAGTCAAGCTCGGCTACAAGAACACGAAGTATCTGACGAAGATTGTGTTCATGCCGGTAGCGAACGGCGGGTACTGGAGTGATGAAGGATACGAGTGGTACGGCGGGACATAATCGGTCAACGCGTAGCTCTTCTATCGAATTCGAAGTTTCGGCTGCGTCGGGTCGGTCGGAACCGGTGGAACGGCGCCGTCAGGCGATCGTCGGCTCGCACCGCGAAATAGAAGCATCTCTCGCAGGAAGGGTCGGTTGAGCGAAGCTCCGATAATGACGAGCACCACTCCAAAAAAGACTGCGATCGTTCCCCATCTCCAGGTGTCGCGACCAATGAGCGCTGCCGCCATGCTCACCGTTCCCATTGCGACCAACAGCTCGCCCCCGCGGTGAATGTCAGCGCGTTGGCGTCGCCGTCGCTCTCTAAACGGTCGGCGCTCCGCAGGACTCACCGAGTCGTACCCGATCGCTAACGCGATAAGCAGCACGATTATTCCCAATACAATCGGAATCTGTTCCAGCTTCACTCGCTAATCCCTGTTAATTTTGACTTCATGCAAAGAGTGATTCGCAGGATTCGCTCCACGACCATTCTCGCCGTCAGACGGAACGGCATGGTGGCGCTTGGCGGTGACGGCCAAGTGACCGTGGGGGATACGGTTATGAAGTCGAACGCGCAGAAGGTCCGGGCTCTTCGCGGGGGCAAATTATTGGCTGGTTTTGCGGGCGCGGCGGCTGACGCTTTCACGCTTTTCGAAAAATTCGAGGAAAAGCTCGAGCGTCACCCCGGAAATCTTTCTCGAGCTGCAGTTGAGCTTGCAAAGGACTGGCGGAGCGATCGCGTCCTTCGTCGACTTGAAGCGCTCCTTGCCGTCGCCGATACGGAACACGGCTTCATCATTTCAGGAACCGGCGACATCATCGAGCCCGACGATGGAATTCTCGCGATTGGCTCAGGCGGATCGTACGCGCTTGCCGCCGCGCGCGCGCTGAGCACGAGCACGGAGCTTTCGCCTCGAGACATCGTCGAGCGTTCACTCAGAATTGCCGGCGAGATCTGCATCTACTCCAACACGAACATCACAGTACTCGAGCCGGTCGCGTGACCTCTCCGCGTACACTGCAAGCGCTTGCGCGTCTTGCCGAGCTTACGCCGCGGCACATTGTTGCGGAGCTCGATCGTTACATCGTTGGACAATCGGATGCGAAGAAGTCTGTTGCGATTGCAATGCGAAATCGCTGGCGTCGTCAACGAACTCCCGACGCGATTCGCGAGGAGATTTCTCCGAACAACATCATTCTCGTTGGACCGACTGGCGTAGGAAAAACAGAAATCGCGCGGCGGCTCGCAAAGCTCGCCGGCGCTCCCTTCATTAAAGTAGAAGCGTCGAAGTTCACCGAAGTCGGCTACGTCGGCAGAGACGTCGAATCGATGGTGCGCGATCTCGTCGAGAGCGCGGTCAACATGGTTCGCTCCGAGCGCGAAGCAGAAGTCGAAGATCTCGCGCACGACAGAGTCGACGATCGTCTGCTCGATCTTTTGCTTCCCGTTCCTGCGGAATCGAAGAATGCCCCACCGCCGGAAGCCGCATCGGCCGACACTCCGATTTTTCTGGTCTCGTCCAGCGGAAACGTCTCGCAGGAAGTCGACGTCGAGAAAGAGCGCTACAAGAGAACTCGCGACAAGCTGCGCCAGCTATTGATCGATGGTCAGCTCGAGCAACGCGAAGTCGAAATCGAAGTTGCGCAAAGTGGACCGGTCTTCGATATGATGATTCCGCAGGGAGCTCCCGAAGGAATGGAGAATTTCTCTGACATGCTGCAGGATATGCTTCCCAAGCGAACGAAGAAACGCACCGTCAAAGTTTCGGAAGCTCGGAGAATCCTTCTTCAGCAGGAGCTCGACAAGCTCATCGATAATGAAGACGTGACCTCCGATGCTCTCGAGCGCGTCGAAAGCATGGGCATCATTTTCCTCGACGAGATCGACAAGATTGCCGGCCAGCGCGGGCCATCAATGGGCGGCCCTGATGTATCGCGCGAAGGAGTGCAGCGCGATCTTCTTCCGATCGTCGAAGGCTCGAATGTCCAAACCAAATACGGATTAGTGAAAACCGATCACGTCCTTTTCATCGCGGCCGGCGCATTCCATGTCGCGAAGCCGAGCGATCTCATTCCTGAGCTGCAGGGTCGGTTTCCGATTCGAGTGGAGCTCAAGCCGCTCACTGAAGCAGATTTTGTTCGCATCATGACCGAGCCGGAGAACGCGCTCACCAAACAATACGCTGCACTTGTTGAAGCAGATGGCGCGAAGCTTTCATTTACAGCCGATGGAATCGCTGAGATTGCGCGAATCGCTGCGCAGGTAAATGACCGGATGGAAAACATCGGCGCGCGTCGGCTTCACACTGTGATGACGACACTGCTCGAGGAGTTTCTCTATGAATTGCCTGACCGCGGCGCCGGAGAAATCGAGGTCGATAAAACGCTGGTGTCGGAGCGGCTAAAGGCAATCGTCGAAGATGAAGATCTTCGGAGATACATTCTCTGACTAAGCGAGACTTTCTCGCTATTCCCGACTACTCACGCGAGGAGCTGCTGAAGCTCATCGCGCTCGCGGAGCGCATGCGCGCCGGCGCGTACAACGACAAGCCGCTCGCCGGCAAATCGCTGGCGATGATCTTCATGAAGTCGTCAACGCGCACCCGGGTTTCATTCGAGGCAGGAACATGGCAGCTCGGCGGTCACGCTCTGTTTCTTTCGCCGAACGACATTCAGATCGGACGTGGTGAGCCAATCGCCGACACGGCGCGTGTTTTATCTCGCTACGTCGATGGAATCATGATCCGCACGTTCTCTCACGCGCAGGTGGAAGAACTTGCGAAATTCGCGACCGTGCCGGTGATAAATGGACTCACGGATCTGTTGCATCCCTGTCAGGTGCTCGCGGATGTTCAAACGGTGCAGCAGAATTTCGGGACGATCGAAGGGAAGCGTGTCGCATGGATTGGGGATGGAAACAACATGGCCAACTCGTGGATCAACGCCGCGTATCGTCTCGGATTCGATCTCACGCTCGCATGTCCGGAAGGCTACGATCCCGATGCTTCGATTCTAAAGCGCGCGCAATCGACGGCGAAGGTGCGTGTCGTCCGCGATCCAAGCGAAGCCGCGGACGGTGCGGACGTGGTGAACACCGACGTGTGGGCGTCGATGGGCCAGGAAAGCGAACAGGCTGTGCGAGAAAAAGCGTTCGCGGGATTTATCGTCGACCAGAAGCTCATGTCGCGCGCAAAACCGAGCGCGATCTTCCTTCATTGTCTGCCGGCGCATCGTGGAGAGGAAGTTGCACCCGAAGTGATCGACGGTCCGCAAAGCAGAGTATGGGATGAAGCCGAAAACAGACTGCACATACAAAAGGCGATCATGGCAAATCTGATGGGAGGCGTGTCCCTGTGATTGCTGAATGCGATCGATCTCCCGATTTCTCGCTTCAGGCTGATGACGGAAACGTCGTCACGCTCGACGCCCTTCAGGGGAAAAACGTTGTCCTGTTTTTCTATCCGAAAGACAACACCTCTGGCTGAACCCGTGAAGCGTGCGATTTTCGCGACGCTTTTCCCCGGTTCGGGGAAATGAATGCGGTGGTTTTCGGAGTGAGTCCCGACAGTATCGAGTCACACCGCAAGTTCAAGCAAAAATATGCTCTTCCATATCTGCTGCTCGTCGATGAAGGCCATCAGCTCGCCGACGCTTACGGCATCTGGAAAGAGAAATCGCTTTACGGTGTGAAATACATGGGCGTCGAGCGCACCACGGTGATCATCGGTCGTGATGGGCGAATCGAGCGAATCTTCCCGAAGGTACAACTCGACGGCCACGTCCAGGCGGTCGAAGAGGAAGTGCGCAGAATATCAGCTGGTGAGAGTTAATGGACTGAGGGCGACGGTTCTGCCATATTGACCGGGTGACTCAACCAGAACCAACGCAGTCCCTCAAGCGAACGCCTCTAACCGATACTCACGCGGCCCTGGGTGCCAAGTTGGTACCCTTCGCGGGTTATCTGATGCCCGTGCAATACCCAACCGGAATCACGGCCGAGCATAAGGCGGTTCGCGAGAAGTGCGGGCTGTTCGATGTGAGCCATATGGGCGAGTTCATCGTTCGTGGACCGGGCGCGGTGGATTTTGTGAATCGCGTCACGACCAACGACGTTGCTGGAATGGCCGTCGGACAGGCGCACTATTCAACGATTCTCAACGATCGAGGAACGATCGAAGACGATTGCCTCGTTTATCGCGCCGACGACTATCTAATGATGGTGGTGAATGCGTCGAACGTATCAAAGGATCTGACCCACATCAGTCGAGAGCTCGGCAACTTCGAGGCAGAAGTCGAAGACGTGAGCGATGCAACCGCACTTCTCGCGCTTCAGGGTCCGCAAGCTGCGCGAATTCTTCAGCCATTCACCGACGTCGATCTCTCACAGATCAAGTACTACCACTTCTCGATTGGCACAGTCGCTGGTGTGCCAAACGTGATTGTCTCGCGCACTGGTTATACCGGCGAGGATGGATTCGAGCTGTACTTCCCGAACGAGCACGCGGTGAAAATCTGGAACGCACTCTCCGCGAACGGCGAGGTAACTCCCGTTGGACTCGGCGCACGCGACACCTTGCGACTCGAGATGGGAATGGCGCTCTATGGCAACGACATCGACGACACAGTCACGCCACTCGAAGCAAACCTCGGCTGGCTGGTGAAACTGAAGAAAGGAGATTTTGTCGGACGCGATGCACTTGTGCGACAGAAGGAAGCCGGGTTGAAGAAGAAACTCGCGGGATTCACGAGCAATGAGCGTGCATTTCCGCGTCACGGATATCCGGTGTTCGTGAACGGTGAGCCGAGTGGCGATGTAAAGAGTGGAACGATGAGTCCGAGTCTAAATATTCCAATCGGTACCGCGTACGTTTCGCCCGCTTCCGCTGCCGAGGGAAGTTCTCTGGAAATCGAGATTCGCGGAAAGAGAATCCCCGCGCGCATAGCGAAGATGCCCTTCTATAAGGGCGGCTCGCACCTTTAGCCGGCGATGCGCGTGTCCATTCTGACGATCTCCGATTCCGTCGCAAAGGGCGACCGCGACGATGTGTCGGGGCGATCGATTGAAGAATGGTGCGCGAAGCGCGGCGATACAGTCGTGCGACACGAGGTCGTCACCGACGATACAGTTGCGATTGCGTCTCGGCTCAGTGAATGGTGCGACTCCGGTGATTGCGATCTCGTTCTCACTACCGGTGGCACCGGGCTTTCACCGCGCGACATCACACCCGAAGCAACGCGCGCGATAATCGACCGTGATGCGGAGGGAATCGCCGAGCGAATTCGCATTCTCTCGATTGAGAGTTTTCCGCGCGCCGCACTCTCTCGTGGTGTTGCCGGAGTGCGGAGTGCAGCGCTAGTGATAAATCTTCCCGGATCACCGAGCGGCGTTCGCGACGGACTCTCTGCAATCGACCCGATCATCGACCACGCCTGCGATGTACTAAGCGGTCGCGTGACTCAGCATCAATGAAAGTTCTCTTCACTCTCGCCGACGTCGAGACTGCGGTGCGTCTCAACGCGCTTCTCGAGAAAGACGACATCGAGACAGTGATGGTGTCGCCGCTCGACGACATCCGGAGTGAGATCAAGCGAGCGAAACCGGATCTCGTCATTCTCACCGGCGCGATTGCTGATCCGTCGAGCATACAGGTCGTGAAGGATCAGCTCTGGGAAGGAATCGCGGTGCTCGGCCTCGCCGATGTCTCGGATCCTGATCTGATAGAGAGAATGCGGCAGATCGGATTCGTCGATGTTTACGCAAAGCCGATTTCTCCCGAGGAATTGTTTGCTGTCGTTCGCGGAATTCTCGAGCGGCAGCGAATGGCAAATGTCACGGGGCTTATCGGACAATCATCCGGGATTCGTGAAGTGCTGGTGAAGATTGAGCAGATAGCGCCCGTCTCGAGCACCGTGATGATCGAAGGCGAGAGCGGAACCGGAAAAGAGCTCGTTGCCCGAGCGATTCATCGTTTGAGTCCGCGCCGCAACAAGCCGTTCATCGCTGTGAATGTCGGCGCGCTTCCCGAAACTCTAATCGAGAGCGAGCTCTTCGGTCACGAGAAGGGTGCATTTACCGGTGCTGCCGAGCGGAGGCTTGGAAGGTTCGAGCTCGCGAATAATGGAACGCTGTTTCTCGATGAGATTGGCGAAGTTCCGCCGGCGACGCAGGTGAAGCTGTTGCGCGTTCTCGAGGATGGCGAAGTCACTCGCGTTGGTGGAACGAATCCGATCAACGTCGAAGTGCGCGTTGTCGCGGCGACGAATCAATCGTTGCGCGCGCTGGTTGAGGAAGGATCGTTCCGCGCCGATCTCTACTATCGGTTGAATGTTCTGAACATTTATCTGCCGCCGCTGCGCGAGCGACCCGATGACATTCCGTTGCTCGTTCGAAAATTCGTTCGCGAATTTTCTGCGGCGCACGATCGTCCGTTCCGCGGAATATCTGCGGAGGCGATGCAGGCGATGGTTTCGTATCAGTGGCCTGGAAATATTCGCGAGCTGAGAAATCTCATCGAGAGCATGGTGGTGCTCGCGCCGGGACGAGAGATCGAAGCGAGTGACATTCCGCGGGAGATAAGAGAAGGTGGTGGCTCGCGCTTTCTTCCGGTTCCTCTTGGTCCGGTTTTGCGAGGGAGTGTTGGCAGCGGAGGACGCGAGCTCGAGTTCATCGTGAGGAGTCTCGTGGAGCTCAAGCTTCAGGTGGAGGAGCTGAGAGCGAGAATGCAGTCGAAGCCGGCGGAAGTTGGAACGGCGTTGATCGAGTCGCGGGCGAGTGATCGAGCCGAGCGCGTGATAGCAGGCAACGGTCTGTCAACAGACACTGATG
Organism: Gemmatimonadaceae bacterium; assembly: GCA_041499635.1. Taxonomy (GTDB): domain Bacteria; phylum Gemmatimonadota; class Gemmatimonadetes; order Gemmatimonadales; family Gemmatimonadaceae; genus UBA4720. The sequence continues at coordinate 14,370 of JBGQKT010000061.1, forward strand.
TGGATGTTTCCCAAACGGTTGGTGCAATCGAGCCGCCGGGTCAACCTGTTGGCCCGCGTACGATTACGATCGCTCCGGGGATGACAATGTCGCAGATCGAGCGTGCGGCGATACAAGCTGCTTTGGCTGCAACGAAGGGCAACCGAAGAAAGGCCGCAGAGATGCTCGGCATCGGGGAACGGACGATGTATCGCAAGCTTCGCGATTACGAGATTCCAATTCCGTAATTTTTCTTGATTAAAAAAGAATGGGGGCTGATATTGTGGCCCGCTTCATAGAGGGCCGCATAGCAACAGCTACCCACGCACCGAGCAGAGCTTGACGTCACCGATCGCTGGCAGCGTACTACCAATCAAGCGCGCTGAAGAATTGATCCTGACGTTGCCTGGTGTGATTTCAGCGAGGATCATTGCAGGCGACAGCGGGGCGATAGATCAGATTCACGTGCTGACTACGGCGGAGCTGACGCCGAAGCAGATGGTGCGGAACATCGAGAGCGCGTTGATCGCGCATCTCGCGATGCGAATAGACCACCGGAAGATCTCGGTGGCGACGACGAGTGAGACTAAGCCGAAGCTGTTGCCGGAGGAAGAGAAGCGCAGCGGCGGTGGTAGCGGAACGGGCGGACCAGGAAGCGGGGGCGGTGGTGCTCAGGCGTCGCCTGCTCCCGTCGAACAGCAGCAGCGGTCGGGACAACAGGGGTCGGCTCCTTCACCAAGGACCGGCCCGTTTGCTCGGCGGTTGTACTTCGAGGATGTAGAGGTGCGTGGGTCCCGGTCGAAGGGTCTTTCGTGCCGGGTGACGTTGCGAAAGGGTAACTCGTCATTTATCGGGGAAGCTCTGGGAATCGAAGGTGATCGTTCGCGTGTCGAGCTCGCTGCGCGAGCGACTTTGTTGGCGATAGCAGATGCTGACAATCGCGAAGGTCAGCTTGCGGTTCAGGGAGTGAAGGTGTTCGACGCTTTTGACCGGACTTTTGTTTTTGTTGCGGTGAGTGTGAGGAGTGGCAGGGAGAACAAGGTTTTGACGGGCAGTGTCGAGATGCGGGAAAGTGCAGAGAGTGCTGGAGTGTTAGCGGTGCTCGATGCGACTAACAGGTGGATAGAGCATAACTGAAGGCGCGACGAACGGTCGCGGTGCGGGTTAGAGATGTTGATGCAAATGAAAGCGCGCCTACGGGCGCGGCGTTATCTGGAAGGTGAACGTGTAAGTGAAAGCGCGTCTGAATGGCGCGGTGAAGCTTCACCTTTAACAAGGAATTTACAGGAAACTAAAAAAACCCCCTCCCTCAGAATGAGCGGAGTTGAGCGGGCAAGAAAGTAACATGAGCTGAGCCAACCGAATAGCGCAATTCAGCGGATGCTGGTTGCGACTGAATACCGGGAGGTGACGCCAAATGCATTACCTACTTGTCCTGATCAACGGAATCCTGTCGCTGTGTGACAACGGAAGCTGGACGTAGCCTGAGGCTGGGGGTTGTTCTTCTTTATGACAAAGAGCGTGCGCGGATATGTCGGGGGTATAGTTGGTCTGGGTTCGCTGGCGGCGTATTGGGTATTCGCTGCCTCGGCGCCGGTATCAATGCCTCTTCTTAGAGCCGCGATTTGCTTCGCGACGCTCACGGCTCTTTGCGAACTGCTGGCCTATAAGAAGGCGGCGCGGAGTGAATCAGGCTCAATCGCTTTCTTGCCGATGCTTGCCTCTGTTGTCGTGGCACCGCATTGGATCACCATTGCTTGCCTTGCGTTGGCAGCCGTCGTGGTTGAAGCGAACCGTAATCGTCACGCGCCGATTAAAGGATTGTTCAATTTGGCGCA
>JBGQKT010000062.1:0-15860 GCA_041499635.1 Gemmatimonadaceae bacterium
CGCGCATGTTGTTCGCCATGCTCACGTAGTACAGCGGATCGTGATGCACGTCCGCGCGATACTCGAGCGTCTCCCAGAAAACGGGATTCTTGTAGCGAGTGCTCCACGCAACTCCGCACGCCCAAATCGCGAACACTCCCGTACCGGCGAGAAAAAGGAGATTCGCGCCAGGATGTCCTCGCCTTATCCAGATGACAAACGCGACGACCGCTGCTGCAAATCCGAGCGCCGAAAGAATCCATGTCGCGTTGATTCCCGCCGCGGGCACGGCCATTCCAGCGATCCCGCTCAGTGCAAGCGCTACGAGAGTGAAGAAAGTCTGGCTTCTCCACCACGGCTGCGGCTCGTCGTAATGCGCTCGCGGCGAAAACCGCCATGCGACAAATGGGACGACTGTGATGAATAGCGAAAGACCAAGCGTCGCTACGATTGGACGGGCCGGATTAGCGAATCCCGTTCGCGCGGCGTAATACAGTCCAGCGATGACGGTGGCCATTATGGTGCCGAACACGGCGACTGTCGCTCGATCGTCTCGATCGTAATCGCTCGCGCCGGGTGCGCGCGCGGGTTTTATCGGGGATGACATTCGAATGTCGTCGTGTTCGCCGCCCGCGAATCATCGAAAGTCAGGACCATCACGCGGTCGATTCCCCACTGCGCAACTCGGCTGCAAAGAGTCTCTGGTCGGGTGTCGTCTGCGAGCTGCGGCCGCGTGCGCGGAGCGAACGAGCCAAGCCCGTAATACCGATTCACGGCGCAGCCGTATGGAGGCATTCCATCCACCATCGCCATCGACGCGAGAGCGGTCGCAACGAACGGCTCAAACGTGCACGCTCCCTGTCGCGTCAGGCTTTTCCAGTAAGGCGCCTGATCCTGCGGAATGAAGAGAACGGTGTGGCGACGTGCAGAGTCGGGCATCGCTGAAAGTTTTCGCAGGGCGTCGGCGACGATGAAATTCGGTGAACGCTTCAGACCTTGCGCGAGTAACGTGTGATCGGTGAGTTGCGGTAGACCGTGTAACCCGAGCGGAATTCCCGCAGCAACCGTCGGCGGATAAAACGAATGCCTCGTCTCGGCATTTGCGCGCGCCATCTCGATCGGCCAGACGAGCGTGTTCGAAATCATCGAGCCGAGTACAGGAATCAGCAGAAATCCAATAACGACGGGACGAACGCTGATCGCGTCGAGTCTCGGGAGGAGCTTGTGTGGGCGTCTCACTGAAGCTGGCTCACGCTCACCGAACGCAACTGGGAAGAGCTCCGGAATTCGCGAGAGAATGAATCCAACCGCCAGCCAGCGTTGAACGTCAGAGAAATAGAAAGCCGATCCGCCATCTATATGCGTGACGAGGCCCGGGCCGATTCCGAGAAGCGCAACGACTGCGACGGCTTCGACATCGAGAATTCGTCTCTCTGAAGCAGCTTCGCGCAAATCCGCGAGGGTTCCGATGCCCTCCGACCGCAAACGCAGCAGGATGTACACCCACGACCAGAAGAGATGGACGACGATAAAGAACGGCCACCATGCGGGTTTGACAAAATTCCAAAGGAAGTCGAGTGGAACGAATCCTTCCTGGTGCGCCGGTAGAATCACCCGCTGATACGTGACGATGAAAAGAAAAATCGTCACGATGAGTGAGTACCAGTAAATCATCTTACGATACAGGGCGAGTCGCACGAACGCGTAAAGCGCGAGTGCGAATCCAAGCATCATTAACGAGCTCTTGAGATACCCGAGCAGCGCGATGCCGAGCGGAAGAACGACGGTGACGAAGATCGAGTCGACGATTTTTTGGGGAGTCGATGATCGCGTGAACGCGCCGTCGTGCCACAAGAGAGCCGTTGCAAAAAGCAGAAGCGCGCATGGAACAGCGACTGTGTACGACTCGGAGATCAGCAGGTTCGACGTCCACACCCCCATCGCGTCGAGTCCGCTGATAGGAATTATTCCGATGCACGCGGCGAGAAACACGAACCAGATTCGGCCATCATCACGAAGATCCTGGTCCGAATCGTAGGCGCCGCGGCGCCTGCGCATTGTGACGGCGAACGCGAGAACTCCGCCGAAGAAAAACGGAATCATTGTCACCGGAAATCCAAGCTGGTAGAAATCCAGAACGTGAGCGCCGGTGAGGCTGGACCATTGAGCGAACAACCACTGCGTGCCCCAGTGGTATGGAATCGGAGTGAGGCCGTCTATTCCTGTGCTCGCGACGTGATACGTTCGCAGCATGCTCGCGAATGACGCGAGGTGGAGACTGTCGTGGTGAACTTTGCCGTCGAGAATGTAGTTCTCATAGAAAAGCGGATTCTTGTAGATCCGCCCCCACACGACTCCGGATGCCCAGATAGAGAATGCGGCGCATCCGACAATGAGTGCCGAAGTTCTCCATGCGCTCGTGCGAGGCAGCCATCGCACGAACACGATCGCATATGCCAGTATGCCGATCAGCGCGACAACAGGAAAAGCATCGAGCCCGAGTGGCGAGACGAAGCGTCCCAGCAATGCCGTCAGAGCCAGCGCAATCAACCAGAGAAATGGGTACGACGACCACCAGCGCCCGTCCGGACCCGCATCCGTGTAACTTTTTCGGACGATGTCTCCTCTTGCCAGCGCTGGAAACGCGAAAATGAAGAGTGCGAGCGCCACTGGCTTCGCGACTGGCAGGATGGGATCGTCGAAGCCGATGCGCATCATCCAGTAGACTGCCCCGATGCCCATCGAGACGAGTCCGCACGCGACGATGACTGTGTCATACGGACTTCCCCGCTTCGGGGCTTCAGCTGGTTCGGCCATCACAGGCTCAGTCTGATTTTGAGACAAATCGATTTTCTACCTGGACCATCATATTGTCTGAAATAGTTGATTCAGCTCTGGCAACTCCGACAACGCGAGCAAAGCTGCGCTGGGAACTTGCAGCGCTCCTCGTATTGCTCGCCATTGCGGCGTGGCTTCGCTTTTATCAGCTCGACCAATATCCGCTCGGAGTTCACCACGACGAGCTGTCAAATATGTATGACGGCTGGTCTATCGCGGAAACCGGAGCCGATCGATTCGGTGCTCCTCTTCCGATTGTCGAGCGTAACTACGGAGAAAATGACTATCGGCCGGCGATGTTCTCGTGGCTCGATGCCGCAACGATAAAAGTTCTCGGCTTCTCGGTCAAAGCGGGTCGGTTGCCAGCGGCGCTGCTGGGCATCGTTTCACTCATCCTTCTTTACAGCGTCGCGAGAACGGCCGTTGGACCTACGTTCGCGCTGCTCGCGCTTTTGCTGGGAACTCTGTCGCCACTGCATATCCAGTATTCGCGGGTAGCGCATGAAGGCGCGATGCTGCCCGCGTTCTTCGTAATACTCATTCTCTGGCTTTGGCAACGGGCGGCGCTCAGAGGGTATCCGTGGGGCACCACAGCGTGGCTGGGAATAGCGGTCGGATTGTCCGCGAACGCATATCAGGCCACGAAGCTCACTGCGTTTCTGTTCGCGGTAGTCGTCGCAATAGACATTTTCCGTCGCGGAGGAAAAGTTGTTGTCGCGCTCTTGGTTTTTGCGGCCGCGGCGTTTCTCGGAGCTCTGCCGCAGGTCATCGTGCTCGCTCAGCAGCCCGGGCATTTCTTCGCGCGCGCGAAGATTCTTTCTGTTCAAGCGAGCAATCCTATCAGCTATGTCGCTCAGGTTATCTGGAATTACTGGCTCAATCTCACGCCGACGTACCTGTTCGTACCGCGCGGCTATTCCGATTTGACTGTGGCTCGTTTGCTGCCGCCGGAGATTCTTTTCTTTTACGTCGGTGTGGTTGCTCTCGCGCTTATTTCGTTTCGCAAAGGTTCGGGAGCGAAATGGTACATCTATGCCGCGATGGTCATCTCGATGTTGCCGGCCGCACTGACAACGGGAAATCCAAATACGTTGCGCGCGTCGGGGATGGCGGTTCTCACTCCGTTTTTCTCCGCAGCCGGAATAATCTGGATTGGGCACTGGCTCGCGAGGCGAAATCCCACGCTGCGTCGGATCTATTATCCGGCTGCCGTCGGTGTGCTCGTGCTTACCGCTGGGACGATCATATATCGATACAGTCGAAGCATTCTCTTTCGCGAGGCCTATTACCAGAATTTCCTCGTTCACCTCGACACTGCGCTCGGCCGAAAGCAGCGGGACTACGACGCAGTGATCATCGAGAAGTATGGGTCTCAGCGCTACATGTATGTCGCGTCGTTCACCGGAATGACGCCGCAGGAATTTCACAAAGCGCCAAAAGTGATTTACTCCGATGGAATGGATCGCTTCCGGCGCCTCGGCAAATATTATTTCGCGTGGCCATCGACCATGCAGGCGACCGCAGATTCGCTCGCGTCGAGAAACGCAAGGATTCTTTTTGTTGCAAGCTCGCCGTTAAAAGGACTCCGAGTCATCGACAGCGTCTCGTGGCAAAACGAGAAAGCATACTTCATGGTCCGCAACGCTTCGCAATGATCGAAGTCAAAAAGCGAAATATTTGGGAAACAGCAACGGCCGTTCTACTGGCCGGTTTTTCTGTGTCGATCGTCCTCACGTTCCGCGATTATGGCGTAACCGTGGACGAAAAAGTCGCGAACGAAAACGGTCGCTATTTCTTTGACTGGTTTGCGTCCGGTTTCCGCGATCGCGCTGTCATAGACGAGGGCAATCAACGGCTCTACGGCAGCGCCTTCAACGCGATTTCAGCATTTATCGCGAGTCACTCGCCGCTCGGCGTTTACGACACCGATCATCTGGTGATTGCGATCACGTCAATCATCGGAGTCTTTTTCGCATATCGGCTCGGTAAGAAGCTCGCCAGTCCCATGGCGGGTTTTTTTTCCGCACTGCTGCTCCTGCTCACACCAGTGTATTACGGGCACTCCTTCATGAATCCAAAAGACATCCCGTTCGCGGTGATGTTTCTTGTCTGCCTGTATTACTTCACAGCCGCGTACGACCATCTGCCGCGACTTGGCGCGAAGTGGATCGCGATACTTGGAGTGACCATCGGAGTAACACTTGGTATCCGCGTCGGCGCTGTAATGCTATTCGGATATGCCGTTGTGTTGATCGCCTTATGGATGGTTGCCAAATACAGAAAGTCTCCATCGTATCGTGGACGAGCCATAACGCGCGATCTCTGGCCGGCATTTCCTTCGTGTCTCGGCGCCGGTGTCATCGCATGGCTGGTGATGCTGCTTTTTTGGCCCTATGGTCAGCTGTCCCCCATCCTGAACCCGCTGCGTGGCCTTCGGCGCGCGGCAAACTTTACCGACTTCAGCGCGAACTCACTTTATCAAGGTCGCTTCATCCCGTCCGATTCTCTTCCCTGGGATTACCTCCCTACCTGGTTCTCGATCACGCTTCCGGAATTTTACGGCGTCATATTGGGAATCGGACTATTGACGCTCGTCGTCAGAAGAGTCGCGAAAGGATCTTCGTCCAGCGCATCTGATCCGGATCGGCAGAGCAAATTGCTCTTTCTCGTTTTTGCAACGTGCTTCCCGATTGTGACCGCAATGGTGATGCGGCCGATTCTTTACGACGGCAACAGACACTTTCTCTTTGTTGTCCCGCCCTTGGCAGTATTAACCGGCGTGACACTCGCGTGGCTGTTATCTGGCGCACTTCCCCGCGCGCTCAAGATCGCGACAGCGGCAGCGGTTATCGCAATTGGTGCGCTCACCGCGGTCGACATGATCCGGCTCCATCCATATGAGTACATCTTCTTCAATCGATCGTTTGGGGGATTGAGGGCAGCGCTCGGTCGCTACGAGACTGATTACTGGGGAGTGTCACACAAGGAAGGCATCGAGTGGCTGATCGATAATTACAAACCGAATGCACCAAAGAATTCGATTCGCGTCGCCAACACCGCCGCCGACTATCAGACATCATACTATCTGCGCGGTAATGACCCCCGAACGGCGCGGTTCACGCCTGTTGGAAAACGCGATCATCCCGACGTGATGCTCTCGATCACGCGGTATGACGTCCACCTCAAATATCCGGGCAAGGTACTTCACGTCGTCGAGCGAACGGGAACACCGCTGCTTTACGTGACCGAGCTTACTCCTCGGTGACTTCATGGACATAGTCGAATCCACGAGTCTTCTCACGCCCGAGGAGAAAAGACATCCATGGGAACGGGCTCGGCTTCAGATTCTCGAGGAGCTTCTTCGCACCGCAACGAAGGACCGTGGATTACAAAATGAGATTGTCGTCGACATCGGTTGCGGCGACCTTTTCGTCGCCGGAAAGTTTGCGCGGGAATGGCCGGCGACTGATTTCATTGGAATCGACACTGCTTTCGACGAGAAGGCACTCGAGATCCTCGGGAAGAATATTGACGTCCCGAATCTTCACGCGTACGCGTCAATGAACGACGCATTCGCTTCTCAGTCGCGCCCTGCTTCGGTGATTCTGCTGAACGATGTGATCGAGCACGTACCTGATGATGTTGAGTTTCTCCGCTCGATCGTATCTTCCAGTTTGTTCGACGCCAACACTCGGTTGCTAATCACAGTTCCAGCCTTTCAATCGCTATGGACGCAACACGATGTGTTCCTCGGACACTATCGGAGATACAATCGGGGGCTGCTAAGGCGTCGGGTTGAGGCGGCCGGACTCGCCGTTGCAAACGACGGATATTTTTTTCTTTCTTTGCTTCCCTTGCGCGCCGTTCAAGTAATTCTCGAGCGCGGAGGCGCACACGCAAAGGAAGAGAAAGGCATTGGCGGTTGGGACGGAGGAAAAACTCTGGGACGATTATTCCGTCAAATGTTGCTGATTGATTTCCGCCTTGGCTCGCTGCTGGGCAAAACCGGGGTGCCTCTTCCCGGTCTCTCCTGCTACGCGATATGCACAGCGCAGCGATCGTAATTCCCTGCTACAACGAAGCACAGCGACTCGCCGTCGGCGAGTTTGTTAAGACGTTGGACAATAACGCGAACATTGATTTCTGTTTCGTCGACGATGGGAGCGCGGACAAAACATTCGATGTCATTAACGAGCTCCGCACGGGACGCGAAGATCGCGTGTTCGCCTTGCAGCTGCCAGGCAATCAGGGAAAGGCAGAAGCGGTTCGCCGAGGAGTCCTTCATGTCCTCGAACAACACCTGTACGGAGTGGTCGGGTATTGGGACGCCGACTTGTCTACTCCACTTGCCGAGCTGCCCCACCTGCTCGAGCTGATCTCAGCTAACGACCATTACGTCATGCTGTCAGGATGCCGGGTGCGCCGCCTCGGCGCGCAAATTCATCGGCATTGGTACCGGCATTACCTAGGGCGAGTGTTCGCGACGGTTGTCAGTCTGATGTTGAAGCTTCCGACTTACGATACGCAGTGTGGTGCGAAGCTCTTTCGTTCACCTTATGGTGCGTCGGTTTTCGAGAAGCCGTTCGTCAGCAGCTGGTTTTTCGACGTCGAGCTTTTCTGTCGCATCGAGCAAATCCTGGGCAGATCAGTTGCCGCTGATCGCATTCTCGAAGCGCCGCTCAATGCGTGGATCGAAAAGAAGGGATCGAAGCTCAAACTGCGAGATTATCTTCGCGTCCCGATCGATCTCCAGAGGATCCGAGCTGCGTACAAACCCGGCGCCTGAACACACTGCTCAGTTGTCGCTGGTGCGCGCAATTATGTAGAGGGGTCTCTGCTTCACTTCATCGTAAATACGGCCGATGAATTCGCCGATCGCGCCGATGCAGATGAGCTGGACTCCGCCGAGGAAAAGAACGACCACTATGGTCGAGGCCCACCCACGAACCGTCGTAACGACCCCAGTCAGTTTCCCAATGACGAAAAATACTCCGAGTAGGAAGCTCGCCATCGAGGAAATGAGTCCAAGGTACATGGCAACGCGCAGCGGAGCTTTCGAGAGAGAGAATACGCCATCGAGAGCGAGCTTGATCATCTTTCTGAACGGGTATTTCGTTTCGCCCGCGTACCGCTCCTGGCGATCGAACTCGACTGCTGACTGTCGAAACCCGACCCACGCCCGCAATCCGCGAAGGTATCGATTGCGTTCGGGCATCGAGTTAAGAACGTCGATGACCTTTCTGTCGAGAAGGCAGAAGTCGCCACTGTCGACCGGAATTTCGGTTTCGGTAACCTTCGCCAGTGTCCGATAAAACAAAAAAGCGGTGGCCCGCTTGATTCGTCCATCGCCTGCACGGGCACGTCGCTTTGCATAAACGACATCGAATCCTTCGCGCCACCTCGCTACGAGCGAGGAGATGAGCTCAGGTGGATCCTGAAGATCCGCGTCGATGATCACCGCGCATTGACCGCGCGCAAGCCGAAGTCCTGCAGTCACCGCTGCCTGGTGGCCGAAGTTGCGAGAGAAGTGCGCCGTTCGGAATCGTGGATCTGCAGCCGCAATCGCATCAATCATCTCAGCAGATCTATCGCTGCTGCCGTCGTCAACGAAGATCACCTCAAACGATTCGACGGCTGCCTCGAGTGCGGGCAGAACGCGCGCCCGGAATTGATCGATCACCAGCTCTTCGTTGAAAACCGGAACGACTAGAGAGAGAACCGGGTTTGCACTCTCCATTCTCAAAAACCCTTGGTTCGGGAAATCACGTACAGGGGTCGTTGCTTAACCTCGTCGTAAATCCGGCCAATGAATTCGCCGATGACTCCGATGCAGATCAGTTGAACTCCTCCGAGAAAAAGAACAACGACAATCGTCGACGCCCATCCGCGCGCAGCATGCGCGGTGCCGGTGATCTGCTGAATCGCGAAGAAAACTCCGAGTAGAAAGCTTGCGCCTGAAACTATGAACCCCGTGTACGTCGCTAATCGAAGGGGCGCCTTCGAGAGCGAAAGAATTCCGTCCGTCGCGAGTCCGATGAGTCGTGCGAATGAATACTTGGTTTCTCCAGCGAAACGAGCTGGACGGTCGAAGACGATCGCCGTTTGATTGAATCCAAGCCATGCTCGGAGACCACGAACGTAGCGGTTCCGCTCCGGCATCGCGTTCAAGAGATCAACCACTTTGCGATCCATCAGGCAGAAATCGCCACTATCGAGTGGCACCTCGATGTCAGTCAGTTTCCTAAGAGTTCTGTAGTACACGTAATACGCAGCACGGAGAAGTGGGTTGTGATCCTTTCGTCGTCTTTTCTGTGCGTACACGACCTCGTACCCCTCCCGCCATTTCTTCAACATCTCGATGATCAGCTCTGGAGGATCCTGCAGATCGGCGTCAATGACGACAGCACATTGCCCGGAAGCGGCGCGAAGTCCGGCCGTCACTGCCGCCTGATGACCAAAGTTGCGGGAAAAATGGAGAGCCTTGAATCGCGAATCTGTATTGCAGATCGAGTCGAGCATTTCCGGCGAGTGGTCGGTGCTGCCGTCGTTGACGAATATCACTTCGAACACCTCACCCGTTGGAACAAGAACCTGCAACAGTCGTGAATGAAGCGGCTCGATAACGGCCTGCTCGTTGAAGATCGGCACCACAACAGAAAGCGTCTCAGTCATCGGAGAAACTTAGGATTTATTGGTCCACTCTGGGGGCAATGGCTCATTGAGATACGCACTTCGCTTTGCCTCCCAGCGCATGGCGGCAACGCTGTCGAGAATGAGCCCACACGCACCAAAGAGGAATGCAATCAGCATCACTCCGGTAGCGAGTATCGCGGTCGGCAACCTTGGTACAAGCCCGGTTTCGACGTATGTCACGACGACCGGATATGCGAGCGCCAGCGAGATAACTGCGAAGACCAATGCGAGGACTGAAAAGAAAAGCAAGGGACGCACTTCCTTGAGGAAGTAGAAAACGATTCGAAGAATTCGCGTTCCGTCGCGCAAAGTGCTGAGCTTGCTTTCCGATCCTGCTGCTCGATTACCGAACGGGGCCGGCATCTCGACCATCGGGATTCTTATGCTCAAAGCATGCACCGAGAGCTCGGTCTCGATCTCGAAGCCGCTCGAATAGCCGGGAAATGATTTTACGAACCGGCGTGTCATCGCACGATATCCCGAGAATACGTCAGTGAGCTGACGCCCAAACAACGACGCGATCAGGGCTGCAAATCCCTGATTGCCTGCACGGTGCCCTTTGCGGAACGCCTCCTGCTCGGAATCAGCGCGCGTAGCGATAACCATGTCGAGGTGATCGCTGAGAAGGCGCTTGATCATCGCGGGCGCAGTGGCCGCATCGTAAGTACCGTCACCGTCGACCATCACGTAAACGTCAGCGTCAACGTCGGCGAACATTCTTCGCACAACGTTTCCTTTTCCGCGCCGCGGTTCCTGACGGACAATCGCTCCTGCTTCGCGTGCGACTTCCGTCGTGCGATCCGTCGACCCATTGTCGTACACGTAGATCGTCGCATCAGGCAACACACTCCGAAAATCGTCGACGACACCGGCGATTCCATGCTCCTCATTCAAGCAGGGAATGATTACAGCAATCTCGATATCTCGAGCTGAAATCGTAGCGTCCTCCACAAAAATATTTCTTACTTGGGATGCTGTGTGACGGTCACCATCCATGACGCGATCCAATCATTGTTCTCGAATCGCCGTTCCTCCCGCCGAACTGTTTCGATTTGCACGAGATGGTCGCTGTAGTGCGGAATCGTATCCCGCTTGCTGTGAATCAGCCAACCAGGTTCTGGAAAATGTTGAGCGTCACGCTCGAAATAGACTTGTCGTCGTTCTGGCCCGAGGCTGCCGATAATCTCGTACGGTTTTGGGAGCCACGACAACTTGCTCGTGACTCGTCCTGCGTCACCAGACATTGGCCACGCAGGCAGCATCAACCTTCCGTCAGCAATCACCACGTATGAATCACTCGGACGCGCACCCGCATCATGAAGCAGCGCGAAGAGCGACGCGTCCATGACAGGAAGTTGTTCGGTTAAACGTGACAAGGGCAGTTGAGCTTCGCTCACCTCCGACGGGAAATTCGCGTGACCAAGCGTGATAGCGACCGGCATCGCAAAAGCAGGCACGAGCGCAACAACCACGAGTCGATGCCATCTGTGCGCGCGATCGGTGCGGAGAACTCGAACCGTTATCGCCACCGCGAGAAGAAGAATCGGAAGCAAGCTCAGCGCGTTAACAGGATGACTTCTTCCCACGAAATAACTCTCCACCGACCATGCGCAGCCCCACAATCCCGCCAACGGTACAAGGCGCGGATCGCGAGCGTCACGCGAGAGGGACAGTGCCGCCACCGTCGTAATCACGAAAAACAGAAGCAGCAGAAACCAAACTGATCCGCTCGGATCGACAGGCAGGGCGCCGAACCCTCCGCGACTATAAAGAAGCACGTACTCGATGTAGCTGCGCCAATCAGGCATCACGTGAAGGAAGACAAGGTAAACGAGCGCAACAATCACAACGGTGAGCGAAAGCGCTACGAGGGGCACCGCGATGAATTGTGCGACTCGCCGACGAACGGCTCCGGCCAAAATTCCAGTCTCCCGCCATGCAGCGGCGCGTTGTGCTGTGAACACTGCGAATGAAAGGAACCAGATTGCGGTGCAATAGATCGAACCTTCCGCCGACCAGAGAATCGACGCAACCCATATCGCGGTTCCACCAAGGACGAAATCCCGGGCTCTCTGTCTTTCAGGGGGGCGAAAGAAAAACGCCGCGATGAAAGCGAGTAGAACGAATGCCCAGAGAAAACGAACGGGACCGCCTGAAGGCGTCATCTGCGCCGGAAGAATCAAAGTCTCATCGCGAGGACGAAAAAACAGCGTGGTGAATGTCACCACGAACGCGAACACTGGACCGATCCACCGTGAACCCAGACGACGCAATGCGAAATACATTGTTGCGCCGACAAACGCGAACGCCACAGATTGAAAAAACCAGAACGACAGCCACGCATTTCCCGGAAATGCGGCCGGGATGAGGATGCTTAGAAAACCATACTGCGATGGAGTATCCCACAGCAGCCGCCCGCCCTGCCGAATCTGCTCGATGGGTCCGACGTAAAAACCCCAATGATAGAACTCGACCATCGGGAAAGTTCGGAAGCTGAACACGATCAGCGCCGCCAACGCGATGAAGTCGGGCCAGCGCAGACGTTGGGCTCTCGGAGATGGATCAGGATTCTCTCTCAGAGCGAACGAGGTGAGACCGATCACCACGACGACTATGATCGCCGTTCGTGGAGAGCTCGCGATCCATTGGAGTGCGTCGCCCCATGAAACCAGAGAGCCTGCGCACATCCATGCAAATGCGGATACGAGAAGCAACGGAATCATTTTCGGCAGACCGCCACTGCGACTTCGACCGTTCGACTGACCGGCGTAGCCGAGCGCGACGACGGTTACGATCGCAGCCATCATCGCACTTAAAATGAAGAGCCAGTCGGAGCTGATCGCATAACGAACGAGCTCGACGATCGCGAGCAGGACGATCGCGAGTCTTACCCATGATGCAGCGTCAGGCGATGCCCTGCGTGGCAAAACCCACGCGACGATGACGACGAGCGGCGCATACACGAAGAGCAAAGCCATGTAGATCGCCCACTCCACAGTCTCTACCTGCCCGCCCCGACCGACGAGATGGATCAGCACCGGTACGATCGCTCGGCCGAAGACAACGAAATGAATTCCGAGCGCAGCTGCCCAGAGCGGCTCGATGCGATACCGAAACGACTCGAGTGTACTTCGAGGGGAGGTCGCGCTTCTCATGAAGGACGAGCTGTCATGCAGCTTGCGCCCGAGCGCGGCGCGATTTCGAATACCTCGTAATTCTCGTCGGCAGCGTTCTCAAACGAAGCAACGCGTCGTCCGCGAGTGGAAAGGTTCGTCTTGTCAGGCCCATTCCAGACGAACTCGGCGCCCCGGTACGCGAGATGGGCAACGCCAGAGGAGTCCTTCGACACTTTCGGATATCCGATCGCTACCAGCGCCGGTCGCCCGGTCGCGCACGTGACGCTGTCGGCAACGTGAATGAGATCACCGAGCGTAAAGTGCTGTTGCCGTTTCACCCGGTCGAAGTACACACGATAGTTGAACTCATGCTGCCTGGGCATGTACACCGGATTCGAGACGTAATACGGCATCGACTCCATGTTGTAATCCGGTTCTGACATCAGAATCGCGCCGTGATAGCGAGGCGTTCGCTGGATCAGCTCTGCGAACGATTTGCTCGACGATTCGGGATGCACGAACATCCGGCGCGCGAGCACCGGAAGAGCCAATGTCTGGGTTATCAGTAACGGCAGCATTCCAAAGACAATTACTCGGCGACGATCG
This sequence comes from Gemmatimonadaceae bacterium, assembly GCA_041499635.1. Taxonomy (GTDB): domain Bacteria; phylum Gemmatimonadota; class Gemmatimonadetes; order Gemmatimonadales; family Gemmatimonadaceae; genus UBA4720. Next base: position 13,233 of record JBGQKT010000062.1, read on the forward strand.
GGCGTAGAGTTTTCGCCGGGTTCGGTGCATGCAATCCAGCAAAGCGAAACGAGAAGGAAGAAGAGGACACCTTCGTGTCTCAGCGCACCAGTGTAGGCTCCGCGAAACAGAACCGAGAATCCGAGAATGGCGATGAGCATTCCCACGAGACTCGCTCTATTTCTTCTCAGCGACCAAGCGAGCCAGGCCAGCGCAATGTCCACGAAGACGCGCGACACAATGTCGTAATCGATCCCAAGAAGCCGCCACGGCAGCTCGCCCGCGGCACCGACATCCGCATGGCTGCTCCCAGCGAGGCTGGCTCCGGGATCTCTCAGGACTTTTCGAAGAAGGGCGCCGAAATCGATCGAGCCAACGTCCGGCGCGAATGCCATCCCGGGCGCTGGTCTCGCGCTCACAACGGCGAGCACGACTCCAGCGATCACGATTGCAATTGCGGCGATCGATGATGCACGCAGCAACGCCGGTCTGTGTGCGTGATTGAACACATCCATCGCCCAAACGAGCGCCAGTACAAGAGCTGCGAGGGCTGCATGCACACTCGAGTTCGCCATTACCGCGAGCGTCAGCCCGAGAGGAATCGGTCGCTCATGTCGGCGTGAAAAAAGTATGCACGCGACGATCATCAGCAGAATTGCGATCCCGTAGTTGCGCGAGACAACGCTGAACTCGTAACCGAGGAATGCGCCGAAGACGATCATCAGTCGTGCCCAGAGCGGAAAGGGAGCGAAACGCAAAATGAGAAACGCTGCCCCTGCCGCGAACGCGATCGAGAGCGCGGGCATGACCAGGACCGAATGAGTCAGCTCATAACCGACTCGCAGGATGGCATACCATAAGATTGGATGGCCTTCTAAATGGAGATTATTCCAGAGATCGCCCCACGACGTCGAATGAATGGCCACCGAGAGCGCGCGAACCTCGTCGCGCCACATCACGTGATTGATCGCCAGAAAAGTCGTAAGCGCAACAAATGCGATGAAGGCGACCCACTCTATACGGACGGTCGCCGATGCCCGCTGGCCGATGACCGATGACCGAAGTCCGAGTGCTGCGCCTGAGCTCAACCGCGTGGACTCATCAACTTCGCTCCCGCCGGATTGAAGAGACGATCATGACGCAATCCCGTCTTGTGTAAACGAAATCGCGCAGCGGTTGCGAGAACGCCGAACCCGTAGACGACAGAACGCCGGAAATTGATCGATGATGCCTCAGCGAAATACCGCGTCGGACACGAGATCTCGCCAATTCGAAAACCAAACAGCGCCGCTTGCGCCAGCATTTGATTGTCGAAAACGAAATCGTCGGAGCATTCACCCAGTGGCAGAGTTTCGATCACCTTCCGAGTGAACGTCCGATAACCCGTGTGATACTCGGAAAGCTTGATGCCAAGCATCATGTTCTCGAGCAGAGTCAGAATGCGATTGAAGTAATACTTGTAGCGCGGCATTCCGCCTTTGATCGCGCCTCGACCTAGAATCCGTGAGCCGAGTATGACGTCGAACTCGTCGGAGGCGGCGAGCCACGCCATCGCGCCGATAAGCTTTGGTGAATACTGATAATCCGGATGGAGCATGATGACGATGTCCGCACCACGCACTAACGCCTCGGCATAGCAGGTCTTCTGATTTCCGCCGTAGCCTCGGTTCTCAGCATGCACGACGTGAGGGATCCCGAGCCGCCTTGCGACTTCAACGGTGTCATCGCCTGACGCGTCGTCGACGAGAAGGAGATCATCAACGACCCCCTGCGGAATTTCCGCAATCGTGCGCTCGAGAGTTCGTCCAGCGTTATATGCCGGCAGAACAACCATCACTCGCTTTCCGTTGATCACGACTAATTCAGGCGCGAGAGAGTAAGCCCTTCTGAGCGAGCTGGTCGGCGATCGCGATCGCTTCCGTAGGATTCAGATCGATGTGCTGAGCGATGTCGGCCAGATCGCACGTGCCGTCCGAATATGCGAGCACGTTCATCATCGCTCTCACCGCCGCCGCCGATCCTTTAGTGCTGAGCGTCGGATACAGACCGCGCTTGCCAAGCTGAGGCTCGCACAGTGTGGTCGTCTTGTAGGTGTAATTGTGCTCGATGAGCTCGATGGATTTGCGAATTGCGTCGTAGCCGCCCTGCAATCCCGCGGGGGTAATGAGCGTGAGATCGTCGAGCGACGTGTGATACTCCGGATAACTATTGTATTTCGTGCGCATGATCGAGACGACAGGGAGGTCGACTCCGGGGCTGCCATACTGCCGCTCGTCGCTCCCACGATCGAGGTAGGAGTAAACGACGTAATCCGGCGCGTGATGCTTCATCACCACGGTTGCGACGCGATCCGCCAATGTGTTGCCCGAGCGCGAGTGAAGCAGCGAGTACGCGCGGTCGTCGCCGACACACGACACAACGAATCCGGCGATCGTGTTGCGCTTCATCTCGTCGAGGTGAGTGCTGAGATAAACGATCGATCCGATTGTTTCAGGAATGAAAATAATTCGGTAAGTGAATCGCCTGTCGTCGAGCGATATGATCCAGCGAGCGAGGGCCGTCGTTACAACTGGACCGGACAACTCGTTGTTGGCCATCGACGGATGGCATATGTATGTGGAGAGAAGAATTTCCTTTTCTTCTTTGCCG
>JBGQKT010000063.1:0-15563 GCA_041499635.1 Gemmatimonadaceae bacterium
CCGGATTCTGGGAGAAGTTCTACTTCAAACCCGGCAACCTCGGCTACCCTGTGTTCAACACGCAGTACGCGGATGTGGGAGTCTACATCTGCTACGATCGCCACTTCCCCGAGGGCGCGCGCGAACTCGGGCTGAATGGCGCCGAGATCGTATTCAATCCTTCGGCGACAGTCGCAGGATTGTCAGAGTATCTATGGAAGCTCGAGCAACCTGCCCACGCGGTTGCGAATGCGTATTTCGTCGGCGCGATCAATCGCGTCGGTCACGAGCAGCCGTGGGACATTGGAGAGTTTTACGGTCAAAGCTATTTCTGCGATCCGCGCGGTCAGTTCCTCGCTAACGGCTCACGCGACAAAACTGAATTGGTGACGGCTGAGCTGGATCTCGACCAAATCAGAGAAGTTCGAAACGTGTGGCAGTTCTATAGAGACCGCCGGCCTGAGACATACGGAGGGTTGGTCGAGCTGTGAAACGTGCGCTGGCGCTGGCGCTGGCCGCGGCCGCGATCGCGCTCCTAGCGACCGCCTCCTCCACCAACATCACGATGCTGCAAGAAGTCGAAGTCGTCGCGCGGGATTACGCATTTCAAATCCCGTCGACCCTTCCGGCGGGATTGACGACATTCCGCTTTCGGAACGACAGCAAGCATCGGCACGAATTCAACATGTTCCTGCTCAAGCCTGGCGTGACAATCGAGCAGGTGATTACTGCCGGAAAGGAAGGCAAATCACAGATGGCTCTGATCGACGCGCCGGTGGGAGTTTTGTTCGCGGGCAAGGGCAAGACTTCTTCGACCATGCTGATGACGAACTTGCTTCCGGGTCGGAACTATGGTGTTCAGTGCATCTCCCGCGATACGACCGATGCGCCGCGACATTACGAGCTGGGGATGTACAGCACCGTTCACATAGAGGCGGGCCCAGTGAAGACGACTCACGTCTACGCTGATTCAGTCATTGCCGTCGATTACGCGTTTGCGAAATATCCGCGCGAAATCTCTGCCGGCAGACACACGATCGCGTTTCGCAATGCCGGCAAGCAGCGTCATGAGTTCGGCATCACATTGCTCAAGCGCGGAGTGACGCTCGATAGCGTCATGGCAGTCGATAAAAGAAAAGGCGATGTGCAACCGCTTTTCGAGCGTCATATCGGGGTGTTGCATTCACGCGGCGGCGAAACAGCACTCGGCATGCTCGACATCAACTTTCTCGCCGGCCGCGACTACATCGTCGAGTGTGCATTCCAGGATGATGACAAGTCTCCACCTCATTTCGCACTCGGAATGCAGGGCAGCATTCACGTATCGGGAACACCAGGGACATAAATGAAAGAGCTGGACGATTTCGACGAGTATCAAGAGCTTGCGCTTCGCACTGCGTCAGGAAAAAGCACGGAGGGTGAGCTCGCCATGCTCACGACCGCTGCACTCGGCCTATCTGGTGAATCGGGAGAGATCGCCGATCACATCAAGAAGATCGTCTATCACGGTCATCCGCTAGACGATGAAACGCGCGACAAGATCGCTAAAGAGATCGGCGACATTCTCTGGTATTGCGCGATGGGATCGCGCGGCATTGGAATCGATCTCGCCGAAATCGCGCGCATGAACGTTGAAAAACTTCGGAAGCGCTATCCGGAAGGATTTTCAACCGAAGAGAGTTTGAACCGGCCTCACGGTTAATTAACTCAGCATTAAGAGCGGATTACGCATCACTCCGCTCTAGTGTTACAAGTCGGTGAAGCGTGTAAACATTGCTAGCGGTGCGCGTCTCCATTGCAGTAGCTAATGGCAACCGGAGGATGACGCCAATGCTCACGACTCTGCTGGAATCGAGGTCGCGCCGAGTGCGCGACAACCGCGGTGCTGCTGCAAGCATCACGTTACACGCTGCGATCATCTTCGCTGCGGTTTACGCAACTGCAACCGGGCCGCTTGCAAAGAGCGACCCAGTGAATCCATCACGTCTTCACTGGGTAACGCCCGCGGCTCCGTCTATAACACCCCCGCTTAGGCGCACGGACCAGGAATGGAACACATCGAGGGTTTTGCGGGCGCCTGCGCCCATCTCAGCTCAATTGGTTCAGCAGCAGTTCGTTTTCAAGCTGGATTGAGGTCGAGGTGATGAGGAAGGGAAGTTTTTCGGGATGGCGAGCCGGATCGAAATCGCGCCCGGGAGGATCAGTGCGCACATCGATCACTCCTTGGTTCGCAATTTCTTGTCTTCAACCGCTCCGACAAATTCGCGCGCGGCAGCAATCACATTGTTTCGAACCTCGTCGAGCGTTCCAGAAATGAGTGCGCCGGCAGCCCGAGCGTGTCCACCGCCTCCAAACATCCGCGCAAAATCATTCACGTTGACTTTCCCAGTGCTCCGGAACGAAACCTTGATCTTCCCATGACCAAGATCGCGGAAGAACACCGCCAATCGCGTCCCTCCAACAGATCGCGGATGCTCTGCGATTCCTTCCAGGTCTTCCGACTTCAATCCGTATTCTTCAGCAGCGCCCGCCGCGACTGAGATCCATGAGATTCCATATGCCGGATCGACTTCGAGAGTTGCCAACGCATCGCGAAGCAGATGAAGTCGCCCAATCGGCAGAGATGCGTAGAGCCGACGATACATCTCTTCCGGCTCGACTCCCGACGCGAGTAATTGTCCCGCCACCGCAAGACACCGGGCGCTCGTGTTGCTGAAGCGGAAGCCACCAGTGTCAGTCAGCATCGCGACGTAAAGTCCGCACGCAATGTCCGGCGTAATCTCGATGCCGAGAGTCACAGCAACGTCGTAAATGAGCTCGCCCGTTGCGCACGCGGTAATGTCCGCGAGCATGTTCTGCGACGGCGGCTCTTCACTCGGTATGTGATGATCGATGACAATCTTCGGAATCGTCAGGCCGCGGACAGTATCAGCGAGCGATCCCAGCCTCTTCACGTCGGCGATGTCGACAACGATCAACAGATCTATTCCGCGGAGCGCGCTCGGTCCCTTATCAGTCTCATCAGTAACGTCCGTGCCCAACAGAAAGCGAAACGTCTCCGGCCACGGCGTGGGATTGACGATCTTCACCTTCATTCCTCGGCTTTCGAGGAGCCGAGCTAATGCGGTTTCCGATCCGCAGCCGTCGCCGTCGGCGTTGATGTGAGTGGAGATTGCAACAGAGCGCCCCGCACGAAACTCCCGCGCGAGGCGCTCTATTGCTTCAACCCGCTGAGGCGCTACCGATAGAAGATCAACCACTCGCTTCGTTCGAGGCGATCCGCGAATGCGATTTTCCGTAGAGGAAGTAAATCAACAAACCGATAATGAGCCAGACAATCAGCCGAATCCACGTATCACCCGGCAGACTGTACATCATGTAGCCGCAGATGAGAATCGCCATGATCGGGACGAACGGCACCAGCGGCGTGCGGAACGGACGCGCGATCTCTGGACTCTTCCGTCGCAGAACGATGATTCCCGCTGACACGATGACGAACGCCAGCAGTGTGCCGATCGAGACCAGCTCGCCGAGCAGCGCGATCGGGAATGCGCCCGCGATCAGCGCGCACACCACGCCGGTTAGAATCGTGGTGATGTATGGAGTCCTGAACTTCGGGTGCACCTTCCCGAATACAGGCGGTAGAAGACCGTCGCGCGACATTGTGTAAAAGATTCTAGGCTGTGCCAGCAGCATCACGAGCACCACCGACGCCAAACCCGCAATCGCTCCGACATTAATAATCGGCTTCATCCACGCCAGCGCCGGTCCTGCGGCCGCAATCGCAACGAACACTGGATGAGGAACGTTCAGATTCGTGTACTTCGTCAGGCCCGTCATTACGAGCGCCATCAGGATGTAGAGAACTGTACAAATCGCAAGCGATCCCAAAATTCCGATAGGCATGTCTCGCTGCGGATTTTTCGCCTCCTGGGCAGCGGTCGACACGGCGTCGAATCCGATGTATGCGAAGAAAATCACCGCGGCACCGCGGACGATTCCAGACCATCCGAAATGTCCCGACTCCCCCGTGTTCGCGGGAATGAATGGATGCCAGTTGTCGGAGTTGACGTACATGAATCCAAAGCCGATCACCAGGGCCACGATGCAAAGCTTCACGATGACGATGATATTGTTGAAGCCCGCCGATTCCTTGATGCCGATCACCAGCAGAATCGTCACCAGGCCGATCAGAATCATCGCCGGAAGATTCACGACGCCGTGAACCATCGCGTACTTGGTGAGGTCGCACGTTTGTCCCGTCGCGACGCTGATCACGTCGTTGGTGGACGGATTGTAACAGATCTGCGATGCCACGAGGTCGTGCGTCCCGACCACACCGAGTGGCGCTCCCGTGTACTGCACCGGGATTCTGAATCCGAACTCGTTCATGAAGGCTGCGAAGTAACCCGACCAGCCGACCGCGACAGTTGCGGCGCCGAACAGATATTCGAGTATCAAATCCCAGCCGATGATCCACGCGACGAGCTCGCCGAGTGTTGCGTATCCATAAGTGTATGCGCTGCCGGCAATCGGAATCATCGCCGCGAATTCGGCGTAGCAGAGCCCGGCGAACAGACAGCCCAATCCAGCAAGGATGAACGAATAGACGATTGCCGGGCCGGCAAAATTGGCAGCCGCCGTTCCTGTCAACACGAAGATTCCGGCGCCGATGATCGCGCCGATTCCGAGCGTGGTGAGGTTTAGCGCGCCGAGCGCGCGTTTCAGAGAGTGGGCGCCTTCTGTCTCGCCCGCTTCGGCCTGCAGTATTGCAACGCTCTTCTTGGTCCAGATACCCATTCGATTCTCCGGAGGCCGGCAGTGTTTGGAAGACGTTGGCCTACTTTACTGTAGACAACGCGAAGCGGGGAGAAGTTTGCCTCGCGTATAGAGAGATTGTCAAGCAAAACGCCGAATCAAACCGAGTAGTTCGGCGCCTCACGCGTGATCGTTACGTCATGCGGGTGTGACTCGCGCAAGCCTGCAGCGGTGATTCGAACGAATTGCGATTCAGTACGGAGCGCGTCGATCGTCGCGCACCCGACGTAACCCATTCCAGCCCGAAGTCCACCGACCATCTGGAAAATCACGTCTGCAACCGGCCCCTTATAGGGAACTCGCCCCTCGATTCCTTCGGGAACCAGTTTCTTCGCAGACATTTCTCCCTCCTGGAAATATCTGTCCGCGCTTCCATCCTGCATCGCGGAAAGACTTCCCATGCCGCGAATCATTTTGAAGCGGCGCCCCTCGAGAAGTATCGATTCGCCCGGACTTTCCTCCGTTCCTGCGAGCATCGATCCCATCATTACACTCGATGCGCCGCCGGCGAGCGCTTTCACGATGTCGCCCGAATACTTGATTCCGCCGTCGGCAATTACTGGAATGTCGCCCGCGCCTTCGACTGCATCGAAAATCGCGGTGAGCTGCGGAACCCCAACTCCTGTCACGACACGAGTCGTGCAAATGGATCCAGGTCCTACTCCAACTTTCACAGCGTCCACGCCACGCTCCACAAGCGCCGCTGCACCTTCGCGAGTTGCAACGTTGCCCGCGATGAGCTGAATGTCGGGAAACATTTCTCTGACATGCGCAGTCGCGTCGAGCACACCATCACTGTGACCGTGCGCTGTATCAATCACCAGAACATCGACTCCCGCGTCGACGAGCGCTCTTGCTCGATCGACGTATTCCGTTGCGCCAATCGCCGCGGCGACGCGCAGTCGTCCATGCTCATCCTTATTTGCGTTCGGGAACGCGCGCCGTTGATGAATGTCGCGAACCGTAATCAGTCCACGGAGTACTCCCTTCTCGTCGACAACAGGCAGCTTCTCGATCCGATGCTTGCCGAGTATCCGTTCAGCTTCGTCAAGCGTGGTTCCGACGGGAGCCGTGACGAGGTCACGTGACATCGCCATCTCGATGGGCTGGTCGAGATTTCGCTCGAACTGAAGGTCGCGGTTGGTGATGATTCCGACCAGATTGCCGCCGCGCGCCACGATCGGAACTCCGGAGATTCCGAATCGCGTCATCAGGGCGACCGCTTCGCGCACTGTCGCATCAGGTGGAAGCGTGATTGGATTTAGAATGATTCCGCTTTCCGATCGCTTCACTCGATCGACTTCGGCTGCCTGCCTGTCGACGGACATGTTTTTGTGAATCACACCGATGCCGCCGCCACGCGCCATCGCCATCGCCATCTCTGATTCTGTGACGGTGTCCATCGCTGCCGATGCAAACGGAACGTTGAGCGTGATCGAACGCGTGAAGCGAGAGCTCGTGCTCACGTCACGCGGATGCGCTATCGAGTGCCGGGGTGTAAGCAGGACGTCGTCGAATGTGAGAACTACATCCTGACGCACTCTCGCGGCGCCTTGCGAGACGAGTTCATCCGAAGGTTGGTCTACAAAACGCGAAAGCCCGCCGCCGGTTGTTGCCGGGTGAGCGGGCCGTGATGTCGGACGAGACGTAGTCGCCATAGCTGAATGTAGACGACCGCACAGGTGGAGTCTAGAGGGGGAGACGAACGGCGCGGTCGCGCCGTTACCGGCTAGTTCATCTAATCCGTACGGTTTTCCAGGGAGTCAAGTATCGCCTCAGAAACGCGAGCGTTTCATTCCAGCTTTCTGTTCCTTCTCGTGTCTGGATACGATTAAACGAATGCCCTCCGGGCGGATCCTGATATTCCTTGTAGTGATAAAAACCCGCGCGATCTTTTCCCGCGGCGATCATCGAATCGCGCAGGATGCGGTTCTCGACGATGAACACATCATCGTCATTGCTCGCTGCGTGTACCAGCAGGTGAGTCTCGAGCTCGCGCACGTGCGAGGATGGCGATCGTTGGACGTACGGTTGCGGGTGTTGAAGGAACGTCCCGCCGAAAGCCGGCTGCGCAGAAAATATTTTCTCGTACTCGGGCGGATGCGTGCGGATCCGCGCTGGAAGATCCGCGACGGGCACGTGCGCTACCGCGGCCTTGAACAGCTTCGGCCGTTGAAAGATCGAATGCAGAGCGATGAACCCGCCGTGACTCCAGCCGATGATCCCCAACCGGTCGAGATCGGCGTAAGGAACGAGATCGCGCAAATACGTCCGCGCCGCGAGGACGTCGCCGACCTCCTTGCCACCGTAATCGATTGCGTCGTAGAAATCCTTCCCGTAGCCGGTGCTTCCGCGGTACTCAGGCGCGATGATCACGTAACCTTCACGCACGAGCGAGCGAATATGCGGGACGTAAATGTCACTCATGTTACCGTGAATTCCGTCGTGCACGAAGATCAACGCGGCGTGCGCGCGCAGGGTGTCCTTCGGCGCAAAGAAATACGCCGGGATCGGAAGCCTGTCCTCGCCGCTGTAGATGATCTTCCTCACGATCATCTCGGGGCCGAGCTGCGTCATGAACGAGAGATCAGTTAGTCGCTTGAACAGCTCCTGAAGCTGAAAGGCATCGATCGCCGGCGAGGCAGGCGCTGGTGATGGCGGCGCACCAGTGCGCACGACCTGTGGAGCAGCGCCAACGCGTTGCGGAAGACCTGGTGTCGGTGATGTTGCGGGACTTGTCGGATGTGCGCACGCAGTCAGGGCGACTGCTAGAAAAACCTCGGCGGCGCGGTTGCGCCAAGCCATTTCAGAAGGGCCTGGGCTCGTTCGTTACCGGCCGGGGCGTACCACCAAACGCTAGGGCCATTCCCTTCACTATCACCTGCGCATAACTGCAGGCCGGTGAATCGTAACGCGGATCGCGATGGGTCCCGCGGCTTGGTAAATACCGATTCTCGATTGTGAGCAGAACATGGTACATCGTCGGCGTCCCCGCGATTTCGCGCGGTATTCCCGTAACTGTGATTCGGGTAATGATCTCCGATCCGCGCGCATTTTCGTCAGCGTCGGCCGGAGGGCGCTTCTGCCATTGCGTCTCCATATGAACGCGCGGCGAGGGAGCATCTATCACGTCTTTGTATCCAAGTCCGCCGAAAATACCCGCAACCTTTCCTCTCAGATCGAGCTCTGACGCGTAGCCAACGTCGTACGTGTAGCTGTCCGCAGCGGGACGCATTACACCCATCATCGCGCAGCCCGTAGTCCCACTGAGTGCACAAATGCACGATACTGCCGCCGCCCGTCGAACTACGCCCAAGTCGAGGCGGCGCACTATCTCAAATCCTTCCGATGGTGCGAAGACGCCGCCGCAAACGGCGCGGTAGGAAAAACGCGCACGCCGCGAGAACACGCTCGAGATTGAGCGTCGTGAGCTCCGCTGGATCACCCGCCCAGTAGCTCGACACAACACTTCTTCCGGCGTTACTGATCAATCGCTGCAGAGCAAGGATGAGTACGAAGACGTCATCGACTTCTCCCAGGAACGGAATGAAATCCGGAATCAAGTCGAGCGGTAACAGGATATACGCAATTGCACCCGCGACCACCAGCTTATCGACGTTGTTCACACGTGAATCAGTCAGCAGCCCGTAAAGCAAACGCAGAAAATTAGGGATCTCGCTAATGGTCCCCATGATCGTGCGCTTCGCTCCCGTCCTGGGCCGATCGCCAACATTTACCTCCGAGGGAATTTTTCTCGGTCGTCTCCCCGAAGTCCCGGGAGCAGCCGCCGCCGGTCTTGCCGCTGTCGAAGCTCGCGTTTTTCGGGTTGTCACTTGCGCTCTTCCCCCGGAGGTTTGGGTAGCTGGCTTCCCAGCTCGTGCGGCCCGCCCCGCGGAATATCCGACGGATGGGGCCCCGGTTCCTTCGGTCCTGGAGTGCTACCGGTGGCGACTCCGATGATTCCACTTGCAACAGACTTGCCAGCAGCTGCGACTTCGTTGATCGCACCCACTGCTTTGCCCATGATGCTCATCGTTCCACCGATGACATTCGCCGAGACTTTCCCGGCTCGAAGCGTGTCCTCCATCCCCTCGGCAAATCTGGTAAGAGGATTACCCGACTGGCTCGAGCGCTGCGCGTACTTCGATTCGAGAAAGTCGATGTAGTCGAAGATTTGATAGACTCTGTCTTCCGGAAGCGTATCGAGCTTTCGGATGAGTCTCTCTCGCAGAACGTCGTTCATGTTTTCTCCTCGCTAGCCCCGCCAACGGACGCGCGTGCCACGAGCGTCGATGTGCACGTACGTAGTTCGCGCGTGCCCGCTCGTGTAAATGCCGAGACCGCCTACGAGCTCCGGATGCTTGAGCTCGACGATTTCTACCGCGAGTCCAACCATTCGACTGTCGAGTGCCGTGTACCTTCCATCGCCGTTTGCATCCATGATGATGTCGGCTGCATCGCCGTATTGATGCTCGCTGTCACGAGCCGCGCGCGCAATATGACTGTTGTGCGCCGGCGCCCGAAATCCGGAATGCACGTCGAGAGCCAGAGTCAGCGGCGCATTCGTTCCGTACCATCGAGTGATCTCGGAGACGACAAGCTCGAGCTTGTCGAGCAGTCGCGGACTCACAGCTACGTAACGTGGCCAGGTTTCCTGGCCATCGTGTGTCAGAAAATCACCAACTTTGAGATGCTTGCTCACCGGAAGGTCGACGTCGTGTTCACTCACCTCGAGAAATCCTTCAGGCGGTGATTGCTTTCCTTCGATCTTTTCCGCGAGGTACGTTCCGATTCGATACCCATTGAGCATCGACCCTTCTTTTTCCTTGAAGGGAACGAGCACTGCGACAGTCAGCCCTTCGACGATGCGTTGTTGCTCACCGTTCGCGAGGGCGAGACGGTAGAAGCCCGCCTTGTTGGGAACGCGCACCGTTGCGCCGAGCAGAGGTCGCGGCGTCTCAGTTGGTACTGTTTCTCCAAGCCGAATCCATTCGTAACGAAGACCCGCTGGATCGCCGTGAACATCGAGCGGGTATTCGATCTCCGACGCAGGCATCGCGAATCGCATCATCACGCCGCCGCTCGATCCGAACGCGGTGGCCGATGGCTCAGCGAAGGGAAGTTTTTTCGCGAGATACGTTCCGAACGGCTTGACCGCAAACGGAGAGATGCTATCGCGGAATTGAACAGCGCCAATAGTTGCGCCGATCAATAACAAAATCGTAACCCAAACAGTTGGACGAGGCCGTCGAAATACTGCTTCGACAACTTCTTCTTCAGGTAACGGGTAGCCGTCAGCGGGCAGCGGAAATCTGGTAGCAGTCAATGTAGTTTTTTCGGGTCTCGGTCATCGCGTATCGGCCAGCGGGTACCGGTGACCGGGTCGTTGAAGTTAGTAGATGTAGACGACTGTCCCAACAGGAACCATGTCGTAGAGTTTCTCGATATCCTCGTTACGCAGCCGTACGCAGCCATGACTTGCCGCATGACCAATTGACTCGGGATGATCGGTGCCATGAATCCCGTATCCGTCCCCTAAATAGAGGCGTCGCGTTCCGAGTACTCCCTTGTAGCGCCGCTGAGTCGTTCCATAGGGGGGGATGATGATATTGCCGTTCGCGATAATCTCATGATCTTCAGTGGCCGAAAGTGGAACGATCGACCCGTTCGAATATCGCTTCACAACATCCGCACCCTGGACCGTCAGCACAGATCCGTCCGACTGACGAATGGCGCTCCCACGATCGAGATGCATCACTCCCAGCCCGCGTTTCAGCGCCTGTTCCTGGAAATGCCAATCAGGTGGAACCCATTCGGGGTTCTCTTCTTTTGACTGGACCGTCAGGCGTCCACGCGGCGTGTCGAACTTGTATTCCCTTCCTCCCGCCGTCGACACGAGAGTCTTGCCACTTCCCGTCGCGACCTGTGTGTGAAAGAGAACCTCGTTCCCTTTTTTGTACCACAGCTCGCGTTCGTTGATGCTGACGACGATATACGGTGCATTCGGCGCCGCGGAAGGATTCGTGACGAGCCGGTTGAGACTGTCATCGATCATCCCGAGCTTGCCCTTCACTTCCTGAAGGACGCCAAGGTTGTCGTTGAATACCATGCGATTGACGTCGCGCTGGTATCGAAGGTCCGCGGTCTTGGTGAGCAATGTTGCGCTCGCGAACGTCGCTGCTGCGAATCCGAGCAGCGTTATCCAGACCCATTTGCTGCCGTGGGTTACTGTGTTTACGAATCCCATCAGTAGAAGTAAACCCGCATGCCTGGGGTGAGATTTGGCTTGATTGCGTCCATATCGGTTTTTCCAATGCGCACGTTGCCTGGCGCGATTGGGGATGCATCCGCGCTTGCGACCGGTGTCTGCGAAGCCTCGATTGCGTTTCCTCCCTCGAGAACGATTCGGTTGTCCTCGACGCGCGCGACGTTGATCTCACCACGCGGAATCACAACCGGCACGGAGTCAGATCCAGGCGTCACTCCTTTTTCGGGACCGAACTGCGCAGCCATCTCGCGCAGCACAGCGCCTTCTCTCTCGAGATAGATTCGCCCGCTGTCCACCGATACAGCGAGATGGAGAGCCTGCTCCATCTTCGCCTGCCTCTTCGCAAGCTCCAGCGCGATACGCGCCTTATCGTGCTCCGCCTCGACGATCGCGTCGGTCTTTGCGCGCTCGGCCGCCGTCATCGAGCCACGCAATCTGTCGACTTCCGCGGTGTAATTGCGTCGCTTGTACATGAGAAATCCATCGAGCGAAAGGATCGCGATGAGCGCGATGATCAGCGTGAAAACAAATCCCGGATAGGCGCGTCTGAAGTCGCGCCATCCAACGCGACGCCTGTCACCTGGACGGCCCTTTGTCGGATCGCGACGATCGCCCGGCCCATCGAGCGGATCGTAGGAATCAGTGGTCTTCAAGTCGTCAGTTGGCATTTATTGTCGGGTGATACTCTGAAGATCCAGAATTGGAACGCCGGCCGGCTCGCTTCGTCCATTCCGTACACGCGCAACAATCACGACCTGCGTCATCGCTGGCAAGTTGCGTGCGGTTGCCAGGAGACCGGGCGGCACTGCGAGATACACTAACGTCTTTTCAACTCCGGGGCCCAAAGCAAGAAGATAAGGCTCACCGATCGAGAGTCCGGTGCGGAGCGCATCTGCGTTCTGTAATGATACTGCCTGCACTTGCCAGCGAACGAGTTTTCCCTGCGCGGCCGCGGGATCGCTGCGAATGTCTGCTGCACTCAGCGGGCGGAGCGAGCTGTCCGCGACTATCAGATCCGATTCACGCACCCACCCTTCGAGTCGCACACGCACCCAGCCTTTGTCGCGCGCCAGGACTTCCACAGTCGATCCTTTGTTCACCTGCCCAACGGCCGGTGCCGGAGCATCGCTTGGTGCGGTGCGAATCACCGTTGGATGTGCTGCATTGTACATCGGCGCATCCTGTGACATTGCCGTCTGCGCGATGAGCAGGGGAAGAATGACCAGGAGTGGATGGAATGTTTTCTTCAGATGATCTTACCGGTTGTTGATGGTCAGCCAATCTTTAAGCACATTCGGAAAAAAGCAAAAGAAGTGATCCGAGATACCAGTTTTTTTAGATCCCGGAGACCGGTTGAAAAACCCGGGTGACCATTCATCGCGCGGAACGGTCACTGCGGTCGTTAGACTGGAAAGCTGGAAGGCTAAAAAGGCTGGTATCTCTCATCTCTTCTTTTGTTTTTTCTATACCCACTACACCAGAAGAACACGAATGGCTGAAGATAAATCGCGTCCCGTAGCCCTTATCGTACTCGACGGATGGGGCTACCGCCAAGCGAAAGATGGAAATGCAATCGCAATGGCTAATACTCCAACGTGGGATTCGATCTGGAGTCATCCCGCGCGAACGCTGCTCGCCGCATCAGGAACTCGCGTTGGTCTTCCCGTCGGCCAAATCGGCAACAGCGAGGTCGGCCATCTAAACCTCGGCGCGGGACGCGTCGTGTCGCAGGATCTCGTAAAAATCTCCGCTGCTATCGCCGATGGATCGTTCTTCAAGAATCCTGCACTCGTCGGCGCGTGTCGGCAGGCAAAAGAGAATGGACGAACGCTTCATCTCCTTGGATTGATCGGCACTGGCGGCGTTCACGCAATCAATACGCATCTTCTCGCAGTAATCGAGCTCGTGCGTCGTGAGGAAGTTCCGCGAGTAGCGATCCACGCCTTCATGGACGGACGCGATACGCTTCCGCGCTCGGGACTCGAGTTCATGCGGGAGCTGCTCAAGAATATCCGTACATCGAACGAAGGAAGCTCGACTGTCGTCAAAGTCGCGACAGTTAGCGGTCGCTACTACGCAATGGACCGAGATAAACGGTGGGACCGAACCGAGCTCGCGTATCGCTCAATCGTGCAGGGAATCGGGCCGACTGCGACCAATCCGTTGGTCGCAATTCAACAAGCATACGACGCGGGCGTCACGGACGAATTCATCAAGCCGGTCGTGCTAGTCGAAGACGGCGCGCCGATCGCGACCATGCACGATGGCGATTCAGTTTTCTGCTTCAACTATCGATCGGACCGAATGAGGCAGATGGTACGCGCCTCGATCGATCCGAGCTTCGACGGCTTCGATGTCTCAGGTGGGCCGAAAGTCACGGTCACTACACTCACCGAATACGATCGAACATTCGACGTCCCTGTTGCATTTCCACCGCAATCGATGGCGCGAATTCTCGCCGAGGTTTTATCGAGCCGAGGCAGGACGTTGTTGAAGACGGCGGAAACCGAGAAGTATCCGCATGTGACTTACTTCTTCAACGGAGGAAGAGAGGCGCCTTTCCATGGAGAAGACCGCATTCTCGTGCCGAGTCAAAAAGTTGCGACGTACGATTTGATGCCTGAGATGAGTGCTCCCGGAATTACCGACGTGCTGTGCAAGGCAATCGACGGAAAGACGCACGACTTCATTCTTTGCAATTACGCAAACGCCGACATGGTGGGACACAGTGGCTCGATACCGGCGACAATCGAAGCCGTTGAGACGGTTGACCGATGTTTGGCGAGTGTGATGAAATCCGCTGAGCGCGCGGGCTTTCGTCTTTTGATTACAGCCGATCACGGGAACGCGGAAATGATGATCGATCCCGAAACTGGAGGTCCGCACACGGCGCATACAACGAATCCGGTTCCGATCGTTTCAATTGGCGATGAAACGGTGCATTCGCTCCGGGATGAAGGAGCTTTGTGCGATGTTGCGCCTACTATATTAGAGATGTTCGGCATCGATCAGCCGAGTGAGATGACAGGAACCTCTTTGGGAGAGACTGGATGAAGCAGACGTTGTGCGTTTTGGGATTACTCGCGATCGCTACGACAGCCCGCGCTCAGGTAAGCGTTGGTTATCCGCCTTCAAACAGTCCTTACCGTGACCTCGAGTATCACAGTGAGCTCACTGCGTTCGGTGGATATTTTCACGCGGCAGATGATCCAGCGGGCGTTGCGCCGAAAGCCGCCACAATGGGTGGCATTCGTTACGAGATCGGGATTGGCGGTCCGTTGCAGCTCGTCGCGCGATTCGCTGAATCGAGGAGCGATCGCAACATCGTCGATCCCACAAAGCCCAAGGCTACTCGCAATCTCGGCTCAACCCCATGGCCTGTGTATCTCGCCGATTTTGGTTTTTCGCTGAATCTCACGGGACAGCGAAGCTGGCATGGAATTGTGCCAGTGACCGCGGTTGGAGCTGGAATTGCCTCCGACGCCGGCAAGAAAATCGACGCTGACCCCTACCGACTCGGCACCACATTTGCCCTGACTTATGGCGCTGGGCTGCGATTCGTGCCGGGTGGCCGCTTTCAGATGCGCGCCGATGTGGGGACGTACATGTATCAGATCAAGTACCCCGGCGCGTATTACATCAACGCATCCGACAACACGCGGGTACTGGCCGATTCGCAGGCAAAAACTTTCTGGAAGAGAAACGGAGCGTACACGCTCGGGGTGTCGTACCTGCTCTTCCGATAACAGCCGGCAGCGCCTCGCGCGGCCGGTCAGCGCGCGAGGATGAAATGGCCGACGACTATGAGAACACCGACGACATAGCGAATCTTTCTGACGACGAGCTTCGGACGCGTGTGATCGACGAGCTGAAAGCGCACAAGACGGTCGATGCCGATGACGTGCTGGTGTACGTTAAGAATGGAAAGGTACGAGTGACTGGTCGCATCGGAACGGAGATGGAGCTGCGTACCGTCGACCACATTATCACGGATCTGCTCGGTCTCACGAAATTCAAAAACAATCTCGTGGTCGACAAGATTCGCCGCGCGGAAAGTCCCGAAGCAATCGACGAACATCTCGTAGACGAGGACGAGCACTCCGGATTACTGCTCGGCGACAAGGCGAGTGAGTACGATCCAGAGGCAGAGCATCTGATTGCCGATCACAATCTAAATCCGCGCGCGACACATGACGTGACCGAGGCAATCGAAGAAGCAGAGCCGTGGATTCCGCCGGAGGGGCCAACGCCGGAAGGACTAGGCGGAGACGAAGGAAATTTCGGGATCGACGCGCAGCACTGAGCTTCGTTTCTCGCGCCTCAGACAATAACGGGAGGGGAAGTTTTTCGGGATCTCCTTGCCAGTTTTGGGTTCTTCGGGAAATATCGGGAATAGGTCGGCCCAAGCTGCTGACCGACCGCTCAGTTTTCGCGTCTGGAGTGATCAGTTTTTCAGTGCGGCGTTTCGAGTAGCATTGCCGTGACGACGCATCGCGCC
>JBGQKT010000064.1:0-15359 GCA_041499635.1 Gemmatimonadaceae bacterium
CGCATAACACGTCTGAGATCTTGTTCTCACAGAACGGAAACCTCACGCCGGCAATGCAAGCCGACTCGCTCGAGCTCTTCATCGCGAGCCACGAGTGCTTGAATTCCCAGCGCGGCGCCATCATGACGCGGAACTCCTGCCGCACGCCGTGGACGAAGATCGTAAACTTCTCCGCGCGTCAATCAATTCCGACGTTGAGTGGTCACAACGTGATCTTGCAGCTCGACGTCTTCAACTTCCTCAACCTGCTGCACTCGAAATGGGGTGCACAGGACCTCGGCAGCAGCAACAGCCCGACGCTGGTTACCCGTCGCACCTGGGTTCAGCCGACGGCCGGTCAGCCTCTTAAGCTCGCTAGCGGTGCGCAGGGTGTCTTCAACTTTACTCCATTCCAGCAATTCAACACCAAGAACGCGTCGTCGAACTATGCTTTACAACTGCAGTTGAAATACACGTTCTGACCTGATTCGCGTTGCGTAGCACAGGGGCACGGACTTCGGTCCGTGCCCTTTTTCATTGCAGCTCACCGTTCCCTTACAACGGCTCGCCCCAAATCCCGTTGCGAGCCGCTGTACCCGCACATACGTTTGATTAAGAAGTCCAAGGTGGGCTCCACGAAATGCATCAATTGAAACCCGTCACTGCTGGTTTCACCCCCCTGCGTTGCTACAGCTGCGCCATTTCCACTCTGGTCGCCGGCGTCGCGCTTCTATTGTGGACTAGCCCCGCTGCCGCTATGCAGGACGCCGCGGATGAGACTTCGATAGTCACTGCACTCGTCACTGACACCGCGGGCAGAGGTCTCTCAGGCGTCGAAGTCACTGTTGTCGGAACAGATCTTCGTCAGATGACCGACGAATCCGGACAAGTGTACATCTCCGGAGTTCCCTCAAGAAAAATCACGCTTCACTTGCGGCACGTCGGATACAAGGAAGCCGATCTCGAGCTCTTCCTGACGCCGGGCGTTCGCACAAATACCACGATGATTTTGCGGCGCGCACCAACCGCCGCTACCACTCTCCCTAAAGTCGTAGTGAGATCAGACCTCGTCCCCGCCCGTTACGCTGGAACATCGCGCTTCGACGATTTCTATCGACGCAGATCCGATGGCAACGGAATATTTCTCACCCGTGAATACATGGACGCGCGCGCGGCCGATCGTTCCGAAGATATTTTGCGCCAGGTGCCCGGGATTCGCATTCGATACAGGGGAAGCACGCCCTATATCCAGTTCGTTCGATGCGAGCAGGTGGAGGTTTACATAGACGGTTTCCGCACACACGACGGCTTCGTCTCGTTCCTCGAATTGAACCCGAGACAAATCGAGGCAATGGAAATTTACCGAGGAGTCGCGACGGTACCACCGGAGTTCTCACCAATGCCGAATGACTGCGCGGCTGTTGTGGTGTGGACTCGATGGCATTGAAATAGCCACGATAGAGTGGCTAGAAGATCTTCACATTGATGTATCGCTTGGGATTTTTCTTGACGTCGGTGATCAACGAATCCATGTGCTGAATGAGAGAGCGGACATCATTGTAAGCTCCGGGATCATTGAGCGCCTTCCCAACAGTTCCAGTCCCATCACTCACCTTTGCAACAATTGAGTCGAGCTTTAAACTCGTTTGCTTAAGATCAGCGCTCAAACTCGTCATATTCGCGCTTGCTTCCCTCAAGTTCTTCACGGTCGAGTCAACCTTAGCCGAGTCGACTCCAGATGTCGCTCTCCTCAACGATGCGAATGTTGCCGACAGCTGACGGTTCTGCTCGGCAGCGATCACGCTGAATTGCGCGACTAGTCGGTTCATTCCCGCGATCGTCGTGCGCAAGTCTTTCACTCCGCCCGCAGCAATCAACTCGTGGTTCAACGCGGTGGTGATCGCATTCACACTCGTCGCAATCGAATCCGCTTTGCTCGTCAACTGCGCTATCCCCGGACCTGAGGGGCCCACCGGAACCGTGTCACCCGGCGGAATCGAGAGTTGATTCGGCGCCTTCGGAGTGAGAGCAATCGCCATGTCGCCGAAAATTCCATTCGCTACGACAGTCGCTGTCGTTCCCCTAGGCACGTGATACTGCTTCCCGACGCGGAACGTTGTCAAAACAGTTCCATCCGGTCTCAGGTCCACTTCATCGAGATACCCGACGTTCACTCCGCCGAGTAGAACCGGTTGTCCCTGTTTGAGTCCGGCAGACCACGGAAACTTCGCGTACAGCGGATAGCCCTTCGAAAGCCCGCCACGCGCGAGCCAAAGCGCGCCGAGAGTCACCACAACAAGTGCAGCGGCTATCACTATTCCAACGAGTACGTCGTCGCGTTTCTTCATGCCTGGAGGTAGGGTGCGAGCAGGATTGCGGTGAGCGCGTCGAGCACGAGTATCGCTACCGACGCAATGACTACTGCCTGAGCCGTGCTGCGGCCAACGCCCTCGGCGCCCGCGTTGGCGTTGTAGCCCTCGAACGAGCAGAAGAAGGCAATCGCCGCGCCGAAAATCGTCGCCTTAATGATACTATAGACTATCTGGAATGGCGCGAACGCCAGGCGAAGTCCCTCGGAAAATGCCGCGCTCGAGACGTCCGTCGCCAGAATTGCCGTGATGTATGCGGTGCCGACGCCGATGGCGTTCGCAAGTATCGTCAGCATCGGCAGCATCACAATCGCCGCGATGAGCCGCGGAACGACCAGATAGGCGATCGGATCGTATGCGAGTGTCTCCAGTGCATCGATCTGCTCGGTGACTCTCATTGTTCCGAGCTCCGCTGTCATTCGAGCACCGACTCTTCCTGTTAGCACCAATCCGGTGAGCAATGGTCCGAGCTCGAGAATGATCGACTGTCTGGAGATGAGACCGACGACCGAAAGCTGAACTCCGCCGAAGAGCTGGTAGCGAGTCTGGATCGCGGTCACAGCTCCGATGAAAGCCGCAACGATTGCAGCCAGGGGAAGCGAATCCACGCCGATGTTCCGCATCTGGCGAATCGTCTCGCGACCGTACGTCTTGGGATCTCCAAGTCCGCGGAAGATGTCGCGCATGAAATAGCCGCGCTCACCGATCCGGGCAAAGACCGACCCGACAGCGTCGATCAAGTTCTCACGCGCGCGAAGAGAATCAGCCCGAAAACCCCGAAGAGAATACTCGGCAGCCACGCCGCGAGATCAGGCGGAATAATTCCGCCCACCGCCTTCATCATCTGAACGAGCATGACGAAGATCACCGTTGTGCCTAATGAGATTCCAACTCCGTATGCAGCACCACCGCGCTGGGTGCTCGTCGCTAACGGCGCGCCAAAAAGAAGAATCACGATGCTCGTCACGGGAATCACGATCTTCAGCATCCGCTCGACTTTGAGCTCGCTCACGTCGCTCCCCGATCGTTCCATTGCGCCGATGAATCGGCCGAGCTCGCGATACTCCATGTCAGTCGGCGCGCGCGACGCGACAGTGAGATCTTTTGGACGCTCGGTAATGAGGTTGTCGCGCATCGACTCGAAGTTGTACGTGACGTTGTGCGTGCTGTCCGTCAGAACGTGCATCGTCCCTTTGCCAAGCGTCCACCCCTTGGTCGGCTGATAAGAAGCCTTATCCACGCTAAGAATGTACGACGGATATTCCGGCCCTTTCCCCTTTCGCTCGATCGTCAGTCCTTCCATCGAGTTGTGATCCACGTGCAGGGCCTGGACTTTGTAAACCCGACCGCCCTCCGAGGAGTACGCAAAACTGTAACGCTCATTCGACGACGCAAACTTCTGCGTCTGAAGCAACTCGAGTTTTTTTCGATTTGCACGCGGATTGATCTCGCCGAGCACGAGTCCCGCGATCGTCGCAATGATTGCGCCGAGAAATATCGGCGCAATCACGCGATAGAAGCTGACGCCCGACGCTTTCGCTGCTGTTATCTCCGAGTGTCTCGTGAACGACCCGATTGAAAAGACCGTTGCGAACAAAACCGCTGCCGGAAGAATCATGAACATGTAGTCGGGCAGCGAGTACACGTAGCTCAGCGCGACGTTGCGAAGCGGCAGCTTCTGCGCGAGGTATTTGTCGAGATTGTCCGTGATGTCGAAGATGATCAACAGGAGCGGAAAGCCGAAGGCCGTCGCCATGAAGATCTTCCAGAACTCGGAGAAAACGTACCGGTCGAGTGGTCTTACCAGACTCACGATGCGCTTGGTCGAGGATTGGGAACGGTGCCCGCCTGCGCTCGCGAACGCCTCAGCCGCGATCGCAATGCCTTCAGCGCCTCTCGAATATCGCCTCCACGACCTGATGTATTCTCATTACCCATTCGCGACAAGAGGAAGAGAGCCAGTACCGTGAAAATGAGATTCGCTCCCCACATCGAGATGAAAGGTGGAATGATTCCTCGGCGAGCGAGCGATTCTCCTGCAATAAGACCAACGTAATAAAGCGCGAACACGACAAGACTGACACCGATGGTGAGTCCAACGCCCCCTCGCGGAAAGCGAAGCGCTATCGGCGCGCCGAGCAGGATGAAGACAAAGCAAGCCGCGGCGAGCGCGAACTTCTTCTGAATCTCCACCTCGTATCCGTTCTCGCTGCGCCGCGCTTCATCGACGCGGAGTCTCAAGCCCTCGAGCTCCGACGGGAGCTGTGCGTCCGATACAGTGTTGAGCGGTGCCGCCGGAAGACCCATGATACTCGTGTCCACCGCAACAGGCTGACGCTTTGCCTTCGGCCTCGGCGGCGCAAGCATTTGCGCGCCGGCAGTCTTCACTTCGATCTGATCGAGCAGGGCACAATAGGCGCCACCTAGTCCAATGGTGATTGGATCATTCACCTTCGTGCCTCGAACTTCCTTGCTGATCTTCACTTTTCTTTTGTCAGCCGCGGCGAGCGCCTTGAGAAAATCCCTTCTCGCTAAAAGGAGTGTCCGACGTGCGATTCTCGAGTTTTTCTCCATTTCGCACACCGACATCTCGCGTTCGCCCTTGAACGTGTCGTTGGTCGTCTGTCGGAATTCATTCCCGACGTTGCGAACTCTTATCTGTTCCGTGTCGAAGTAAACTCTTTGCAGCTCGTGCGGAGTCGCAGTCGGAACATCGTTGACTGTTCCACTGTATAGCGTAAGCAGAAGGTCTGAGCGATTCTGCTCCATCACCATGTTGCCGCTGTCGGCGTAAATAGTGCGTCGGCGCGTCGCGTCGCCAACGTCGTAGATCGTGACCTCCTTCATTTTGTTCGAGCTTTTGCTGAGTCGTCCGGCACGAAGGTAGAGCTTGGCGGGACTCACCTCGTTGATCACCTGCTCGCGCAAGCCGAATGAAGGTTTTTTCTGCGCGATGTCGCCCTGGAGGGTGCGGAGTTTGTGATTGGCGCGTGGCAACACCTGATCGTTGAATGCGACCATGAACAACGTGACTCCGAGCGCCGCCAGGAGCACGGGCAGGAGCACGCTTCGCATGCTGATGCCGCCCGCTTTCATTGCAGTGATCTCATTCTCCGCCGCGAGTCTGCTGAACGCGTAAAGAGTGGCGACGAGCACTGCCATCGGCATCGAGAGCGCGACAGTGAGCGGAATCGAGAGTCCAAGAAACTCCGCGATGATGCTCCATGGCAAACCCTTGCCCACAAGATCGCCGAACCGCTTTGCGATGTATTGCAACAGCAGCAGGGAAGTAAGCGCAGTCATGGCAAATACGAGCGGCCCGACGTGCTCCTTGAGGACGTATTTGTGGAGTATCTTCACCGGGTGAAATATAGATGGGGTCTACTGCTTTTCGTGGCGGTCATGGCGCCAGCGAGTCGGCTCCATGCTCAACAAATACCCGCACCAAAAGACACAGTTCGGCCCCCTCCTGACACTGTTCGGGTCCCGCAGGATACAAGTCTTCGAATTCCGCTGCCTCCGCTCGGCCTCCCCCCGAGACCGCGCATTCGATTGGGAAGAGACTCACTTGGCCTGCGTCTTCCGCCTGTTGTATCACGCGCCGAGCGCGAGACGTACCTGCAGGCAGTTGCACAAATCGAGGCGGCGCGCGCGACTGCGTTTCAGCAGAACATGCGCGCGATCATTCAGGCAGTATGGGGTCAGGTTGCGACATCGAGCTTTGGAACACCTGAGCAACCTCCGGCATTTCCCGGAGAGGTGCCCAAGCCGCCACAAACAGTCGCCGCGAAAGCCGGTGACATCATCGCTCAACACACGGATCTCGCGCTGCAGCTCAACGGCCGCATGGAATTTCGCGGCGAAAAAAATCAGAGCGAGCAATGCGCCGTCGAAGGATTCGTCGATCCAGTCTTCAATTGTCGCAGCGCTTTCGAGCCGCTCCTCGATTTTCAATTCAATGCGCGATCAGGCGGAGTCGTCGCGGATCGGGTGCACGTCGACGTCGATTACGATACGCAGCGCGAATTCGACGCATCCAACAACATCTCGATCAATTACGAAGGAAGAGGAAAGGAATTCCTCCAGCGATTGGAGATCGGAAACGTCACGTTTAACCCACCGGTCTCCCGGTTCATAACAGCTGGAATTCCAAGTGGCAATTATGGAATCCAGGCGATAACGCGCATCGGGCCAGCCCGCGTCAGCACTATTCTCGCCCAACAGAAAGGCAACATTGTCAGCGACCGCGTCTTCACCGTCGGCGATCAGACTTTGCAAACAGTCGACCGCCGAATTGAAGATCACCAGTTCGAGCCGCGCAGATTTTTCTTCACGGTTTCGCCACGACTCTTCGGCTCCGCGTATCCGAACATCGATATTCTCGACAGTCACAAGATGGCGCTGTTGGCGGCGTCGCTGCCCGACACGCTTCGTCCGACGAAAATCTTTCTATACAGATTGTTGATCGGGGGTCAGCCGCCCAATCCAAACGGGCCGCAGTTCCGCATTCTCGGTGATCCGCGGTCGCGCCGTGGTCAAGTGTACGAACGGTTGCGAGAGGGAATCGACTACTACGTCGATCCGTCGCAGTTATGGATTGCCCTCGTCCGTCCGCTCTCGCTGAACAACGAGCGACTGGTTGTTGCGTATCGCGTTAGCATCGCCGGCCAGGATACGATTCACGTGACTACCGGCGGCACGCCCGATCTCGACTACAAGCCGCAGACCGAGCAATTCGCAAATCTTCTCTGGGATCCGCAGGTAACACCAACTGACGCTGCGTTCGAGCGCGAGATCAGAAGCATTTATCGCATCGGCGGACCGGAAGTGCGACGTCAAAGCGTTGTTGTAAAAGTCGTTGTCGGAACGGGTGCCGATCAGGAAAAAGTCGCCGATGAATCGGCGGGGCAGGCAGCGACATTTCTTCAGCTCTTCGGACTTTCACAAAAAACGAACAGCTCGACATTCGATCTCGAGAACAGACTATGGCCTCGTCCTGCGGATCCGAATTTTGAGCTGAGCCTCGGAGCTTCGGCCGCGAAGGTGATTCGCGATCAGTTTCTCGTGTTCCCATCGATACGGCCTTTTGCGCGAAACGGACTCGTCGGCCGTACTAATCCGAGCAATGACACGATCTATACGACTCCATCGGAGTATGTAAAATCCGCGCAACGACCGCAGTCCGTCTATCACATCCGCACACGATATGAAGCAGAAGGAAGCGGGGAAGCAGGAAGCCTGATGCTGGGCGCCGTTCAGGTTCGCCCAAACTCCGAACGACTGCTGGTCGATGGAATTCCGCTCGTGCGCGGAACGGACTACACGGTGGACTACGATCTCGGACGCGTCTCGTTTGCGCGGCCAGACACGCTGTTTCCACGTCCGCGACAAGTAAGTGTGCAGTTCGAGGAAAATCCGGTTTTCGCGGAGACTCCGACTTCGATCTTCGGTGCGACCGCCGAGCTTCCGCTCGCGAGTGGAACGATCAACTTCACTGCGATTTCACAAACGCAGAAGACCACATTCAATCGTCCGCCACTTGGCTTCGAGCCAGCAGGCTCCCTCGTCGCGGGCGTCACTGCGTTGTTCAACTTCGATGCATCTCCGCTCACCTCGCTCGTATCGAAGCTGCCGTTTGGCGAGACGACTGCGCCGTCGAGAATCAGCGTGTCCGGAGAATTTGCTGCAAGCCGTCCACAACCGAACGTCGCTGGTCAGGCGTATCTCGAATCGTTCGAGGGCGAGGGTGGCCTCAGCGTTTCACTCCTCGACAATCAATGGTACTACAGCAGTCAGCCCGCACTCGGCCGACAATTTCCACTCAAGTACGGCGCGCAGTCGCTCGATCTCACACGGGCATCCACGATGGCGTGGCAGAGCGACGGACTCGACGCGAGCGGTCGCGCGGTGCGCTACACAATCGAAGACATCGATCCGCTGACGACACTCATCGGAACAGGAATCTCCGCGCCCGAGCAAATCCTCTTTATGACGTTGTATCCACTTGGCATCGGCGGATTACGCGGCGACGGAATCTTCAAGTGGACTGTCGGCAACACTCCTGGCGGAAGACGATGGCGGTCCATTCGCACGCCACTCGGGCCGAGTGGCTCCGACCTCTCGCGCGTAGAGAGCATCGAGTTCTGGGCGCAAATCAGCGTATCTCCTTCGAAGCGCGCGAAGAATCCGACTCTGATGCTCGACTTTGGTGACGTCTCGGAAAACAGCGTCACGTTTGCGCCCGACACGGCATTCGTTCGTCTCAAACCAGATGCTCCCGCAGCGCGCGACACTTCTTACTCCGGAAAAAAACTTCAGGGGTTCGACCGACTCGACAGCGAGCGCGATCCGTTCTCGCGCGCATTCAATGTCGGAGTCAACGACAACGGACTGGCCGGCGACGTTGCCGGAGCGATCACACTCGTTGCCGACACACTTCCGGGATTTGCTCCCGAGGCAAGGCAGGTCGGAAACTTCGCCACCTGCAAAGGCGGATTCACATTCGTCCACGTACTCGGCGACTCGCGTGTCGATTGCACGGTCGGCAACAATCGTCTCGATGAAGAAGACATCGACGGCGACAACGTTCTGAATCTCACGAGCGCCGAGCGCGAGCAGGAGCAGCTGCGGCGATACATAGTGAATCTCGCGGACGAGTCGAAATTCAATCGCGTTGGCAAATGCTCCGTCCCCTCGCGCGTTGTCGTGGGACCACCGCCCGATTCTGTTTGCTGGGTTTTGTTTCGAATTCCATTTCGTGTTCCCGACGATTCCATTGGCGCCCCGCTTCTGCGGCGCATTCGAACTATGCGGGTGACGGTGCTCTCGGCCGATGCGCTTGGCGACACCGAATTCAGCAGCGTCGCAATCGCACGACTTCGTCTCACCGGCGCACCGTGGATCAAGCGACTCGACACCGGCATTCGCGGATTGGGAGCCGAACAGGCGGGATCGGGCTTCGTCAACGCGGGTGTTATCGGAACGCAGGACAAGGGACTCGCGAGTGGAATCAGCTACGAGTCTCCGCCCGGTGTAGTCGATGAGCCCGAGACAAAGAGCTCGACGCTACAGACTCCGCGCATTCAGGTGAACGAGCGATCGCTGAGAATTACAGCAGGCGATCTCGCGCGGTTCGACCGAGCGGAAGCCTACTTCAGATTCCCCGAGGGCGAAAAGAATTTCATGGCCTACAAGGAGCTTCGATTATGGGCGCGCGGAGTGCGCAATGGCTGGGGTGAGAACGGTGATCTTCAATTCTTCATCAAGATCGGCCGGGATCCGAACAACTTTTATCTCTATCGCACGTCACTCAACGGCGGGAGTGGACGCGACGCGTGGTTGCCGGAGATCAGAGTTGATTTCCGAAAACTCTTTACTCTTCGCGCCGAAATTCAGAACGCATATCTCCAGGGCGGCAGCCACAACAGCTGCACCGGCATCGACTCCACGCTCATCGCTAACACTCCACTTCCACCCGCGGGGCAACGCTACGTCGCGTGTTCCGACGGATACATCGCCTACATCACAGATCCCGGGGTGAATCCGCCCAATCTCGCGTCTGTGCAGGAGCTCGCGGTTGGAATGATTCGCACTGGACTCGGAGCGTCCTCGCGACCAATTGCTCCCGGCGATACGCTCGAGCTGTGGGTCGATGACATTCGACTCGGCGGCGTTGTCGACGCCGCTGGTTTTGCGGGCCAATTGGGCCTCTCTGTTTTGGCCGGCGACTTTGCGGACATTCGGATGAATGTCAGTCGCCGCGATCCGAATTTCCGCCAGCTGGCCGAGCAGCCGACGTTTCTCACCGACAACAATTTCAATGTGTCGGGCGCGTTTCATCTGGAGAAATTGCTTCCAAGATCAGCGGGAGTGGCAATGCCGTTTACGGTGAACTACACGTCGGCATCGATCGATCCCCTATTCGTGTCTCAATCAGATGTGGAAGGAGACATTGTAGATGGACTGCGCACACCGCGGTCGAGCGCTACCTCTATGACTTTCAGCATTGCGCGCGCTACGCCCTTGAAGGATTCGCGTCTTGCTGCGCTCTGGAACAACCTCGCCCTCACGAGCACGTACACGTCGGCAACCGTGCGGAGCGAATATGAGGATGGTCACGCACACAACTTTACTGTGGGGCTCGACTACAATCTCACGAATGCTTTGCTCCCGAATCTTTCGCGTTGGACACCCGCAGAGATTCACTTTACGAGCGTTTACACGAAAGGAACCGACCGGCGCGCGGCGTACCTCAAGCCTGCGTTCGCGCTGGATGACATTCCGCGGCGCATCAACGGACTCACCAGCAATTGGCGAAACGGAACGTCATTTCAGTTGAGGCCGGCGAAGGGTCTCACCGGTCGAATCGATTTCAACACCGTGCGCGATCTTCGCAACTACGGCCTCGACAATCCTCTCGGAATCATCACGACTGCCGAGCGCGACAGAGTATTCGGGGCGAACGTAGGGATGGAGCGCGAGCGCGAGATGCAAACCGGAATCAACTTTACGCCGCAAGTTTCCGCGTGGATCAAGCCAAGGCTCGACATCGGCAGCAGCTACAACATGCTGCGCGATGCGAACGCTTTGAGCTTCGAGAGACTGAGCGACACGACGCGGGCATTGAGACTTCCACTTCGGCTCGGCAGCTCTCAAACGACGACGGCTGGGCTGACTCTCGATCTGCCGCGCGCAGCGAGACTCCACCTCGATAGCACGAGTTTCCTGCATCGCCTCTTCACCGCGATTCAGCCAATCGACATCAACTACAATAGAAGTGTCGTGTCGGTGTTCGAGGGTACTCCGATTTCACCGCCGCTATCGTATCAGCTTGCGTTCGGAGGAATCGAGAGCATGCGAGCGGTGGGAGGGAGGCCGGCGACCAGTGCCGGATTGATCCGACAGATTTCTGCGACGCATTCGATACTGCTGCCGTTCGGGGCGACGCTAGCGAACCGATATCAGCTCATCAACGCGCGCAACTGGACGATCAGAAGCGACGACCGGCAGGCGGTCACCGACGGAACTCAGATTGTTTTCCCCGACCTCGCGCTTCGCTGGAGCACGAAGCCGGATCGTTTGAGGAATGTCATTTCGAGTATTGGTGTCACGGCGCGAGCGGTGCAAACGCGCCAGCTCAATTCGCGACAGCCCGAATTCGTGTCGATTAGTAATCCTGACGCAGCTCAGGCGGAGCCATTGCTCAATCCCGCAATCGGTGCCGATCGCGGTGAAACTGTCGTCACGAGTTTTCCTGCAACGATGTCAATCGTTTTCGCCGGCGCGCGTCCGCTTTCGACGACGATGGGTTATGCGCTCTCGCGCCGGCGCGAAGCGCGACCAGGGCTGAGTGCGAAGACAGCGAGCGCCGACGTGAACGCGGAGATCTCGAAGCCGTGGGCGCTGCCTCCATCATGGAAACCTCGGAGCGACTTGCGAACGAGGATCAGCTATCAGGAGACGCACGGTGATAACTTCGTTCTCAATCCTGAGGCGATAAACAACGAGAGTCGCTTGAGCGACAATGGCCGCCGCGCGATCAGCTTCAGCATGGACACGGACGTCGCCGAGAATTTTTCGACCAGTTTTGTTGCTTCGCGGGTAGAAAGCGTCGACAGGAATTTGAATCGCCGTTTCGTTCAGACCGTACTGAGCGCGGTGCTGCACCTTCAGTTTTACGCCGGGGAAGTGAAATGAGAGTAATCGTTGCGGCGATTGGTGTGACCGCGTTGTTAACCCTTGCCGCATGCGAGAGGGGGATGGGACCACGTCCAGGAAAATTCGACGGCGAGTCTGCTCTGCGTTACGCAAAAGCGCAGGTCGATTTCGGAACGAGAATTCCGGGCACGCCCGGCGCGCAAAGAGCGGGGGATTGGATCGTAGAGCAAATGCGCCAGCGTGCTGATACGGTCATGGTGCAGACATGGAATCAGAAACTGACTGACGGTCGAGAGCTTCCATTGCGTAATATCCTCGCCCGATTTCGACCGGACCTTCCGGATCGCGTGTTGTACCTCACTCACTGGGACACTCGGCCCGTGAGCGATGAAGCAATGAACCTTGCGGACAGAACGCTTCCAATGCCCGGAGCGAATGATGGTGCGTCCGGCGTGGGACTTTTCGTTGCGCTCGCCGACGCGCTCAAGAAAACGCCGCCGGCGGTCGGAGTCGATCTGCTTTTCGTCGACGGCGAGGACTACGGCGACTTCAACGCGATGACTGACGTCCTCATGGGCTCGACCTATTTTGCGTCGCACCTTCCAACGCCGACCTATCGTCCGATTTTCGGAGTGTTGTGGGACATGATTGGCGACAAGGACCTTCTCATCAAGAAGGAAGTCAACTCGGTGCTTCAGGCGCCGGAAGTTGTCACCAAAGTTTGGGACACAGCGAAGGATCTCGGCCACGACGATGTCTTTGTCGATCAGCAAACCCCGTATGCCATAACGGACGATCACATCCCCTTGCTCAAAGCTGGGCTCCGGGTGATCGACGTTATCGATCTCGATTATTGCTGTCATCACAAGCCGACTGATACAATCGATAAGATCTCGGCGAGATCGTTGTCGATTGTCGGGGAGGTTGCTGAGGCTTTACTGCGGTAAAGCAACTGAAGAGATCCGAGATACCAAATCGGACAGATAGCCCGAAAGCCAGTGACTACCGCTGGGACAGTCCGAGTTGCACCAGCGCCACAAATGTTCGCTTAGTGGCGATCGAACGGTCTTGCGGTCGTTCGACCGGTATCTGGTGATCTGTCCGATTTGGTATCTCGGATCTCTTTTTTTGTTTTTTCGCTCTTCGACGAAATGATGATGTCGGGAAGGGAGCGATGTCCGCTCGTTTCGAGCGACATGATATCTCTGCTTCATGCCAACACCCGGTGAAAAAAAGGCTCTCCTCTTTCTATCATCTGTAATTCTGCTAGGTGCAGGAGCGCGTGGCGTAGCGGTCCTCCATAGCCAATCGCCCGTCGATGCAGCGGCGAAACGAGCGCTAGATGCCCAAATCCAGGCAGTCGATTCTGTTCGTCAAGCAAAGACCGGTCGCGGAAAAACAAAACGACCGAGAAAGAAAACCGGCGGCGCTGTTCACCTCACTGAACCACAAACCAGCGAGTCGCAACCGGTCCCCGCGATCATCGATTTGGACATCGCCTCCGCCGCCGAAATCGAGACACTCCGCGGCGTCGGCCCCGCACTCGCAAAAAGAATTGTTGCCGATCGCGATTCACTCGGTCCTTTCGGCAGTCTCGACGAGCTCCAGCGCGTTCGCGGTATTGCAAAACGCCTCGCTGCGAAGCTTGCCCCACAGGTAACCTTTTCTCTCCTACCTCGTCATTCCCGTACAGAAAACGACGGGACGTCCGTTCCACCCAGGAGCAGACGGAAATCCCGCCGGGGGGAGTCGCACATTTGACAGCACCAGCCGCCAACTCCGAACGAATCGGGGAGATCCTCGTTCGGGAGGGGCTCATTACGCGCGAACAGCTCAACCTCGCTCTCCAGGAGCAGAGGGATAGCGGCGCGCGCATAGGGTACAACCTCGTCGCACTCGGTTTCGTAAAGGAAATCGACCTCACGAGAACGTTGGCGCGACAGTATCGCATGCCGGCGGTCGACCTCACCAACTTCGAGATCGATCCGCGTATCGCTCGCCTAATTCCGGGCGAGATGGCCGTCAAGCATCTGGTCCTTCCCCTCAAGCGCGACGGTCGCACTCTCACAGTCGCGATGGCCGACCCAACGAGTACGGGCGTCCTCGACGACCTGAAGTTCATCACTCGCTGCGACATCTTCCCCGTGATCGCCGGCGAGTACACGATGCGCCACGCCATCGAGCGCTGCTACGAGTCGAACGAAGCGCAGATGGAAAACCTGCTCAAGGACATCGCCAAGTTCGGCGATACCGATATCGAGCTGGTCGAGCAGATCGAAGAGGACATGACAGCGGCGGCGCTTTCTATCGCCGTTCAGGAAGCTCCGGTCGTCAAGCTCATCAACGCGCTTCTCACCGACGCTGTCACGCGCGGAGCATCGGACATTCATTTCGAATGCTTCGAGCACGAGCTGCGGGTGCGATATCGCATCGACGGCGTTTTGCAGGAGATCATGAAGCCGCCCCTCAAGCTTCGCTCGGCGCTGATCTCCCGCTTCAAGATCATGGCGCAGCTCAATATCTCCGAGCGGCGCGTCCCGCAGGACGGACGCATCAAGCTCAAGATCATGAATCGCGTAATCGACTATCGCGTCTCGACGCTCCCGACTCTCTTCGGAGAAAAAGTCGTCCTGCGAATTCTCGACAAGGGAAATCTGAATCTCGACCTCACGACATTCGGCATCGAGCCACGTGCCGAGCGCGAGATCATGGACGCGATCGCAAATCCTTACGGGATGTTGCTCGTCACCGGACCGACCGGCTCGGGAAAAACGACGACTCTGTACTCGGCGCTCTCGAAGGTCAACAACATCCACGTCAACATCATGACGGCGGAAGATCCGGTCGAGTACAACCTGTTCGGAATCAATCAAGTGCTCGTGCGCTCGGAGATCGGCATGACGTTTCCCGCAGCACTGAGAGCGTTCCTTCGACAGGATCCGAACATCATCATGGTCGGCGAAATTCGCGATCTCGAGACAGCGAGCATCGCGATGAAGGCTGCGCTCACCGGTCACCTCGTGCTGTCCACCCTCCACACCAACTCCGCCCCCGAGACTGTCACGCGTCTGATGGACATGGGAATGGAGGGATTCAACGTCGCGTCCGCGATCAACCTCATCGTTGCTCAGCGACTCGTTCCACGAATCTGCACCAGCTGCGCGCAGAAGTACGTTCCCGACGACGCTGAGCTCGGCATGGCGAAGGTGCATTCGAAGATGACGCTGCGAGAGCTCGAGTTCAGCGACGTCGCGCTTGCCGAGGCTAAGCCGCGCGCCACCAAGCACGCTCTTCCGTACGCGCAGAAAGTCACGCTCGATACTCAGATCGGCCAGCTCGCGTTCTTCAAGGGCG
>JBGQKT010000065.1:0-15140 GCA_041499635.1 Gemmatimonadaceae bacterium
AAACCGCGTACTCGGAATCAGCACCGTCATTCTTGCGGTGTTGATTCCCGGCGGGTCGAAGGCGCAGTCGCTCTCACGCCGCATCGCTGACGCGCCTGACGGGAAGGTTCGACTTGAGTTTGCGGCGCGACCCGACCTCTGTGGAAACGGGAATTACATCTCGCGAGGAACTCACAATCGAATGTCGTGGGACTCGGATTATTCCGACGATGTGGAATACACCGAGGATTGCATGAAGAGTCCCGTGCGCCTCGTTGTTCAAAAGCGAAGCGGACAGATCGTGAAGATTCGCACTTACGTTGGCGGTCGTTGGCGAGCACCTGAAGGTACGGTGACCAACATCGGGCCTGTCTCGACACGCGAGGCTACAGATTACCTCATGTCGTTTGCGTCGACAGCAAATTCACAGGTCGGAAGCGAAGCAATTTTTCCGATGACGCTTGCGGATAGCGTAGAGGTTTGGCCGTCACTACTGCGCCTCGCGCGTGACGACTCGCGTCCAAACGGAATTCGTACCCAATCCGTGTTCTGGCTTGGACAAATCGCGGGGGAAACCATCACTCGCAATCTCGCAGATCTGACAGGCGAAGCATCGGTCGATCGCGAGATTCGAAAGCAAGCAGTGTTTGCGCTTTCGCAGCGTCCTCAACGCGACGGCGTACCCGCCCTGATCCAGATCGCGAGATCCAATCGCGATCCCGAGATAAGAAAGAACGCGCTCTTCTGGTTGGGGCAGTCCCGCGATCCACGGGCACTCGCGCTATTCGAAGAAATACTCTCGAAAAAATAGAGACGGAACTGCTTACGCAGTTCCGGTTCTATCCGCCGCCCTGTGTCGACCCAAGTAAGTCATTCAGTCTCGCAGCCTTCGCAATCGCAGTGACGTCAAGCGTGATCTTCTCTGCCTGAGCACTCTGGCCCTTGGCCTTCAGCGCATCGGCGAGAAGTATCCCGGCTACCGCATAGGTATAGGGAATCCCGAAAGTAGACCGATCGATCCAGTCGCCTCGCTTGATCAGCGAGCGCGGACCTCTGTACACCTGCGTCCACAGCGCATAGGTCCTCGGCACATCGATGTAACCATCAGCCACCTTCACTGTGTCCTTGTTCGGAACAACCGGTGCTTCCACCAGCTTCTGGGCGAGACCCTGTCGCAACACGTAGTTGGTGAGTCCTAGTGAACGCTCGTAACCGCCGGTCGAGAAGTAAACCGTCCTTTCCGGGTACGCGTCCTTGATCAGCCTGAGCACAACGATCTGATCACGCGTCAGGTAACCGGGCGGAATCGTTGCCACGAGGTTGCGCTGCTTGAACGTCATCGCCTCGCGGATCTCCCAGTACGCGGGAATCGAATCCGCTTCCTTGAACGACATCTTGAGCGGCGGTCCCTTGGGCATTGGCCAGGTCTGATTTCGATAAACTGCCGGACCATGCGCCGCGTCGTAAGGCCGAACAGGATTGCGAATCATCTGTCGCACGAACCAGTCGGTGTTGAGATACGACGTGACGAGAACGAGAACGTCCTGTCGAACCCCTTCGACCTCCTGCGCATACCAAAGAGGGAAGGTGTCGTTGTCGCCGTTCGTGATCAGAATTCCGTAAGGCTCGACGGAATTGAGGAGATCGTAACCCCAGTCCGCAGTGAATGTCTCACCGCGGTGTGATGCGGCTCGCAAATTCCCAGCGAGCGGAACGCATGCGATGAGAAGCAGTGGCGTCGCCAGGAGCCACGCTCTGCGACTCGCGTAGCCGACGCGATCCGGATGTGTGTCGTCCCCTCGGTCGAGCATCTGCGCAATGGATTGCCACACATAAACCAATCCGACCGCGGCCCACACGCCCCACGCCGAATAGCTCCATATATAGAAGTAGTCTCTGTCACGCACCTCACGCTGCACCGTATCGCCGAGCTCCGGAGACTGTGACCATCCATACTTGAAGTTCATGTAGTAGATGAGGGCCAGTGTCAGCGTAAACATCAGCGGCCCGAAGTACCAGAAGGTTCGCCGCTCATACGTCCAGTGGACGTACCCTCCTATGAGACCGAGTACAAGGAACAGGGCTGCGAGGAGCGCTTGCAACACGGGGCGCTCGTTATGTGGATCGCGCAGCCACTGCCATTTGAAGTAGAGCCACCACATCGCGACCTGCGCACCGTAAGGAGCGCCACGCTCGAGCTTCGGGCCGTACTGCACGCGATTGATGTTGTCCATCAATCGCTGCTTCGTGAGGCTGGTGAAGGTGCATGAAGCCTCGAGCTTCGTAGTGCAAGCGGTCGTCTCACCCTCGTTCATTATCGGGAAATGCGCCGATCGGATCGGCTCGTAAATGAACGGTGTGAGTCCGAGCAACAATACAGCTAGAGCGGTGAGGATGAGCTTCCACCTGAGGAATGTCTGCCATCGCCGCCCGACAATCGCGAAGAACACAGCGGGCATTGCGAGAAATCCGGCAGGGTGGTTCGAGTACCCAAGGCCGAGCAGGTAGGCAACGAGAATGAGCTTTCGATCTGCCGAAGGACTGTCGGGATCGTCGGTCCACGAGATCATGAGCCACGATACGAACGTGAAGAATACCAGCGAGACCGTGTAAACCTTTTCGTTGACGACGCTCTGATTCCAAACCGTGTAGGCGGTCGCGCCGATAAGCGTCGCCAATGCTGCGCCGGTGATTCGCTGCCATCCCCGTCCAAGCCAGCCCGCAAGAATTCGCTCAGTTACGAGAAACCAGAATCCTGCAGAGAGCGCACTGCAAAACGCAGCCATCGTATTGATGTGCTGCGCATAGTTTCCGGGCAGCGGCAGCAACCCGAAAAAGTGCGCGAGCAAAACGAACAGCGGATTTCCGGGCGGATGCGGCAGGCCGAGGACTTTCGCGGCCGCCATGTATTCGCCGGTGTCCCACATCGCAGTTGATGGCGCGATTGTGAAGAAGTACAGAAGGAACACAGCGAACGCCGCGATGCCCGCGGCGCGATATGAGGGATGATACTCCTCGGGAACCTCACCGGTTCTTCGAGCTGTTCTGGGTGTGGCCGGCGGCTTTACCGCTGCGGCTCTCGCGCTTGCCGTCATGGTTGGGGAAATCTACACAGCGCTCGCGCGACGAGCGTCAACTACTTTATTCGGTATGGATTTCAGCGGAATTTCGGGCCAGCTCTCGAATAATCCTTTGGTTGCACTGCCCGTCCTGTTTATCGCGGGCGTGCTGACGAGTTTCACGCCGTGTATCTATCCGATGATACCCATCACGGCGGCGATCGTTGGAGGACAATCTGTCGGCGACGTTGCGCCATCGAAGTCGCGCACGATCCGCCTCACTCTGACATATGTGCTCGGGCTCGCGCTAGTGTATTCGATTCTCGGAACGATCGCCGGCATGACCGGCACGATTTTCGGCACGATCAGCAGCAACCCGTGGCTTTACTTCACGATGGCGAACCTTCTCATTCTCGCCGCGCTCGTGCTGCTGGATGTTGTCCCTCTCAGGATTCCGGCGTCGATGCTGACGCGCGCGTCCAGCGCCGGGACCGCCGGGAAGTTCTCCGGGGTATTTGTTATGGGCGCAGTCTCCGGACTCGTCGCCGCGCCGTGTTCGGCACCGGTGATGGCTGCCGTTCTCACGTGGGTGAGCACGACAAAGCGCGGGGCGCTCGGGTTCATTTATTTGTTCGCTTTCTCGCTCGGAATGTGCGCGTTGCTTGTCGTGGTCGGATTTTTTAGCGGAGCTGCTGCAAGACTTCCGCGTGCGGGTCAGTGGATGGTGTGGGTGAAACGCGGCTTCGCACTCGTAATGCTCGGCGTCGCCGAATACTATTTGATTCAAATGGGGCAAATTCTTTTCTAATGAAAAAGCTGACTATCGCGTTTTTGATTGCACTCGCTGCGACTGTGCTTCCTGCAAGTGCATTACGTGCGCAGGATCTCGGAATCGAAGTGGGGAAGCGCGCCCCCGCCGCCGCCGTCCGTACTCTCGACGGAAAATCCGTCGACCTCGGTTCCTACGTCGGCAAGACGCCGATGTTCATCGAGTTCTGGGCAGTGTGGTGCCCGAACTGCCGGCACCTCGAGCCCGCGCTTCTTTCTGCGCAGCAGAAATACGGATCTCGAATG
Source organism: Gemmatimonadaceae bacterium (assembly GCA_041499635.1). Classification (GTDB taxonomy): domain Bacteria; phylum Gemmatimonadota; class Gemmatimonadetes; order Gemmatimonadales; family Gemmatimonadaceae; genus UBA4720. The sequence continues at coordinate 4,113 of JBGQKT010000065.1, forward strand.
AAGTTCATCGGCGTCGCTGTCGCGATCAATCAATCGCCGGAGCGTGTCAAGGCGTACAGCGAGAAACACGGATTCAAGCATGAAATCGTGTTCGACACTGACGGCAAAGCGGCCGAGGCGTATGATCCCCCGGCGACATCCTACATCGTCGTGGTCGACCGCACGGGGAAAATTGTGTACACGGGAGTCGGCGGCGATCAGGATCTCGAGGCGGCGATAAAAAAAGCGCTGTAAGCCAGATCCGGCGTCGCCCTTGACGAAGTTGATTGGCGGCGTTATCCATGAGGCACAATTGAAAGATCCCGTGGTCATTTGCCGCGTATTGCCGCCACGTTAAAAAAGGAGCTAAAAAGCGACGAACGCCCGCGGCCTCGCCGTGGGCGTTCTGCTTTAGCGCGGAGTCACTTGCTCGGAGACTCCCATGACTGCAGCGATCATCGATCGCATCCTCGAAGCGGAATATTTTACCCAACCCGCTCCGGTACCTCCCTCTCTTCGAACCATTCGTGTCGGCCTCGCCGGCTGCGGCGTCGTTGGCGGATCACTCGTCAGACTTCTCGACGATTGCGCCGACACGATCGCATCGCGCCACGGAGTTCGAATCGAGCTCTCGCGAATTCTCGTTCGCGATGTAAAGCGTGATCGAGGCCTGGCGATTTCGCCGACACTATTCACCAACAACTGGGCATCGTTCGTCGACGAGGAAGTCGACGTTGTCGTCGAAGCCATCGGCGGAAAAGACACAGCCGGAACGATTGCGAGAGAAGCCCTGCGTCGCGGAAGAAAATTTGTAACGGCGAACAAGGAGCTCATCGCAGCGGATGGAAGTGAGCTCGCCGCGCTCGCGCGAGAATCTGACGGGTCCCTCGACTTCGGCGCGTCTGTTGGTGGCAGCGCGCCAGTCATCTCACTGCTGCGCGATTTGCTCGGCACAACATCGCCCAGGTCGGTGCGCGGAATTCTCAACGGAACATCGAACTACATCCTCACTCGAATAGAGCGAGGCGACTCGTTTGCCGAAGCGCTGGCCGAAGCCCAACGCAAGGGTCTCGCCGAGCTCGATCCATCCCGCGACCTCGACGGTCGCGATAGTGCGGCGAAGCTCGCAATCATCGCCTGGATTTCATTCGGCATTTCGCCTTCGGCGTTTCGGATTCCACGGATTGGGTTGAACGCGAGCATCGACCTCATCGTGCGTGATGCGACTCGGCTGGGCGGGCGAGTTCGATTCCTCGCTGAATGTGGCTCGCATCCGAATCATGAGATCATCGCATCCGTCGAGCCCGTGATCGTGCCGTCGGACAATCCGTTCGGGCGAACTGAGCTCGAGGACAATCGTGTTGAAGTGGATCTCGGCTGGGCGGCCCCGCTAGCAGTCTCGGGACCCGGCGCTGGGGGACCGCCAACCGCGACGGCACTTCTTGGAGACCTCCTCAATTCGGCGCTTCCGAGAAATGAGCGCGGCACGAGTGCGACGCTCTACTCGAGTGTCGAAGACTCCAGAGTGCATCGATGGCTGCTCGCGTCCGCATCTCCGCTCGACAGCATCGGATCGGCGATTCAGGGACCATTTGTTGGTGCGATCAAATCATCCGGAGGTACTCGCGTAATCGTCGAGTCGACGCGATCCGCGATTATCGACGCAATTCAACATCTCGAGCAGCGCGGAATCGACGTGGCTGTCGCGCGTTTCTCTCCTGGACTGGATGGAGCGACGCTTCCATGAGCGCATCAATTCGAGACCAATCCGAGATCAGCGGCCCAATTGACGCGCCGGTGATTGCGGTCCTCGGCGGGATTTCCGCTTCGAGACACGTAACGTCGACGCCGACCAATCCGGAGCCCGGTTGGTGGGAAGAATTCGTTGGTCCCTGCAAAGGGATCGACACGAATCAGTTTCGCGTGCTGAGCATCGACTTCCGCTCGACCGGAAAAACGGGTCGGCCGCTCACCACACATGATCAGGCGCTCGCCCTTACGAGCGCACTCGACGCGGCCGGCATCGAGAAGCTGCACGCAATCGTGGGTGCCTCGTACGGCGGGATGGTAGCGTTGACGTTCGGTGCGATCGCGCCCCAAAGAGTCGAACGCCTCGTCGTAATCGGCGCGGCACACGAGAGCGCTGCAATCGCCACCGCTGTCCGAATTCTTCAAAGACGCATCGTCGAGCTGGGCCTGAGCACTTGGCACGGTTACGAGGCGCTCGTCATTGCGCGCGGATTGGCGATGACGACTTACTCGTCGGCGGAGGAATTCAGCAATCGCTTCGAGGGCGATGGCGGCCGCGAACACATCACCAACTTTCTGACACAAGCAGGCAAGCGATTCGCTGACCGTTGCACGCCCGAAAGGTTTCTTGCTCTATCGGAGTCGCTCGATCGACACAGCGTCAGACCCGAAGAGATTTTCGTACCGACGACGTTGATTGCCGTCGAGGAAGACGCACTCGTTCCTATCGCGCAGGTTCGCGAGCTCGCCGCAAGAATTTCCGCGCCATGCGAGCTCATTGAGCTTCAATCGCAATACGGCCACGACACTTTCCTTCACGCGCCCGCACTCATTGCTCCATTCGTATCTCGATCACTGGAATTCCACGCGGTATACGCTAATGACTGACACACTCCTTCGTGAAATCGTAGTCCCCGAGACACAAACGAAAGTGCGACCACCGCATCGCTCTTCAACTCGCGCGGTACGCGCTGGAATTGCCACTGATCTGCACCACGGCGCAGTCGTTCCGCCCATTCATCTCACGTCGACTTTTGCGTTCGACGGTTTTGGGAAGAAAGGGTGCTATGACTACACTCGCACTGGGAATCCGACGCGCGATCATCTCGCGCGCGCACTCGCTGAACTGGAAGGTGGTGAATCCGGAATTGTCACGAGCACCGGCATGTCTGCAGTGCTGCTCGTGCTTCAGTTGGTCCGGCCGCACGAGCTGATAGTCGCGTCGCACGACTGTTATGGCGGAACACACCGGCTTCTTCGATCACTCGCAGCGAAAGGACATTTCGAAGTTCTCTTCGAGGATTTGACAGAGCCGTTCGCGGCCGATGTGATTGCGGCGCAACAACCCAGACTGCTCTGGATCGAAACGCCGAGTAACCCGCTACTGCGAATCACTGACATCGCACGGGCTGCCAAGGCCGGGCACGCGGCGGGCGCAATTGTCGCGGTCGACAACACCTTTCTCTCTCCTGCACTCCAGCGCCCGATCGAATTCGGCGCAGACGTTGTCATTCACTCGACAACGAAATATCTAAATGGCCATAGCGACGTGGTCGGAGGCGCGGTGATCACTCGCGATGCAGCTCTCGGCGAGGAGCTCGCGTGGTGGGCAAAATGCCTCGGCATCACGGGTGCGCCTTTCGATAGCTATCTCACACTTCGAGGCGTCAGAACACTCGAGGCACGCATGCGGATTCATCTCGAGAATGCTGCGCTCGTCGTGAAAGAGTTGTCGAGACATCCCGCCGTAACACGAGTCTATTATCCTGGATTGCCATCGCATCCTGGCTATGCAATCGCAGACGCACAACAGGAAGGGTTCGGAGCGATGGTGAGCTTCGAGGTTGAAGGTGGACTGGTAGGCGTCGAGCGATTCCTCGGAAATCTTAGATGTTTCACGTTGGCCGAATCACTCGGCGGCGTTGAGAGTCTCGTCGCGCATCCCGCGACAATGACTCACGCGTCGATGGATGAAGCCGCGCGAGCGCGAGCCGGTATCGAGGATAATCTCTTGCGGCTCTCCGTAGGCATCGAACACGGCGAAGATCTTGTGGAGGACCTGCGTTTCGCGCTCGATGCGGTCATCGGCGAATGTCAGTCTTGACGCATTCGATCCCTGGCACAAGATTGCGGCCCATGCAAATGCGCTGGAGCTACGCCTACTTTTTTAACACGTACCCGGAGACGGGCCGTGGCTTGAGGCGTTTGCGCAGATAAAGCGCGACATCCTGAAGTTCACTCGGCCCGAGACCTTCTCGGGCTTTTTTTTTGAGGTCACTCATGGTCATCATCACGAATCCGGGAATCACCGAGGACCAGCTCGACCACATTCGCGAGTATGTCGAAGCACGCGGAATGCGCACGATGATCAGTCGTGGCGAGCGGCAAACGATCGTCGGCTGCATCGGCGACGACGACGTCCTCCGCGAAATGGCGCTTCATCGATTGCCTGGTGTTCAGGCGGTGGTACCGATCATGAAGCCCTACAAACTCGCAAACGTGCAATTCACCGCGCGACGAACGGAAGTGCGCGTCGGCGATGCGCGTGAGCAAGTAATCGGTGGAGGTGACGCGATCGCTGTGATCGCTGGCCCTTGCTCAGTAGAAAATCGCAACATGCTCCGCGAGACCGCCATCTCCGTGCGTGACGCAGGAGCAATCATGCTCCGTGGCGGCGCCTTCAAGCCGCGCACGTCGCCGTACTCATTTCAGGGACTCGGACTCGAAGCGTTGGAAATGCTGGCTGAAGTGCGCGCCGAAACGGGTCTGCCGATTGTGACCGAAGTGATGGACACGCGGCAAGTGGAAGTCGTGGCCGAACATGCGGACATGTTGCAGGTTGGCGCTCGCAACATGCAGAACTTCGCGTTGCTCGCTGAAGTCGGTCGAGTGCAGCGTCCTGTACTGCTCAAGCGCGGACTCTCAGCAACGATAGAAGAGCTGCTCATGGCCGCGGAATACATCATGGTGAACGGCGGCCGCGATATCGTTCTGTGCGAGCGTGGCATGCGCACCTTCGAAACCGCGACTCGCAACACGTTGGACATTGCCGCGATTCCTGTTCTCAAGCGCGAGACCCATCTACCGGTGATTGTGGATCCAAGTCACGCGGGCGGATTGGCAGATCTCGTCGCACCGCTCGCATTCGCGGCAATTGCAGCCGGCGCGGACGGTCTCATCGTCGAGGTGCATCCGACACCTGAGACCGCATTAAGTGACGGCGATCAATCGCTGACTCTCGATGCCTTCTCCGATTTGATGCAGCGCCTCGTACCATTCGCCGAGGCAGCAGGAAGAACTCTCGCAGTCCCGAGCGTCAAGGCCGAATGACCCGGCCGCTCGTAGCGTTTCAGGGCGAAGTGGGTGCGTTCAGTGAGGACGCGATCGAGAAATTCTTCGGGTCATCGACTGTCGCGGCCGTCCCGCAAACTTCTTTTGCCGATGTGGTAGCCGCCGTGTCCGAGGGTCGAACGGATTATGGAATTATTCCGGTAGAGAACGTCATCGCGGGCGTTATTGTCGACGCCGAGAGCGCGATCAAGGCATCTGGTTTACAAACGATTGGCGACGTTGCCATTCCGATAGAACAGTGTCTGCTCGCGGTGCCTCGCGCTCGGTTGGATGACGTGTCGAAGGTTCTCTCGCATCCTGCTGCTCTGGCGCAATGCAGAAAGTTCTTTTCTCTGCACACCGAGATGGAGCCAATTGCCGTGAATGACACGGCGGGCGCCGCTCGCCAGGTAGCTCACGCCGGCGATCGTGCTGTGTCTGCCATCGCGGCGCGACGTGCCGCAACTATCTACGGGCTCGACGTCCTGGCTCAAGGAATCCAGGACGATATTGAAAACAAAACGCGGTTCGTCGTGCTCGTCCGATAATTATTTCGTGGTGTCGGCAGGCAAAGGTGAAAGCTTGTCGATGACTGCGCCGAGATCGGCGTAGTCCTTCGGAGCGAGAACGTGGAACGGTCGCTGTATGAACGCGATCTTTCCTTCCGGATCGATTACGAACAGCGTTCGCGTATCCGTATTTCGCTTCGTGTCGAATGTGTCGTACATCGCGCCGACTCTTCCGTTGGCGTCGCTTGCGAACACAATCGGGAACGCTTCGTCGTGCGCCCATGACGCGAGCGTCGTATCCGCGTCAACGCTGATGCCGATCACCGCTACTTTGCGGCCGTTATTGAAGAGCGTGGCGTACTGATCACGGTACGCCTCCATTTGGATCGTTCAGCCTTTTGTCCGCGCCTGAAAAAAGAATGCGAGGACGACGGTCTGGCCGCGATAATCCGAAAGCTTCACGGGATTTTGGAGGCGCCCGTAGCGAGTTGCGCCTGGCAAGCTGAAATCGGGCGCGACACTGCCGACATTCGGGCCGTTCGCGCCGGGCGCGGGGCCCGCCGGCGGTGCAGGAGCTGGAGCGGGCGCCGCCTGTGAAAGTACCATCGCCGGCGAACACAATGCAGCCGCAAAGAGAAATCTTGCCAGACCAGGAGTGATTCTCACATTGCACCCATCGAGAGGACTCGGAATCTTAACCTGAAACCATGCATGGCTCAAACCGTACAAGGCATTAGGCTGTCGAATTAACAGTTCACTCAACCCGGGTCGCATATGAAACGCACGTCGATGAGAACGGTCGCCGGGCGGGTCGGCATAGTGCTCGCCGTCCTGATTCCCAGCGGCAGCCGCGCAGATCCCGCAGATGTCACTTCGCCTCGCAACGCTGTCGTGAACGCGACCGGAGCGCGCCAGATCAAGATTGAAGCGGGCGCTGGCTTCCTTCACGTCAACGGCCGAACTGGCATCAACGACGTTCGCGTCACCGGCGTCGCGCGCGCGTCGAATCGGAGAATTCTCGACGAGATCAGACTCATCGCCGAGCGACGCGGCGACGTTGTGTTCATCAAGGCGGAATTCCCCGACGATCATTCAATCTGGGATTTGTTCCGCGGAGATTTCACTCAGATGCTGGATCTTACTATCGATGTTCCGGTATCGATTCCTCTCGACGTCGCTGATGGCAGCGGTGAGCTCACGATCAAGGGTACAGGACCTTTGACGCTGACCGATGGCTCGGGCGATCTCGAAGTTTCAGGGATCACGGGCAACGTGCGCATCACGGATGGCTCAGGCAACATCACCGTGTCGGGCATCGAGGGCGACGTTTACGTTGACGACGGCTCCGGCAACATTGACGCGAACAATGTCACCGGCAACTTTACGATCGGCGAGGACGGCTCGGGCAGCGTAGACGTGAGTGGTGTCGGCGGAACTATGCGCGTCAACGAGAAAGGCTCGGGGTCGCTGACAGTCAACCGGGTTGGCGGTGATTTCATCGTCGGCAGCAAGGGAAGCGGGTCCATCGATTATAGTACGGTGAAAGGCACCGTCGACATTCCTGATCGAAAGCGGCGCGGTCGGCGGGGATAGATCATCCGAGACGGTCGCCGCACAAACTGAACGGAATTCAGTAAATGGCGACAACCGTCTCAACCTTCGGCCCAACAGAAGCGAGTGAAGCTCGCGCACATTCCGCGACACTCGCCGCGGAGTGGCCGATTTACTCGGTGGTTTTTGCGTCGACGTGCATCATCGTCGGCCTCATGTGGGACATTTCGTGGCACCGCACCATCGGCCGCGACACATTCTGGTCGCCACCCCATGTACTCGAGCAAGTCGCGGCGATCGTCGCCGGATTGAGCTGCGGCTACGTCGTTCTGCAAACGACATTCGCGGGATCGGATGAAGCGCGGGGAAAGTCAGTCCGCTTCTGGCGATTCTTTCAGGCGCCGCTTGGCGCCTGGGTGTGTATCTGGGCGACCATCACGATGATCACGTCCGCGCCGCTCGATAATTGGTGGCACAATGCCTACGGGCTGGACGTCAAAATCATAAGCCCCCCACACATGGTTCTCGCCGCCGGCATGATCGGCATCGAAGTCGGGGCGATGCTCATGGTGCTCGGCGCACAGAACCGGGCGACGACGGAGCGTGATCGGCGCAGGCTTGGATTCATCTTCGCCTACGCCGGAGCGATTGTCGTCTCGATGGCTGCCGTTCTAATCGAAGAGAACGCAGCATTCGGAAACGAGATGCACGGGTCCGCGTTCTACAAGCTCACCGCGACGGTGATTCCAATTTTTCTGGTCGCGTTCGCGCGGAGCTCGCGACTCAAATGGCCGGCTACCACGACAGCACTCCTATATATGGTATTCGTGCTGCTCAACATGTGGGTGATCCAGCTCTTTCCCGCGCAGCCGAGGTTGGCGCCGATTTACAATCCGGTGACGCACATGGTGCCGTCGCCATTTCCCCTTCTGCTCGTTTTTCCTGCTGTCGGCATCGATCTCCTGATGCGGCGATTTGGCAGTGATCGTGACTGGCCGCTCGCGCTCGCGATTGGCGTTGCGTTTGTTGGCGTGATGCTCGCTGTCCACTGGTTCTGGGGCGATTTCCTTCTGTCGCCGTACGCGAGGAATAGTTTCTTCGCCGCCGACAAATGGGATTACAACAACAGACTAGGTCCCTGGCGCTACCAGTTCTGGAATTTGGATCGCGACGCGAGTAGAAACTTCAGTCCGCTGCACCTCGCGCAGGGAATCGCGGTGGCGATGATTTATGCAGCGATCTCTGCGCGCATTGGATTGTGGTGGGGGAAGGGCATGGCGCGCATAAAGCGATGAAGCTCCAGTCGCTTTTACGCAATCTTGGTTTGACTTCGTTGTGCGTGATTCTTTCCGCGCACGTCGGCAGTCCGGATGCGTGGTTCGAGGGGAACGCGGGTCCCTACAAAGTCACGATTCAGGTGCAAATGCCGGGAGTCGTTCCCGGAGTCGCGCAGATTTTCGTTCGCACTGCCGGCGATAAGCCCGATCGCGTCACGGTAGTGGCAAATAAATTCGACGCAACGGGTGGCGCACCACCGCCTGAAGTTGCGACTCCTCTCGAAAATTCTTCCGACACGTACGTCGCGAGGCTGTGGTTGATGGCGGCGGGCTCGAATAGCATCACCGTTGAAGTAAGTGGAGCGAAGGGCAGCGGAAAAGCGGTCGTTCCAGTGGTGAATGTTCCGATGCGACGACTGGAGTTTGATCCTCGGCTCGCGATTGGCTTGTCGGGAATCGGACTTTTCTTGTTTGTCGGAATGGTCACGATCATCGGGGCGGCGGTTCGCGAAGGAACGTTGCCGGCGGGCGAGCTCCCTTCATTCGCTAATCGGTCTCGCGCGAGACTCGCGATGATCGGAACTAGTATTGGGCTCGCGTTGATTCTGTTCGGCGGATGGAGCTGGTGGAGCTCGGTGGATTCCCAGTACAGACGAAATCTTTTCAAGCCGATAGCGTCGAAGGCAGAAATTGTGAGCACAAGCGTGCCGCCGATGGTTGTGTTTTCCGTCACGGACTCTGACTGGGTCCATCGAGGCGACAGCGCGTGGGCGCGCGCGCGTCAGCGGCGCACAAGCTGGACACCGCTCGTCGAGGATCACGGAAAGCTCATGCATCTATTCCTGATCCGCGACGACATGGGTGCATTCGCGCATCTCCATCCGAAAACAAGTGATTCGATTGCGTTCGAATCCACTCTGCCGCCTGTTCCACCGGGGAGATACCGAGTATTCAGCGACGTCGTTGTCGAGAGCGGCTATGCGCAGACGATGGTGACGACGCTGACCGTAGGTCAGGGTGCAAACGGCGATGCGACGAAGACGCAGCTCACCGATCCCGATGATTCATGGTTTACTGGTGCAGCCGCGAACACTCGTTCAACGATGCTCGCCGATGGCTCATCGATGAGACGGGTCGGTACCGCTGCACCGATCGTAGCTGGACGTGAGGCTGGACTGCGATTCGAAGTTCTGAATGCCGACGGTACACCGGCGACTCTCGAGCCATACATGGGAATGGCGGCGCACGCTGTCGTCGCGAAGGACGACGGATCTGTTTTCGTTCACCTTCATCCAATGGGAACGATCTCGATGGCTTCGCAGATGACGTTCTCCTTGCGACAGCCTGGCGATACCATATTCGGACGCCTTGGACGGCGGCTCAGCGCAGCCGAGCATTCCGCGATGAATGCGACGCCCGCAGCAACCGGTTCAGTCGGTTTCCCTTATGCGTTTCCCAAGCCCGGTAAGTACCGAATCTGGGTGCAAGTGCGCAGGGAAGGGCGAATTCTCACCGGCGCGTTTGACATACATGTGATTTCTGGCGTGAAGAGTGCAGAGTAGCTGCACTGCCGCGACCTAATCCGGTCGGCCGAGCACCGCTATTCGAACTCATCGACGCAACAGAGGACCACTCACGTGAATCGGAAATTGATCTCGTTTGCCGCAGCACTTTTACTAATGATGTCGCCGAAAATTGTATCGGCCCAGTCGGCGACTCCCGTTGCGCAATCCGACCACAGCGTCGGGCCCACAGTCTCCGCAAACACCGCGGGCGTTCGCGCTCCAGCTGTTGCGCGATCTCTCAACGCGCGCGCCGCTGATACGCACATGGGTGCGGGAGAAAATGTTGCACTGATGGTTGTCGGAGGCGCCGCTCTGATCGTCGGAGCTGTGATCGGCGGAACTGCCGGCGTGCTCATCGCCATCACGGGTGCAGCTATCGGACTGTACGGACTGTTTCACTTCATACAGTAAAGCAGAAAAAAAGAACAAGGTATCGGGCTCCAGCCGATACCTTGTTCTTTTGTTGTCTTCTACGGGTAGTTGAGCGTCCCGCTACTCACAAGAACTGACGTACCCCCGACGCGCACGGCTTTCACTACACCGGCTACAACGTCGGTCTCCACTTCCAGTCGGCTCGGGCGTCCCATCTCGACGCCCTGGTGAATCAGCGTCTTGATCATCCCGTCACGTTTCGTGGATCGCCACGCGACGTAACCTCCGAATGCCGCCGCGGCGCTGCCAGTCGCTGGATCTTCCGCGACGCCCACTCCCGGCGCGAACATGCGCGCCCGAACCCCACCGTCGCCTTCGCGAACGCCCGTGCGCTTCGCCGAATCATCATCCTCGACGAAAACGAAAAGCTCGCCCGCCCATGCGCCCTTGAGTGTCCGCTCCCAAACATCCTCTCGCACACGAGCGCGCCGGAGTGCCTCGAGACTTCTGAGCGGAACGATCAGATATGGGAGTCCGGCAGAAACTGCCTCGGGGGTGAACACTTCGTCGTAAAGAATATCCGAAGGCTCGAGCGATAAAACGTCCGCGAGCCCGGCGGCATCACTCGATGCGGTCTTGCGCTCTGGAATCTTTGCAGCGGTGAGCTGAGTGAACACCGGCTTGCCGGCGCGCGAG
>JBGQKT010000066.1:0-15112 GCA_041499635.1 Gemmatimonadaceae bacterium
ACATAAGACTGCTCTACGATTCCGACATGCGATTCCTGGAGCAGCTCGCAGGATGAACGCATCATATGAATGGCTGCGTGAGTTCGTTCCTTTCGCGCTTTCGCCTGAGGAGCTTCGCGATCTGCTGACGTCGCGAGTTGCGACTGTTGACGATCTAATTCGTCTGCGCGCTGATCTAGATCAAGTCGTCGTCGCGCGCGTTGTCGAGGCCGCGCCTCATCCCAATTCGGATCACCTCTGGGTGACGAAAGTCGATGCAGGGAAGGGAGCGCTTCTGGACGTGGTGTGCGGCGCTCCGAATGTGGAAGTTGGCGCGCTCTATCCATTCGCTGCGGTCGGCACAACGCTGCCCGGAGGTTTGAAGCTCGATAAAAAGAAAATTCGCGGCGAGGTCTCCGAGGGAATGCTGCTCTCAGCGAGAGAGCTCACGCTTGGCACCGATCATACGGGCATCATGAAGCTCGACGTTGTGGTTGCGCCCGGCACTCGCTTCCTCGACGCTGTTCCGATTGGAGACACGCGACTCGTCATCGACATTCTTCCGAATCGTCCTGACCTGTTGTCCCACGAGGGATTGGCGCGCGAGATCGCGGCTGCAACCAGCTTGCCGCTCGGAGTCCCGGCAATTATTGGCGGAGATGTGTCGCTTTCATCCGTCGCCGGGGATCGATCGAGCGGCGTCCCAGTCGAAGTCGAAGATCCGGAGGGATGTCCTCGATACATTGCCGCGCTCATTCAAGGCGTCACGATCGGCCCGAGTCCGTCCTGGCTCTCCGCGAAGATCGAAGCTGTCGGTTCGCGCTCGATCAACAACGTTGTCGATGCTACGAACTACATGCTTCACGGCTTCGGCCAGCCGATGCATGCGTTCGACATGAAGAACCTCGAGGGCGGGCGGATAATCGTGCGCCGTGCGCGGCCGGGAGAAAAAATCACAACTCTCGATGGCGTCGACCGCACTCTCGACGCGGACATGACTGTGATTGCAGACGGCGAGCGCGCGCAGGCGATCGCCGGCGTGATTGGCGGCGAGGGAAGCGAGGTAACCGACAGCACGACCGACGTGTTGCTCGAGGTCGCCGCGTTCGATCCGCGTCGCGTGCGCGCGACGAGGCGCAAGCTTGGAATTTCGACTGACGCGAGCTACCGGTTCGAGCGCGGGGTCGACGCGCACGCGATCGATCGACATCTGCGATACGCAGTCGATCTCATTGTCGCCGTCGCAGGCGGCGCGCTCGCCGCTGACCCCACGGATGTAAGCGCAAAACTTTCCTTGCCTCTGCCGGTTAACGCGCGGGTCGGTCGAATCAACGCAGTGTTGGGCGACCATATTCCACTCCCGGAGATGTCGGCACACCTCGAATCAATCGGGTTTGCTGTAACGACTGATAACCGTGGTGAGTCAATCTCTGTCACGCCGCCGACGTGGCGACGAGATGTTGTCGGCGAAGTCGAAGTGATCGAAGAGGTGGCGCGCCTTCACGGTTACGACGCGTTCCCTTCGGATATTCGTCCATTTCGTCCAAGCGCAGTTCCTGATGCGCCGCTTCACATTATTTCAAACCGCGTGCGACATGCGTGTGTCGCCAACGGATTGCTCGAAGTGCGACCGTTGCCATTCACGCGCATCGAGGAAGAGACGTCGATTCGTGTTCGCAATCCGTTGGCCGAAGACGAGGCGTTTCTCCGCCAGGATATTCTCGATACCCTCGCGGGCAGCACCGAGTACAACCTCTCGCACATGCAGCGCAATGTGAGGCTCTTCGAGGTCGGTGCCGTGTTCTCGCGTGGCGAAACTTCAGAGAAACTTCCACGAGAAGCGATACACGTTGCTGCCTTGATCATGGGCGATCGCCGGCCGCCGCACTTCACGGAGCCGAAGCCACCGCATTACGACGAGTGGGATGCGAAAGGTCTCGCTGAATCGATTGCTGAAGCAGCGTTTCCCGGTCACGTAATCACGTGCGTTCCTTCGGAAGGCGACGTGCTGTGGAACGTGACAGCCGGTGACGTCAAAGTTGGAATCGTGCGTCGCATTTCCCTCGATGCTCCTGCATGGGCGGCCGCTGCCTTCGGCGTGGAGATCGATCTACAGGCACTCGGTGCGAGCGTCGTCGCCAGCCCGACTCAGCGGCCGTCAGCGGGCATAACGGGTTCAACGAAAGGGTTCGTGGCTATTCCCGCGATGCCCTCGGTCGAGGTCGATCTGGCGCTCATTGTTCCTGACGCTCGAAAGGCAAGAGACGTAGAGCGTGTGATTCGTGAATCCGCCGGAGACCTGCTGGAACGACTCGTTCTCTTCGACGAATTTCGCGGCGCGGGAATTCCGGACGGGTCACGTAGTCTCGCGTGGGCGTTGACGTTCAGGCATCCGGAGCGCACACTTCGCGATCGCGAAGTTCAGGGTCGCACCGCGAAGATTGTCAAATCGCTAGAGGACGAACTTGGCGTCAAACAACGAACGGGCTGAGCTGGAAGCGGCGTTTACGGATCTCGACAAGCTGGTTCGCCACCTGGGTGACGAGCTCGCGTCGTTCCGCCGGCGCGCGCTTCACGCCGAGGCGCGAGTCAAAGCTCTCGAGTCATCGCCAGGCGCGGCGCGCACGAGCCCGGAACGAATCGCAAAACTCGAGCGAGAGAACGCGGACCTGAAGCTGCGTCTTGAAAAAGCTCGGGTCAGAACTCGTCAAATGCTCGATCGCGTTCGGTTCCTTCGGCAGCAACACGAGACGGCAGCGAGATGACCACTCGCAAGAACGTGGTCAAAGTCAGCATCCTCGGCGGGGAATACACTCTTCGGACCGAGACGACGCCTGAGCATGCGCACGCGGTGGCCGCATACGTCGACGACGCAATAACAGACGTGATGCAGGGCGGACAAATGGTGGAAAGTCACAAGGCCGCGATTCTTGCCGCGCTCCGGATTGCCGGCGAGCTGTTCGAGGCGCGCGACGAGTCCGCTCGATTAGCGGCTCAAATGCGCGAGTTGAGCGATGAAATCCGTCCCTGGCTCCCCCCGGCCAAGCGGCACGATTAATTTACCCGCAAGACACGCGACGATTTTTCGGCGCGATTAGGGGCCGCCTGTGGCGTTGCCGCGGGCCTACATAGATCAAAATGACTCTATCAGTGTGGCTTACCGCCGCCGGCATCGTTCTAATTGTTTCAGCCAGCGCGGTTTTTTTCTTTGTGGGACGCCGGTTCGGAAGAAACGCGGAAGTAGCGCGACAGGGCAGCGCGAAGGCAACCGCTGAGGAAACGTCCAAACGCATTCTCGACGAGGCGTCGCGAGAGGCGGAATCCCTCCGGAAAACCGCGGTCCTTACCGGAAAGGAAGAGCTCATTCATCTTCGCGAGGAATGGGAGCAGGAAGCCCGCAAGCGAAGGGAAGAAGTCGAGCGCGAAGAGCACCGGGTTCAGGAACGCGAGTCGCTTCTAAATCGAAAGTACGATTTGCTCGAGCAGCGCGAGAAAGACAGCGCCGCGCAGGTGGCCGCCCTCAACGCTCGGCAGTCAGCGACGGCGAGTCGTGAGCAGGAGCTCGACAAGCTCGTCGCCGACGAGCGCCGACGACTCGAGCAGCTCGCGGGATTAACCGCACAAGAAGCGAAAGCCGAGCTGATGCAGCGTCTCGAGGACGAAGCTCAGGCCGACGCAGCCAACCGCATTCGTGATATTCGCGACACCGCGAAGCGAAACGCGGATCGCGAAGCGAAGAAGATTATTGCGCTTGCCATACAGCGAATCGCGGCGGAGCAAACAGCGGAGACGACTGTGTCCGCCGTTTCGCTGCCGAATGACGAGATGAAGGGACGCATCATCGGTCGCGAAGGAAGAAATATTCGCGCGTTCGAGCTCATAACCGGAGTCGATGTAATCATCGATGACACCCCCGACACTGTTGTCGTGTCGTGCTTCGATCCGGTGCGCCGAGAGGTCGCGAGGCTCGCTCTCGAGAAATTGGTTGCAGACGGCCGCATTCATCCGGGACGCATCGAGGAAGTCGTCGCAAAATCGAGACAGGAAGTCGATGCGGGGATAATCGACACGGGTGAGCGAGCCGCTTATGCGAGCGGCGTTCACGGTTTGCATCAGGAGCTGATCAAGCTCATCGGCCGCATGCGGTGGCGCACGAGCTACGGTCAGAACATTCTCTCGCACTCGCAGGAAGTCGCGTGGCTCGCCGGCATCATGGCGGCTGAGCTCGGACTCGACGTCGCAATGGCGCGTCGTGGAGCGCTGCTTCATGACATGGGGAAAGTTCTCACTCACGAGCACGAGGGCACTCACGTTCAGCTCGGCGTCGAGATGGCGACGCGTTACGGTGAGCACCCGCTCGTGATCAATTGCATCGCGGCGCATCATGACGACGTGCCCCACGAAAGTGAAGTGTCGGTGCTCGTTCAGGCCGCAGACGCGATTTCTGGCTCGCGGCCGGGAGCGCGACGCGAGGCATTCGAGACGTATGTGAAGCGACTCGAAGGACTCGAGCGGATTGCGTCCGGATATCGCGGCGTCGAAAAAGTCTTTGCTATTCAGGCCGGCCGCGAGGTAAGAGTGATTGTTACTCCCGATGACATCAACGAAACTCGAATGGTTTCCCTAAGCGACGAAATCGCGCGTCGTATCGAGGCAGAGCTGCAGTATCCGGGACAGATAAAAGTTGTGTTGATTCGAGAGACACGTTCGGTGGACTTTGCCCGCTGAGCTGATCGATGGAGTGAGCATCGCGCGCGACATTCGTCGCCGCGTTGCTGAGGAAACCGCGGCGCTTGTTGCCCGCGGTGTGCGGCCGGGGCTCGCGGCAATTCTTGTTGGGGACGATCCCGCGAGCGCGACGTACGTGCGCTCCAAAGAAAAAGCCAGCCAGGAAGCGGGCATCCACAGTGTCACGTTGCGCATGCCAGCTGCGACTGAGCAGATCGAGCTTCTGCGGCAGATCGATCAATTCAACGCCGATCCGGAGATTCACGGCATCCTCGTGCAAACTCCATTGCCCGAGCAAATCGATGCCGAGGCCGTGATGAGATGCGTGCATCCGTCGAAGGATGTCGATGGATTTCATCCCGTGAACGTCGGCAAGATGCTCATCGGCCAGCGTGACGGATTTCTTCCCAGCACTCCGGCTGGGATTCGTGAGCTTCTTCGAGCAAGTGGCGTCGAGACGACGGGCAAGGAATGCGTCATCGTCGGACGAAGCAACATCGTCGGCAAGCCAATGGCCGCGATCCTGATGCAGGATGCTGAGAACGCGAACTGCACGGTCACAGTTTGTCATCGACACACACGCGATCTCGCTTCGCACACTCGACGCGCAGAGATTCTCATCGTCGCGGCGGGTCGGCCCAACTTCATCAAGGGCGAAATGATTCGACCTGGCGCAGTTGTAATCGATGTCGGCATCAATCGCGTGCCCGACTCGTCGGCGAAGTCGGGCTATAGAATTGTTGGAGATGTGGACTTCGAGTCGGCGCGAGAAGTCGCTTCGAAGATTACGCCGGTACCGGGAGGCGTTGGTCCGATGACGATTGCGATGCTTCTCTCGAACACCGTTCGCTCGGCGAGTCGCTTTGCCGATGCTCGCGGCATGAAGGCAACTCGCGGGGTGAACGAATGAGGCAGCGAATTCCCCCTCGCTCGTTCGATTACGTCTCGACGCCTCTTTTTCCGGAGCCAAGCAAGGCTCCGGGTGCGTCCAAAGAAACAGCAATCAGTATCACCGACCTCAACAACTCCACGAAGGTGGTGGTCGAGGAAGCGTTCGGACGTTTCTGGGTGAGAGGAGAGGTTGGCGATTTCAAGCGCTACCGCAGCGGACACTGGTACTTCACGCTGCGTGACTCAGCGTCGCAAATCCAATGCGTCGTGTGGGCGAGCGATCAGCGCGGAATGCCTGCGTCGCCGGATGATGGAATGAAGGTCGTCGCGCTCGCGCAGATGACGATGTATCCCGCGCGGGGAAATCTTCAGCTGAGAATTACACGCATCGAGGCTGAGGGTGACGGGCTGTTTCGCAAAGCAATGGAGGAGACGCTTGGGCGTCTGCGTGCCGAAGGTCTTCTCGCCGCGGATCGCAAGCGTCCCATTCCACTTTTTCCGCGGGCTCTCGGAGTTGTCACGAGTCCAAGTGGAGCAGCGCTACACGACATCGTCTCGGTCGCAACTCGGCGCCGTCCCGGCATCGAGATAATCGTCTCGTGCTCGGCCGTGCAGGGAGACACTGCGCCTCGCGAGCTGTGCGACGCGTTGTCGAGAATCCGCCGTTGGAAAAAAATCGACGTGATCATCATCGGTCGCGGAGGCGGCGCACACGACGACCTTCGCGCCTTCAATCACGAGGCGGTTGCGCGGGCAATCGCCGCGTGCGAAGTGCCCGTTATTTCAGCGATCGGACACGAAGTCGATACGACTGTTTGTGATCTCGTTGCAGATTTTCGCGCAGCGACGCCATCGGCTGCTGCCGAGCGCGCGGTTCCGGCAATCGAGGATTTGCTTGCGACGCTTTCCTCGCGACGAAGTGCGTTGATTTCCGCGGTGAATCATCGCGCAGCGTCCGCGCAGGCGGATGTGAAAACAACGGCGAGAGACTTGAAGACGGCTGCGGTGAGACTAGTGCAAGCAAGACGCGGCGGATTGGCGTCAGTAGCGGGGCGACTCAGTGCGCTCAGCCCGTTAGCGACGTTATCTCGCGGATACGCTGTCGCAAGAGACCAGGATGGCCAGGCACTCACGAGCGCAAGCGACTTCGTGAAAGACGAAAAGTTCGATCTATTGCTTCACGACGGCGTTGTCGAAGCAAAAACAGACAAAGTCAGCTTGGAAAAGTCGTAACGACAGGTCCGAGGTCTGAGGGGCCGAGCGGAGAGGCGCGGGGTGAGGTGTGAGAAATCGTCAATCTGAAACCTCACCTGTGACCTCTCGCCTCGGCCCCTCTGACCGGGACCTGTCGTTATGCGTTTCTAATGTAGTTTTCTGCTCCCGCTGGCCTTTACAGAGGGCCGTAAGTCCTCTAGATTCCTCATCTTACGAGGATTTCAAAGACACCAGCGCGCAATGGCGCGCGGAGAGCACAGCATCAATGGCATTTCAGAAGACAGCTACGATCGAGAAGTACCGCACACACGGTAACGACACCGGCTCGGCGCAGGTACAGGTTGCAATTCTCACCGAGAACATCAACTACCTGACCGATCACTTCCGCGTTCACGCGAAAGACCATCACAGCCGTCGCGGACTGCTGAAGATGGTCGGCAGACGTCGTCGCCTGCTCGATTACCTGAAGCGGACCGACCTCGAGAGCTATCGCAAGATCCTCGCAGATCTTGGACTCCGTTACTAATCTCGTCATCTGATGTCACGCGCGCGGGAGCATGGTGCTGCCCGCGCGCTTTGTGTTCTCTAGGAAAACGAAGGAAAGAATGGAACGCATTGAACGCGAATTCGCGGGTAGGACGCTCGTCATCGAGACGGGCCGCATGGCAAAGCAGGCAGCAGGCTCAGCAGTAGTTCAGTTCGGCGAAACGATGGTCCTCGCAGCGGCAACGGTTAGCGACAATGAGAGTCCGCTCCCGTTTTTCCCGCTCCTCGTCGAATACCGTGACAAGGCTTACGCGGCGGGAAAAATCCCCGGTGGATTCATCAAGCGCGAAGGCCGCCCTCACGATTCAGAAATTCTGAAAGCAAGAATCATCGATCGCTCCATCCGGCCGCTGTTTCCGGAAGGATTCAAGAACGAGGTTCAGGTTTTCATCTACGTCATCTCCGCGGACCAGGAGAATGACGCCGACGTGATGGCCCTCGTCGCAGCGTCGTACGCGATCAACACATCGAAGATTCCCTTCATGGGCCCGATCGCCGGCGTACGCGTTGGAAGAGTCCAGGAAAACTGGATTCTCAATCCGACATTCCAGCAGCTTCCATACAGCGACATGGATATCGTCGTTGCCGGCTCGAAGGATTCGATCATGATGGTCGAGGGTGGCGCCATCGAAGTACCAGAAGCAGACATCCTCGAGGCGATCACTGTCGGACACGGCGGGATCAAGGAGTTGATCGCGATTCAGGAAGAGATGCTCGCTCGCGGCCGAGCCGAGAAAATGTCGTGGACGAAGTACAATCCGCATGACGAGCTCGAGACCCGGGTGAAGTCCATCGCGGTTGGACCGATTGTCGCCGCAATCAATCAGGCCGAGAAGCACACGCGTATCGAATCAGTGCAGACGGCAAAGAAGGAAATTGCCGCCGCGCTTCAGGACGAATTTCCGGACAACAGCAAGGACATCGCTGCGCTCGTCGAAGATGTCGAGTACAACAGTCTTCGCTCGCAGGTTCTCGATACCGGCAAGCGTATAGATGGCCGCGGGCTGAAAGACGTTCGCCCAATCACGGTCGAGACGCAGGTGTTGCCTCGCGCGCACGGATCCGCGCTCTTCACTCGTGGACAGACGCAGGCGCTCGTCGCGGTGACACTTGGAACAGCGAACGACGTGCAGCGTCTCGATTCAATCGACGAAGCAGGCGAGTCGACGAAGTCGTTCATGCTTCACTACAATTTCCCGCCGTTCTCCACCGGAGAAGTTCGGCCGATGCGTGGAACGAGCCGACGTGAGATCGGTCACGGCAATCTTGCCGAGCGCGCACTGCAAAGTGTGCTGCCTGCGTTCGACGAATTTCCTTACACGATTCGAATCGTGTCCGACATTCTCGAATCGAACGGCTCATCCTCGATGGCTTCCGTTTGCGGTGGATCACTCGCGCTCTTCGACGCAGGAGTTCCGATACGCGGAGCAGTTGCGGGCGTCGCGATGGGTCTCATCAAGGAAGGATCGAAGTACGCGATCCTCACCGACATCCTTGGCACCGAGGATCACCTCGGCGACATGGACTTCAAGGTTGCGGGCACCGAAACCGGTGTGACGTCGATTCAGATGGACATCAAGATTCAGGGGCTCGAGCTCAAGATCATGGAGGAAGCGCTCGCGCAGGCGAAAGAAGGTCGCTTGCACATTCTTGGTGAGATGAACAAGGCGTTGCCCGCACATCGCGAGGATCTCTCGAAGTACGCTCCGCGCATTGTGACCATCACGATCAATCCGGAAAAGATCGGCGACCTGATCGGGCCCAAGGGCAAGACCATTCGCGGAATTCAGGAAGAGACCGGTGCCGAGATCACAGTGGACGACACTGGATTGGTTACGATCGCCGCTGTCGGTGGAGAGGCGATGGAGCGCGCGCGGCAGATGGTGCAGTCGCTTACCGCTGAGCCAGTCATCGGCGAGACGTACGAAGGGACTGTGAAGAGCACGACTGCTTTCGGCGCGTTCGTTGAGATCATGCCAGGAACAGAAGGACTCGTTCACATCTCCGAGCTCAAGCACGGCCGAACGGAAAAAACTGAAGACGTTGTGAAGAAGGGCGACCGTGTGAAGGTCAAGCTTCTCGAGCGTGATGAGCGCGGACGTCTTCGTCTTTCAATGAAAGCGCTCGTTCCGAAGCCCGAGGGTGGCGCCTTCGGCGAGAGTCCGGCTGAAGGAGGAGCAGGCAGAACCGCGAATGACGGCAGCGCGCCTGCGGCGGACGATGGGTATGCGCCCGTTGCCGAAGAGGCAGGTGCAGCTGTTGGGCAACGCGAAGAACGTCCGAGGCGCCCGCGCGGTGGACGTCCCTCTCGCAGCGGTGGAGGCAGAAGCCGCGAGTGAGCTCTGCTTTGGCGACGAGTGATGTAACGCTTCGCCGTACCGTTCTTGGAAATGGCCTGACCGTACTTTCGGAGCACATGCCGGGGGTGCGGTCGGTCGCGTTAGGCGCCTGGGTGCGCGCTGCATCGCTCCATGAAAGTCCGGAAACAATGGGATTGTCGCATCTCCTCGAACACATGGTGTTCAAGGGGACAGAGCGTCGTTCGGCGAAAGAGCTCGCTCTTGCACTCGAGTCGGTGGGTGGTTCACTCGATGCTTACACTTCGCGCGAGCACACGTCGTATCAGGCGAGAGTGCTGGATGAGCATGTAGAGATTGCGGCTGATGTGCTCGCCGATCTGATCTTCCGACCGTTACTGCGCGCGTCCGATCTCGAGATGGAGCGGAAAGTAGTTCTCGAAGAGATAAGCACGGTCGAAGACACACCGGACGATCTCGTGTTCGAGCTTCACGGCGCGCGACTCTGGGGAGATCATCCCTATGGATATCCCATTCTCGGAACGCGCGAGACGGTGGGATCGTTTTCCACGAGCGATCTTCGCGGGCTTCACGATCGCACATATCACCCGGAGCACGTCGTCGTAGCGGCGTCCGGGAACATCGAGCATGACGACCTGATCGCGATTCTCGAGGCGACCGGTTGGAATTCATTCCCCTCGGGTGGCAAATCGCGCCTTGTGTCGAGAGCCGCGGTGCCGGCGATTCCCACGACTACGCATTTCGAGCGCGAGGGCGCGCAGACTCACATCGTCTTTGGGTCCGCCACCGTCCCGCACGGTGACCCGCGTCGCTACGCGATGGCCCTCGTAAGCACGCTCCTCGGCGGGGGGATGAGCTCTCGTCTTTTTCAGCGGGTGCGAGAAGAGCTTGGCCTCGCATACGCGGTGTACACGTTCCAATCGTTTCATCATGATGCCGGAATACACGGCGTGTATGTCGGGACGGCGCCCGAAACTGCCGGCCTGGCAAGCGAGGCGATTCGCGACGAGCTGGCACGAGTCGCCGCCGAGGGAATTCCGGATGATGAGCTGAATGCTGGCAAAAACCAGTTAAAGGGTCAGATTACACTCTCGCTCGAGAGCGTATCCTCGCGCATGTATCGCGCGGCGGGTGTCGAGCTTTACGACGAGGAATTCCGGTCGCTTGACGAAGTGCTCGCACTGATTGACTCCATCGATCGCGAGAGTGTCCTTGCGGTCTGTCGCGATTTTTTCGCGCCGGATCTTCAGACTGTTGTAAGTCTGGGGCCGATCGCGGCGCGGAGCGCACCTCTCGATCAATAAACGTTCACGCAAGAAATCGAAATGAAGATCGGCGTACCAAAAGAGATAAAGACAAACGAGAATCGCGTCGCGCTTGTTCCCGCCGGTGCGGAAGTTCTCGTTTCCGCGGGCCATGATGTATTGATTCAAACGGGTGCAGGAGAAGGGAGTGGTTTTCCTGATCAGCATTATGTGAATGTCGGCGCGAGCATTGCGCCCAACGCGCCGGTTGTCTGGCGGGAAGCCGACATGATCATGAAGGTTAAGGAGCCCATCAAGCGCGAGTGGCCGCGCATGCGAAAGGGCCAGACGATCTTCACGTATTTTCATTTTGCCGCCGATGAAAAGCTGACGCGCGCGCATCTCGACAGCGGAGCAACATGCATCGCGTACGAAACGGTCGAGCTGCCTAATCGCGAGCTGCCGCTTCTCACTCCGATGTCAGAAGTCGCGGGACGAATGGCTGTGCAGGAAGGCGCGAAATATCTCGAGAAGCTTTACGGCGGACGTGGAGTTCTCCTCGGCGGAGTGCCGGGCGTTCCGCCGGCGAAGGTAGTGATTATCGGCGGTGGTGTCGTCGGTATCAACGCGGCGAAAATGGCGGCGGGAATGGGCGCGAAAGTCACGGTTCTCGACCTCTCGCTCGAGAGATTGAGATATCTCTCCGACGTAATGCCGGCGAACGTAACTCTCATCTACTCCAATCGTCATAACATCCTGGAGCAGATCTCGACCGCCGACCTGGTAGTGGGCGCCGTGCTGATTCCTGGCGCAGTGGCACCGCGGCTCATTCGCCGCGAGGATCTCAAGAGAATGCAACCTGGCTCAGTGATCGTTGATGTTGCCATAGATCAAGGCGGCATCGTGGAGACAATCCACGCGACGACTCACGAGAATCCGACTTATGTCGTCGACGGCGTGATTCACTACGGCGTTGCCAACATGCCGGGCGGAGTGCCGCGCACCTCTACTCTCGCGCTCACCAACGCTACTTTCCCATACGCGCTGAAACTCGCGAATCTTGGCTGGAAGCGCGCGCTCAAGGAAAGTGTTCCATTGCAAAAAGGCTTGAACGTCGTTGACGGACAAGTCGTTTATCCCGCGGTTGCCGAGGCATTCGGCTTGCCACTGAAAAGCGTCGATTCATACTTGACCTGAGACTAAATGCGCTGGCCCTTCTGGAAAGCGGGATCGTTCTTCCCCGCGAATGCGATTGCGGTGGACCTCGGTACCGCCAACACTCTGATCTATGTGAAGGGCGAGGGAATCGTTCTCAACGAGCCGTCGGTCGTCGCTCTCGACCGCGAGACGAAGAAAATCAAAGGAGTTGGACTCGAGGCGAAGAGAATGCTCGGAAGGACGCCCGAGGGAGTCATCGCTGTGCGTCCGATGAAGGATGGCGTCATCGCCGACTTCGACGTCACCGAGAAGATGCTCCGATATTTCCTCGCGCTCATCATCGAGAATCACGTCTTCAAGGTGAAGCCGCGCGTCATCGTCTGCGTTCCGTCGGGAATCACCGAAGTCGAGAAGCGCGCAGTGCGTGACTCGGCGCTTGGTGCAGGCGCGAAGGAAGTCTTCATGGTTGCCGAGCCGATGGCCGCTGCGATCGGAGTGGGACTTCCCGTCGAGACTCCGACAGGCAACATGATCATCGACATTGGCGGCGGGACGACGGAGATTGCCGTCATCGCCCTGTCGGGAATCGTCAGCGACACCTCGATCCGCACCGGCGGCGACGAGCTCGACATGGCGATTCTTCAGTCGATGAGAAAGAATTATAATCTGCTCATCGGCGAATCCACTGCCGAACAAGTGAAAATTCAAATCGGGTCAGCGTACCCCGTCGGCGAAGAGCGCGAAATGGAAGTGAAGGGAAGAGACCTGGTTTCTGGAATACCGAAGAGCGTGCGCATTCATTCTGCTGAGATTCGTGATGCGGTACAGGAGCCAATCCAGCAGATTGTCGGCGCGGTGCGGCGGGCGCTCGAGATTACTCCGCCGGAGCTGGCCGCCGATATCGTAGAGAGAGGAATGGTCATGACAGGAGGCGGCGCGCTCATCCGCGGGCTCGACGTCCTCCTCTCGCAGGAAACCGGGCTCCCGATTCATGTCGACGAGGATCCGCTGACTTGCGTTGTCCGTGGCTGTGGACGGATCCTCGACGACGAGGACAAGTACTGGTCTGTACTAGCCACCTGAGGCTCAAGTGGCACGCGCACTACGAAGCAGCAATCGCGGCGATCTGATGGTTCTTGGCGCCTGCGCCTTATTGGCGCTGGTGGCAAGAGGTCTTCCCGCGAACTTGAAAGATCCCATCGCAACATCGATGCGCCGCACCTTCCTCGCGCCGCTTGTAATGCTACAGGAGCGAGCTGAAGCAAGTCGCCGCTCACTGACGCTCGACCAGCAACGCACTCAGGTTCGCGATAGCGTGACGCTCAAAGCGATGACTGTCACGAGTCTGGAAAGCGAGAATGACCGGCTGCGCCAGGTGATCGGACTGGGATCGCGAATCAACTGGGGATTCATCGCCGCCGAAGCGATTCACGGGCGTGGCGTTCGCGACGTCACCACCATTACGCTGACGGCTGGGTCGAACGCAGGCGTACGACGCTTGAGTCCGGTGATCGCGCCCGAGGGCGTTGTTGGAATGGTCACTGACGTCGATCCAACAATGAGCCAGGCGATGATCTGGACTCATCCCGATTTTCGCGTGAGCGCAATGTCCGAGGACGGGAGCGCGTTTGGAATCCTGCAGGGTCATCTCGCGAGCGCCACGAGTGGTTATCTGATGGAGCTTCGCGGAATTCCATTTCGTACTGCGCTGAAACCGGGAACACCGATAGTCAGCTCTGGACTCGGAGGTGTCTGGCCTCGCGGAATTCCGATTGGACGAGTGCTCGAGGAAGTAAAAACTTCCGAAGGCTGGGCGCGAACATATCTGATCAAGCCCGCAGTTTCTCCTGCCGACGTCGGTCCCGTGATGATTCTTAGACCGGAGCGAGTGAACAAGCCGTTCGACAACGTCTGGACGAATGTCGTCGGCGCGGACGAGGCGGCGAAGCGCATCGTGTCGGCCGGTGACTCCGCCGCAAAATCTGCGGCGCTTGCAGAAGCTGCGGCGCGTCGTGCTGCGCTCGAACCGCCACGCGACACCACGGCCGGCGGACAAGTTCCGGGCGGCTTGCCTCCCGAGCTGCGACCTGACACGACGCCCGTCGCGGGCGGTGTGCCACTTACTGATTCCGCGCGCGCTGCAGCAGCGCGACGCGCAGCCAGGCGCGCAGCAGCCCGTCGCGACTCACTGAGACGCGACTCGGCCCGCGTAGACTCGCTACGACGCGATTCTCTCGTGCGCAGTCCGACAAGAGGATTCTGATGACACTTGGCGGTACGCTGCGCGCGATTATAACCTTCGTGATACTGGTTCTGCTTCATTACACGCTCCGTCCGCTGCTTGGTTTGCGAGCTCCGATGGATTTTCTGCTTCTCGCTTTACTGCTCGCTTCCATTCGCGTCAGACCCGCTGTCGCGGCGCTGATCGGATTGGCAATGGGAATCGTTGCGGATTCACTTACTCCTGATTCTTTGGGAGCCGCAGCACTCGCGATGACAGTCGTTGGCTACCTCGCCTCATGGCTCAAGGCCGTGTTCTTCGCCGACAATCTTGCGTTGAATGCGTTCTTCTTTTTCGTCGGCAAGTGGCTGTTCGACATCATCTACTTTGTCGTTGAAGGGCGGCTCGGCGGAATCGAGCTCGTGCAACAACTCCTGTTGTGGTCGCCACTGTCGGCCGCGGCAACCGCAATTGCCGGTATCATTCTTCTCCTGATCATGCGGCCGATGCTCGAGCCTTCGCACGCATGAGCTTCCACCCGAACGACATTGCGCGGCGAACCCAGCTCAGCTCCATCGTGCTTGGTATCGGCTTCATCGCGTTGCTCGGGGCGTTTTTCCGCACGCAGGTGATCGACCACCAGAACTATGCAACGCAGTCGGAAGAGAACAGGCTGCGCGCAATTCCACTTCCTGCGCCGCGCGGAATTATTTACGATCGCAAAGGTGAGATCATCGCGGAAAATCTTCCCGCGTACTCGGTGTCACTTATTGCGCCAAATGAGGATTCACTTCGCGCGGCGCTCAAGACAC
>JBGQKT010000067.1:0-14674 GCA_041499635.1 Gemmatimonadaceae bacterium
ATCTCTTTCGATCCTCTCACCATTCCGAATTCTTCGCGAGCGATCCTCTCTTGCGTTGCTGGATCGGTCTGAATGGCCTTGGCAATCTTCCTCAACGAGTCGACTTCACGGGCGAGCGAATCAGTTTGCGCCGCAAGAGTTTTTGCGCGCTGCCGCTGGCGCCACAAATCAATCGTGCTGTACTCGCCGCCCTGAATTGCGAAGACGAGTCCGCCGAGTATCAGAAGCGCAAAGATGATTCGCCGGATCATCGCGAGTGCCTAGAGACCGTAAACAGCTCCGCCCGGAAATTCCGCCGACTCGGCGAGGATCTCTTCGATTCTCAACAGCTGATTGTATTTCGCAACACGATCCGTTCGACTTGCAGATCCGGTTTTGATTTGCCCCGCATTTGTCGCGACGGCGAGGTCGGCAATGAACGTGTCTTCCGTTTCTCCCGATCGATGTGAGATGATCGATTGATATCCACTCGCCTTTGCGAGCTCGATCGCCTCGAGTGTTTCGGTAACCGTGCCGATCTGATTCAGCTTGATGAGTATCGCGTTCGCGACGTCTTCTGAAATTCCGCGCGCGAGGCGCTCTGTGTTGGTAACGAAGATGTCGTCGCCAACGAGCTGCACTCGATCGCCTAGTGCCGCGGTGAGCTTCGCCCAACCCGCCCAATCATCTTCTGCGAGTCCGTCTTCGATGGACACGATCGGATATTCGTCGAGCCATTTCGAGTAAAGCTCGATCATTCCATCAGCGTTGAAGCTCCCTGCCCCGCTCTTCTTGAACGTATATGTCTTGGCTTTATAGAGCTCCGACGCTGCCGGATCGAGAGCAATTGCGACCTCGGTGCCTGGCGCGTAGCCGGCGGCCTCGATGGCTTCGACTACAACCTTGAGCGCGTCTTCATCACTCGCGAGGTCGGGAGCGAATCCACCTTCATCTCCTACTCCGGTGTAAAGTTTCCGCTTGACCAAGACTTTTTTCAGCGCGTGAAAAACTTCCGCTCCCATCCGAAGCGCTTCCGCGAAATTATCAGCGCCGACGGGGACGATCATGTACTCCTGAAAATCGACGGTGTTAGTCGCGTGCGCTCCGCCGTTGAGAATGTTCATCATCGGGACAGGCAGCACTCGCGCCATTGGGCCGCCGAGGTATCGGTAGAGGGGCATTCCTGCATCCATCGCAGCGGCTCGCGCAGTCGCCATCGAGACGGCCAGAATCGCATTCGCTCCAAGCTTTCCCTTGTTGGGCGTGCCATCGAGCGCAATCATCGCGCGGTCGATGCTCATCTGATCGTCAGCCACCATCCCCGTAAGCGCCGGTGCAATTCGCTCCTCCACACTCTCGACCGCGAGCTGAACTCCCTTCCCTCCGTAACGATCAGCGTCGCCGTCGCGAAGCTCGAGTGCTTCGTGCTCGCCGGTCGATGCGCCACTCGGCACCGCGGCGCGTCCCGTTGCTCCGCTGGGAAAGCGTTACGTCGGCTTCGATGGTTGGATTGCCTCTGCTATCGAGAATCTCTCGCGCAGCGATATCTACAATGGTTGTCATTTAGTTCGAGTTGTTGTTGTTGTCTTGTTATTCCGTATCGGCCATCTGCGGCAAGCGACGTGTCGATTCACTTTCGATTCCGTAGATCGATGCGAGTGCGTCGACAATTCGAGAGCGAACAGTTTCAGCGAGCTCTTCGCGGTCTGAATATTCGAGTCCCGCTGTTGGAACCGGCTCGAGCAAATGTACATCGAGCCCGCCGGGGCGCAGTATCCAGTGGCCTTTGCCGAACACTTCGTGAGTACCGTGAAGAAGAACCGGAACTATTGGTACACCGGCGGCGATCGCGAGCACGAACGGCCCCTTCTTGAATGCGCGAATCGGATACGAGTCGCCGCGACTGCCTTCGGGAAACACCACCACAGAATTTCCGGCCTGGATTTTTTCGGCGGCAACGCGGTACGCCGCGAATGCAGCTTTACGATTCTGTCGCTCGATGGGCACCATTCCAATCGCACGAATGGCCGGCCCGAAGACGGGAACTTTGAAGAGCTCCGACTTCGCGACGAATTTGTAACGCGGGAGCACCCCGGCGAGCGCCGGAATGTCGAGCCAGCTCAAGTGATTCGACAGATAGAGTCGCGGCTCCCCGCCCGCCATGAGCTCCTGATTGTGAACGGTGACGGACACCCCTGCGCCCCACAGCACGACGCGCGACCAGTAGCGCGGGGTGTTATCGAAGATTCCGCCTTCACGGTCCTCGACGCCGATGAGTCGGGCGACCACTGCGCCGATTCCGCCGACAGTCGTGGCGATGACGCCAACGATCGCGGCGAAAATAGTGCGGATTATTCGAAATACGATCATTCAGTGGATTTCCTGAAATGAAGGTATCCCGATGGCGTTGGGACAGGAGCGTCGCGATCGAAAACTCGAACGATCGGCTGGCCCGCCTCAACAGCGCCGACTTCGGTGAGTGAGACTCCGAATTCACCGCGGAATTTGGCGGTATCGAGCGCCCGCGTCGACGTGACAGCGAGCTCGTATTCCTCTCCGCTGCCTGCTGCATCTATGCTCTCGATGCCCCTCATCTTCGGAATCTTGTCGAGGCTGAGTGAGATGCCAACGCCGCTCGCTGCGGCAATGTTGGCGAGATCTATGGCGAGTCCATCGGAAATATCGGTTGCCGCCGTTGCGCCATGATTCGCCAGCCATTGTGCTTCGCGAATGCGAGGAACCGGATGTGCGAAGCGCTCTCGGTATTCCGGGTTCGGAGCGCGGCCACCGGATATTGCGCGCAATGCAGCAGCTGGACCACCGAGCTCACCTGTGACATAAACGCGATCACCCGCAGTTGCACCTGAGCGGAAAAGCGGATGATCTGCGATCCCGAGCACCGTGATAGTGAAGCTCAAGTCGCGCCCGCCGCTGAGATCTCCGCCGACGATCTGCGTTGAGCATTCCATTAACGCGTCACCAACTCCATCAGCAATCGCGTCGATATCCTTACGCCAGTCATCTGGCAGCGTGATCGCGAGAAGAATCCCGATAGGCGTGGCAGCCATGGCTGCCAGATCGCTCAGAGCCGCCGCCGCTGCCCGATACCCAATCTCGCGCGGATCGAGCCAGCCGCGCCGAAAGTCGACGTTTTCTACGGCCGTATCCGTGCTGACGACAAGTGACCCGGCCGGGATTCCCGACAGAACGGCTGCATCATCGCCGATGTGCGCGGCGAGATCACCCCAGCGCCCCAACATCCGACGAACCACATCGAATTCCGCTCCTTCGCGCAGCGCAATGTTGCGTGCCAGTTTCATGGCACAGGTGGAATGCACGCGAGAAAGGGCTCCGGTGCCTGCTCGAGCTGCTCATTCCATGCATCGGGGAGCGCGAGAAGAATATCCTCGAGCGTGGTTCCGCGAACTGGTCCGGCGAACTCCGCGGCGCGTCCGTGAATAAATGCCGCGATCGCGGCGATTTCTGCTGAGCTGCGATCTCCCGCTAGCTGTGCGAGCATCGTACCTACGATTCCAGTCAGAACATCACCGCTCCCACCGGTCCCGAGAGCCGCAGTTCCGGCGGCGCTGACAAATCGGTTGCCTTCAGGTGCAAATATTATTGTCGGCGCTCCCTTGAGAAGCACCGTCGTGCCCGCATCGCGCGCAAAATCAGCACCAATCTCGAATCGATTCTCCAACACTTCGCTCGTGTCGCGACCAATGAGACGCGCAAACTCCATCGGGTGAGGAGTAATTACAGCAGGCCTGCCGCGGAGAAGCTTTGCGAGTGACTCAGCGTCATTCTCAAAAACGTTGAGCCCATCTGCATCGACAACTACGGGACCGGCCCACGCAATCAGAATTCGCTCGACCAGATCGCGAACTTCGCGCGATCGCCCAAGCCCGGGACCAATCGCGAATGCATCGGCATCATGCATAATCTCTTCGAGCGCAGATCCGCTGGTCGGCCACGGCCTCACGAGAGACTCGGGTAAACCGGCGTGAATTGCGACTGTGTTTTGCGGAGCCACGACGAGTCTGACCAACCCGATTCCACTTCTCAGTGCGCCCTTACCAGCGAGAATCGCCGCGCCTGCCATGCCTTCCCCGCCAGCAACAATCACCAGACGACGACGCGTTCCTTTGTGCGCATCAGGCGGAATTTCAGGAACTCGCTCGGATACCCAGTAAGGATCGACAAGTAACGGAAGCGATTCGAGCTCACGACTCGAGGTGAGGCCGATGTCGAGGCAAACAATCTCTCCACACACGTCGCGTGCCAGCAGATGTCCGCGCTTGACCACTCCGAACGTGATCGTCACATCCGCTTGAACACACAGCTCGTGCTCTCCCGTTGTCGCGTCGAGCCCCGATGGAATATCGAGCGAAATGACGACAGTGCCGTCGGCTCTCGCGTTGTTCACGATCTCGATTGCCGATGCGACCGTACCCCTCGGCGCGCCAGCCGCGCCGGTGCCGAGCAACGCGTCGATGATGATTGGCGCGTCGCCGACTGAAGCTGGTGCCACATCGTCGGTGACTTCCGGTTTTCCTGCAGAATCTTCGGCGGCGCGTGCTTCCTCGGTTTTCGCCTCGGCGGCTTCGATCACCGTCACTGGGTATTCGTACTCGGCGAGACGCCGCGCGACGACCCACCCGTCACCACCGTTATTTCCGGGCCCGGTGAACACAACGACGCCCGCGGGAAGAACATGTCGAAAGCGGCGAACGATCTCATCCGCGGCCGCGCGTCCAGCGCGCTCCATCAGCTCGCGCGCGGATGTGCCCGCAAGGATTGTCGCGCGCTCGCACGCCACTGTTTCGGCAGCGGTAGCCACGCGAGCAGTCATCGTTCAGTCAGGCGTTATAAGCGGAATTCCAGGGGTAGTCTCGCTCGAACGCGCCGGCGAAATCATAGACGTCCGAAAATTCTTCGCGCGTGTCGCTCGGAAGCTTCGCCAGGAAGCCGAGGTCAACCAGCGCAAAAACTACTTCGCCGAAATCGGACGTCGTATGGATTCCCCATCGCTCGAGGACAATGCGCGCCATCAAGCCGTAGCGATCCAGCGCGAGCTCTCGGCACGAATGCGCCAACTCCGCAGCGGTGATGTGCCGTCTCACATCGAGCTTCGTCTGCGCGTACTCGAGCGCCGAGAGAACGAAGAGATACGCCTGCTCATCGTAGCGCGATTCGCGAACGCGAATGCGATCCATCACTCCTTCGCGGAAAGCGAGTCCCGACATCTACACGACTCCCCGCGAGAGGAACAGCCCCGGATATAGGGGGAATCGGGACGTTAGCTCCCGCACGTCGTCGCGAATGCGAGCAGCGAGTGCGGCATCTTCGGCACTTGAAAGCACAGTGTCGATGAGCTCTCCGATGCGCTCCATTTCCGGCTCTTTCATTCCGCGAGTCGTCACTGCCGGCGTGCCAATGCGAATTCCACTCGTCACGAACGGAGACTGAGTTTCCTTTGGAACTGTGTTCTTGTTCACGGTGATTCCGGCGAGATCGAGCGCTTTCTCGGCGACTTTGCCCGTGAGGCCGCGACTTCGCAGATCGACAAGCATTAGGTGGGTATCAGTGCCACCGGAAACGATTTCAAAACCATAGCGCGCCAGCGCCGCTGCGAGTGTCTGCGCGTTCGTTATGATCTGCCGACAATAAGTCGTGAATGACGGATCGAGCGCTTCCTTGAACGAGACAGCTTTAGCCGCGATGATGTGCTCGAGCGGGCCGCCCTGCGTTCCGGGGAACATTGCCTTGTCGACAACCTTTGCGTGCTCGGCCTTGCAGAGAATCATGCCGCCGCGCGGTCCACGAAGAGTTTTGTGTGTCGTCGTCGTGACAGCATCGGCGTGCGGAATCGGCGAAGGATGCAATCCTGTTGCAACGAGTCCCGCGATGTGCGCCATGTCGACGACAAACTTTGCGCCGATCTCACGCGCGACTTCAGCGAAAGGCTCGAACTCAATGATGCGCGCGTACGCGCTCGCGCCGGCGATGATCATCTTCGGACGCTCGCGCCGCGCGATTTCTTTCATCTGCTCGTAATCGATGCGACCGTCGTCACCGACGCCGTAATGAATCGCGTGATAGAGCAGTCCTGAAAAATTGACCGGCGATCCGTGGGTAAGATGTCCACCCTGTGAAAGATCCAGACCGAGTACCGTGTCGCCCGGCTTGAGGAACGCGAGGTACACCGCGGCGTTCGCCTGCGCGCCTGAATGCGCCTGAACATTCGCGTGCTCGGCATTGAAGAGCTGCTTGGCGCGGTCGATTGCGAGCTGCTCGACTTGATCGACGAACTCGCAGCCGCCGTAGTACCGCTTTCCTGGAAGCCCTTCGGCGTACTTGTTGGTGAGAGGAGTGCCCATCGCCTCGAGCACTGCTTCAGAGACGAAGTTCTCGCTCGCGATGAGCTCGAGACCGTCCCGCTGGCGATCGACTTCGCGACGAATGATGTCAGCGACGTCGGGATCGAAGTCGCTCACTGTTGCCAGCTGGAGTCCCGCGTTCTGTTCAACTCCCTGCATTCGCCCCTGCCTGCTCTCTCCTAGTTAGGTGGATCGTCGATCTTCGCAACGCGGCGTTCATGCCGCCCTCCCTCGAACGGCGTCGAGAGCCATCGCTTCATCATGTCGACTGCCTCTTCATTCGAAACGAAACGCGCCGGAATCACCAGAACGTTCGAATCGTTGTGACGTCGTGAAAGCTCGGCAATTTCAGGCATCCACGACAGTGCTGCTCTCACATGAGGATAGCGGTTCGCAATGATGTCGACGCCAATCCCGCTGCCGCACAGCAGAATACCGCGCTTCGCTTCTCCGCGCGAGACTTTTCTCGCGAGAGGGTGAGCGTAATCGGGATAATCATCCTCTGGATTTTCAGAGCGAGCTCCGACGTCGTCGGGCTGGAATCCAAGTTTCTCGAGCTCCGCCTTTAAAATCTCTTTCATCTCGAAGCCGGCGTGATCGGCGCCGATCGGAATCACTTCGGCCATCTTAGCGGCGGCTCGACGCGGTGGAAGGTTCGGCTGACTCGCCGTCAAAGCTTTTGGAGGCGTATGGCGTTGGACGCAGTACGGATGGCGTGTGCGGCAGTGTCAGCGGCGGCGATGACTCGAGGCGTCTCTCGGCGAGGCGGTCAGCCGCTTCGTACGACGGAATCTTCATTGCCTTTGCGATCTCGAAAACTCCGAGAACAGTGTCGTAAATTTCGTCAGCTTTCTTGAGTGAGCGCGCTGCATCCCATCCGACTACTTCGCTGTAGACATTGATCACACCGCCTGCATTCGCGACGTAGTCCGGAGTGTATTGAATACCACGCTCTTCGAGAACATCGCCGTGGCGCTCCTCGAGCAGCTGATTGTTCGCTCCTCCGGAAATGATCTCGAACTTGAATTGCGGAATTGTTTCGTCGTTGATGATCCCGCCAAGCGCACACGGAGCAAAGATCTCGGCATTCACCGCGTAGATCGCATCGGGCGGAACGACTGTCGCACCGGTTTCGTTAGCGACGCGCTTGGAGCGTTCTGGATCGATGTCGGTGACGATAAGCTTCGCACCGGCATCGTGAAGCTCCTTCGCGAGATAACGCCCGACACTTCCGCAACCCTGGATCGCAACGGTTTTGCCGTTGAGATCGTCAGATCCCCAACGCTCCTTCGCAGACGCCTGAATCGCACGAAAAACCCCGTGCGCGGTAACTGGTGAAGGATCCCCGGATTTTCCGGCGAGGCCAGCGACATGATCGGTCTCGAGATGAACGAAGTCCATGTCTGACGTCGATGTGCCGACGTCTTCGGCGGTGATATAGCGACCGCCAAGACTTTCAACGAGTCGACCGTGCGCCCTAAAAATCGCTTCGCGGTCTTTTGTGCGATTGTCCCCGATGATCACGGATTTTCCACCGCCGAGGTTGAGTCCCGCGACGGCATTCTTGTATGTCATTCCACGAGAGAGTCGCAGCGCGTCGATGACCGCTTCGTCGTCGGTCGCATAACTCCAGAATCGCGTACCGCCGAGTGCAGGTCCAAGACGCGTGCTATGAATCGCAACGATGCCGCGGTATCCACACTTCGGATCGCTGCCCATCGCGAGCTCTTCATGACCCATCTCTGCAAGCTTATCGAATAATTCCATTTATTAGTCAAGAAAATTCGAACTGAAAGATGATTAGTTGCACACTGCCATGCGAATCTCAGTCGTGAGCGTACAACTCTCTTGCAATTACAATGCGTTGAATCTCGGATGTTCCCTCGTAAATCTCGGTTACTTTTGCATCTCGGAAGTACCTCTCCACCGGATAGTCCTTCACGTACCCGTAACCGCCGAAGATCTGCACCGCCTGATTCGCACAGAACATCGCTGTCTCGCTCGCGAGGAGCTTGGCCATCGAGCACGCCTGCTTCACGTTCACTCCTCGATCTTTCGCCTGCGCGGTGAGGTGCAGAAGCGCTCTGCTCGCGCTCACTCGCGAGGCCATGTCGGCGAGCTTGAACTGAATCGCCTGAAAATCTCTGAGAGGTGAATCGAATTGCCTGCGCTCGGCGGCGTACGCAGTAGCGGATTCGAGCGCCGCACGCGCGATGCCGATCGCCTGAGAAGCAATCCCAAGTCGGCCGGCGTCGAGCGACTTCATCGCGTAAACAAATCCGAGATGCGGTTCGCCGAGAAGATTTGTCCCCGGCACGCGCATGCTATCGAAGTTGAGTTGGACAGTTGGCGACGCTCGCAGCCCGAGCTTGTCTTCTTTTTTTCCGACGTGAAATCCCGCAAGATCGGGCGTAACGATGAACGCTCCAATTCCTCGTGCGCCCTTTCGCTCTTGAGGAGTGTCAGTACGCGCCATCGCGATGATCACGCCAGCGTGACTTCCACTCGTTACCCAGCTCTTCGTTCCATTGAGTATCCAGTCATCACCGTCTCGCACTGCTTGCGTCGTAAGCGACGCGGCGTCCGATCCTGCTTCGGGTTCCGACAACGCAAACGCGCCAAGCAGCTCGCCTCGCGCCATCGCACGCAGAAATCGATTCCGCTGATCGGTGCTTCCGTAACGCAAAATCATTTTCGTCGGAAGCGAGTTGTGGACGCTCATGAGAACCGCCGTCGATGCATCGACGGCGGCGATCTCCTCGAGAGCCAGCAGATAAGTCGACGTGTCGACGCCGAGTCCTTCGTATTCGTCGGGGAGCAACATTCCCAGAAAGCCAAGCTCTCCCATTTTTTTCACGAGCGAAGGCTCGAAATGCGCGTCTTCATCCCATTGCGCGATGAACGGCGCGATCTCGCGCTTAGCGAATTCGCGCGCGAGACTTTGAATCTCGCGCTGCTCCTCCGTCAGGTCGTGGAGGCTCCAGGTCATCTAAGCAGGGTATGTATAGAAGCCGCGGCCAGTTTTTCTGCCGAGCCAACCTGCGGCCACGTACTTCTTTAGTAGAGGGCACGGGCGGTATTTCGGGTCGCCGAGTCCATCGCGCAGGACCTCGAGGATTGCGACGCATGTGTCGAGTCCAATGAGATCAGCAAGCGCGAGCGGCCCC
Organism: Gemmatimonadaceae bacterium; assembly: GCA_041499635.1. Lineage (GTDB taxonomy): Bacteria > Gemmatimonadota > Gemmatimonadetes > Gemmatimonadales > Gemmatimonadaceae > UBA4720. The sequence continues at coordinate 9,527 of JBGQKT010000067.1, forward strand.
ATAGGATGATTCATGCCGAGCGTCATCACCTTATCGATCGACTCGGCAGTCCCGACACCTTCCATCAGACAAAAAACTGCCTCGTTGATCATCGGCATGAGAACACGATTCGACACGAAACCGGGATAATCGTTCACTTCCACCGGAGTCTTCCCGAGTTTCTTGCTCAGCTCGATTACACGCGCGGTTGTTTCGTCCGAGGTCGCGAGTCCGCGAATGATTTCCACGAGCTTCATCACCGGCACCGGATTCATGAAATGCATTCCAACGACGCTCGCCGGCCGGTTGGTGTGACGCGCAATCTCGGTAATTGAAATGGAGCTGGTGTTACTTGCGAGAATTGCATTTTCGTCAGCGATGCGATCGAGCTCGGTGAAGATCGTGTACTTGAGCTCGTGATTTTCCGTGGCTGCTTCAACTACCAGCGAAGCTCCCTTTGCAGACTCGAGAGATTCACTCATCGAGATGCGCGCGAGCGTCTCTTCAGATTCCGAAGGCTGGATTGTTCCCTTCTTCACCTGCCGTTCGAGATTTTTTCTGATCGTCGCATGACCGCGCTCCAGCGCATCGCGCGAAACGTCGATCATCGTGACTGGGAACCCGGCATGCGCGAAGACGTGCGCAATTCCGTTTCCCATTTGCCCCGCACCGACAACGGCGATGCGCTCGTCCATTTCTATTGCTCCATGCGGCGAAGGTGCCGCGCGTAGATGTAGATCACGATAACGAACATTGAAAGAGCAGCAGCGAGACCGCCTTCGGGTCCCCACGCGCCGCCTGTCAGCCAATCTGGACCTGCGTCGACTATCCGATAGTCCGGAGCGATGATCGGATTTCCACTAACAGGAGTATGAAGTCCGGCCGCCATAACCCAGTTCCACGCGAAATGCACCGCGATGGCGGCGTAAAGACTCTTTGTCGCGAGTAAAACCGAACCAAGAAAGAATCCGGCGAGCATGACGAGAACAACGGATTCTCCATCGGCACCCGGATTATTAAGGTGGATCAGACCAAAAATTACGCTTGTGACGATCAGCGCTCGACGCCACCCCATCGAGTCACGCACCACCGCGAACAGATATCCTCGTACGAGTAGCTCTTCGCCTGCCGCGGCGGGAAGGAGATTCGCAAAAGTGAGTCCCGCTGCTCCAAGCCAGCTTCCGTCAATTGACGGCACAGCGCGAAGCTCGCCGACGGAAAGTAGAACAAGCGACGGCAATGCGATCGCCGCTGCGCCGAGGAGCGCGCTCTTGGCAAGCAAACCTGGTCGCGCTGCGCTGCGACCGAGGTAAACGTAATCCCACGACTTTCCGTCCACCCAGCGAAGACAAACACCGGTCGCGATGAGCGCGCCGAGCGGCATCGCCCAACCAGTGATGAGTGGTCGGTAGCCGGCGGCGAGTGTGGCGCGCTCGAGAAATTCCTCGAGACTCGTAAGGACAACGAGCGCGAGGAAAAGAACCAGAATAAAAAGAAAAACGCGCCAGACGGCGCGGAGCCGGCTGGCGAATTTTGTCTGCTGGGTTTCAGCGTTCAACCGAGCGCTATACTGAGTCGGGGCGCTCGACGCTCATCGCGACCGCGTCGCCGCCGCCGAGGCAAAGCGTCGCGAGTCCGGTGCGCGCGCCGCGATCCTTCATCGCGTAAAGCAACGTCGTGAGCACGCGGGCGCCGCTCGCACCTATCGGATGACCGAGCGCAATCGCACCGCCATTCACGTTGACGCGATTCCAATCCCAATCGAGCCCCTCTCCGTCCGCGATTGCCTGCGACGCAAATGCTTCGTTGGCTTCGATGAGGTCGTAGTCGCTGATAATCGCGCTTGTCTTTTTCATCAGATTGTTGACGGCGAGTATCGGCGCGAAGAAGAGCTCTTCTGGCTGAGTTGCTCCAGTCGCATAGCCGGTGATGCGCGCGAGAATCGTCAGACCATTTTTTTCGGCGAATTCTTCCGAAACGACGACGGTCGCGGATGCGCCATCGTTGAGACTCGACGAGTTGCCTGCCGTGACTGACAGATCTGAATTATCGCCGTTCCCGGGAAATGCCGGCTTCAATTTGCCGAGCGTTTCGGCTGTCGTATCGCGACGTGGACTTTCGTCAGTGTCGATTACTGTCGGCCCTTTTTTTCCGGGGATTTGAACGGGGACAATTTCGTCCTTGAATTTTCCGGCGTCGATTGCAGCGATGGCTTTCTTGTGCGACGACGCGGCGAACTGATCCTGCTCCTCGCGCGACACCTTCCCCTTTCGCGCGGTATGTTCGGCGTGATTGCCCATGTGAACGTTACATGAGGCGCACCACAATCCATCCTTGATCATCCCATCGATCATCTTCTGGTCGCCGAGCTTCACGCCGGCTCGCATGCCATATACATAGTATGGAGCGCTGGACATGGACTCCATTCCGCCGGCGACGAATACCTGATTGTCGCCCGCTTTGATGGATTGCGCGGCGAGCATCACGGCTTTGAGCCCCGATCCGCACACTTTGTTGACGGTGACGGCAGAAACGGTCGCAGGAATTCCTGCCTTTAGTGCGGCTTGTCGCGCGGGTGCCTGGCCTGTGCCGCCCTGGATGACGTGACCCATGATGACTTCCTGAACCTGGTCGGGCGCGATACCAGAGCGGCGAACTGCTTCACGGATTGCGATCGCACCGAGCTCGGGCGCACTGAGTGGAGAAAGGCCGCCGAGAAACTTGCCTATTGGCGTTCTCGTCGCGGCGACGATTACTGGGATTCGGGATTTGTCTGACATGAAATGAAAGTTAATCGGAGGGGGAAGGTTTCTGAGCTTGCGAGAATGCGGTCTGGCGAGTAATTCGTGGGGCCATCACCCATCTCCCAAGGAGCTAGAATGAACCCGAAGCTGTCGCTTCTCGCCGTAATTTCATCAGCCACCATTCTTGTGGGCGCGAGCATGCCCGCCCTCGCGCAAACGCACGAAGTTGCCGGGAGCTGCCAGCCTGCGTTTGGCGCATCTATATGCACGTGGGCGAAGATGTCAGGCTCAAAAGTTGTTTCGCTTGGAGCGACGGTCCCGCTTTCGGCGATCGAAAACACTCCAGCGGATGGTCCGATGGTGTGGCCACCAGTCCCAGCAGCGGTGATTGCGATGCCCGCCAAAGCGCGGACAGCCACTGGAGTTGATCACCTCACGGTTTACTGGGAGCATCATGGGCATCCGCCGACGCCATATTTGACGCCGCACTTCGACTTCCACTTCTATGCGATCAGCGACGCCGATCGCACCGCGATCGACTGCACGAACAAGACGAAGCCGCTCGCAGTCGCTACCGGATACACTCTCCCTGATATCGACATACCGGGCATCGGAATGCTCGAGGGACTTTGTGTTGCTGGAATGGGAATGCATGCGATTGCTTCTTCAGAGCTGGCCGCGACAACTCCGTTCTCAGGAACGATGGTGCTGGGCTACTATGACGCGAAGCCAATCTTCTTCGAGCCGATGATCGCGAAAGCGAAACTGATGGAGAAGAAATCTTTCACGGTGCCGATGGTCGTACCAAAGGGATTGGCAAAGGGAGTGCATTACCCGAGAAAGTTCCAGGCAGTGTACGACGCAAAGATGCCCGGGTACCGCTTGGTGTTCACTGAATTCGGCGGGAATTGAGCAGGCAATCGGCTTGCGACCAAAGGGCCACTCTATTTTTGCAATGGGCACAGCTGGTCTCCCCATTTGTGCGCGCCGCAAAAATAGAGTGGCCTTTTCGAAGCGAGTAGGCTACGGCTCCAATGCCCGACTCACGATTTCTCTCTTCACCCGATCAACGAATGAGTCGACTGGCATGACTTCTTGTTTCTTCCCCGCTCCACGAATTCTCAGAGCGAGCGCATCGCTCTCGGCTTCTCGCTTGCCAACGATGGCCATGTAGGGAATTTTTAGAGTCTCCGCTTCACGAATTCTGTAATTCAAAGTTTCCGATCGATCATCTAGGTGCACGCGAACTCCCGCCGCCCTCAATCGATTGACAATCGCTTCACCCGCACCGCGAGTGTCATCCGAAATCGGAATCACACGCACTTGTTCCGGCGCGAGCCAAACAGGAAACGCGCCCGCGTAATGCTCCACTAATCCCCCGACGAATCTTTCCATCGATCCAACAAGAACGCGATGCAACATCGTCGGCCGATGCGGAGTATTGTCCGCCCCGGTGTACTCGAGATCGAATCTCTCCGGAAGATTGAAGTCGAGCTGCACGGTTGGCCCTTGCCACTTGCGACCGATTGCATCGATCAACTTGAAGTCGAGCTTCGGTCCGTAGAACGTTCCGCCGCCCGGATCGACCGAGTATTCCTTTCCTCGCGCTTTTAGAACGCCGGCAAGCGTTTCTTCTGCGCGCTGCCACACCTCGAGCGTTCCGAGGTGTTTCTCCGGACGGGTCGCGAGCTCGATCGTGTACGGATAACCGAATGTCGCAAGCATCTCGTCAACCAGGTTGAGAAGCCGCTCGATCTCATTTACGACCTGCTCCGGTGTGCAGAAGACATGCGCGTCATCCTGCGTGAATCCGCGCACACGCAACATTCCGTGAAGCACGCCGCTTCTCTCGTAGCGATAAACCGTTCCGAATTCGGCATATCTGATCGGCAAATCCCGATATGACCGCGGACTCGACTGATAGATGCAGATGTGGCCCGGACAATTCATCGGCTTCGGACGATAGGCCGCACCCTCGACCTCCATCGCGCCGAACATGTTCTCCTTGAAATTCTCGAGGTGACCCGAGATCTGAAACAGTTTTTCGCTTACGATGTGCGGCGTATACACGAGCGAATAGCCGTGACGCAGAATGAGATCTCGCTCGTAATTCTCGATTTCATTTCGAATGATCGCTCCGCGCGGATGCCATAGAATCAATCCTGGCCCGACACGCTGATCGGTCGAATAAAGATCGAGCTGCTGGCCGAGCACGCGGTGATCGCGACGCTTTGCTTCCTCGAGACGATTGATATAAGCGTCGAGATCATCCTTGGAGAACCACGCAGTCGCGTAAATTCGCTGCAGCATCTGCCGCTTCTCATCACCACGCCAATAAGCGCCCGCGGTGTGCAGAAGCTTGAAGTGTTTCAGATATGACGTATCGGGCAAGTGTGGCCCGCGACAGAGATCGATGAACGGTCCG
>JBGQKT010000068.1:0-14588 GCA_041499635.1 Gemmatimonadaceae bacterium
CGAGCCCACGCACCATGTGCTCGCGTTCAGACAGCTCGATCACCATCGCACCGACGTCATTGTTCGCGGCCCTGATTGCTTCCATTACGCGCGTGACGGAGATCCGGTAAGCGAGCAGCTTCGCGGGATCGATGTCCACCTGGTATTGCTTCTCGAACCCTCCGATCGCCGCCACTTCCGAGACGCCGGGCACAGATGTGAGTGCGTAGCGAAGGTTCCAATCCTGAATCGATCGCAGCTCGGCGAGTGTCAGCCGCCCGGTCGTATCTTCGATTGCGTATTGATAGACCCAGCCGAGGCCCGTTGCGTCGGGGCCGAGAGTCGGCGTGACACTCTGAGGTAGCCTGCCCCTCATTCCACCGAGGTACTCGAGCACGCGCGATCGCGCCCAGTATAGATCGGTACCGTCCGCGAAGATGATGTAGACGAACGAAACTCCGAAGAACGAATATCCCCGCACTGACACTGCTCCGGGAACTTTGAGCATTTCCGCAGCAACGGGGTACGTGACCTGATCTTCGACGATGCGTGGCGCCTGCTCGTTGTAATCGGTTTGCACGATCACCTGCACGTCACTCAAGTCGGGAAGTGCTTCCAACGGAGTTCTGGAGACGGCCCACCATCCGCCGAAGATTGCAGCGACGGTGAAGAGTCCCACGATGAGCTTGTTGCTCACCGACCATTCTATGATTCGCCGGAGCATTGTCATTTACTCCTTGCGCGGAGCGGGCTTCGCAATGTCCATCCCCGGCATGTCACCCATTCCACCGAGTGAAGATCGGAGATTCGATTCGGCATCCACGAGGAATGTCGCCGACGCAACCACGGTTTCGCCGACGTTTACGCCGGCGAGAATTTGCGTGCGGTCTTCTGTCGATTCGCCAATCGTCACCTGGCGCGGCTCGAGCATTCCGTCTGGACGTCGCACAAAAACGAGATTGCGTTCTCCAGTCGAGAGTACGGCGCTGCGCGGCACGCTAACCGCACTGACCTCTGTGCCTGCTATGAGGATCGTAGCGTACATGCCCGGCTTGACTCGAAGACCTGGATTGTCCAACGCGACACGTATTCGCACAGTTCGTGTTTCACTGTTGAGTGTAGGCGACACGTAGGTGATTCGACCTCTTCTCTGCTCACCCGGTAACGCGTCGAGCTCCGCACTCACTGTTGCACCGACGCGCACCGCGGGAAGGTCGCGCTCGAATACCTCACCCTCTACCCACACCACGCTCAAGTCAGCAATTTTGTAGAGCGCTTCGCCGCTCATGATGCGCTGGCCGCCGAGAACATTCTTCTCGATCACCACTCCGCTCACCGGGGAGCGCAACGTCATAGCCTTCCGCACTTCACCGGTGCGCTCGATCCGTTCTATTTCGGCGTTCGAAATATCCCAGTTCTGAAGCCGCCGGCGCGCCGCAGCCTCGAGATCGCTCGCACCAACGCGTGTATCGCTCGATGCGCCCGAAAGAGAGTGCGACAATTTCGACGCGAGCAGCAGCTCTTCCTGCGCCGAGACAAGCATCGGAGAATAAACCGTCAACAGCGGCTGGCCCGCAGTTACCGGTTGTCCCGTGTAGTTGACGAACAGCTGCTCAACCCAGCCGTCGATCTTCGGCGAGATACTCTTTACGCGTGTCTCATCGTACGTCACTTGCGCGACGGTTCTGATCTCCCGCCCAAGCGGCGCGAGAATGACGGGAGCGAACGTTACACCGATACGTTTCGCGGCCTCGGCGGAAATCATCACTGGACGCGCAGGAGCACCGGCGGCCGCTGTCTGAGCGTGAGCCTTCACTTCTGGTGCATTTCTGTTACGGAGAACCAGCGAGACGATGACAATTGCTATCGCTATCACAATCAATCCGAGCGTGACGGTGAGATTCCGCGTTCTGTGTCCGGTGGGCGGCTCGAACGGATTCGGTGCGGCGAGCTCTGTAGATACTGGTGTCATCTTCCTGTCCTCGTGTTGGGCGCAGTAGCGCGCGCCGCATCGAACAGCTCGCGGCCGAGTAGCATCTCTATTTCGGAGATTGCCTTGCCCTGGTCTGCCTCGAGAGAAACCAATTCCTGTCGATACCGATTGACCGTCATCTGGTTGTCGAGCAGTGCCATGAGCTCGATGCTGCCAAGCCGGTATGCAGTGAACGACGCGGTCACGGTCGCCTCTGCCTGTGGCAAGACAGTTGTTTGATAGAGCGTCCGGAGATTTTTCGCTCTCGTAAAATCGGCGTAGAGCTCCGTCATTCGCGCGCGAGTTTCTACTCTCATTGCGGCGAGGTCTGCCGCGGACATCGCGCGCATTGCATCTGCTTCCTCGCGCATGCGGAGCTGCCTGCTGCGAGCATACAATGGAATGGTCGCACCCAGCATCAAACTTCCCATTCGCTCGGTTCCCATCACACCGCCGCGCCATCCGTATTGAACCCCGACCTCGAAGTCGGGCCAAATCTCTTTCTGGGCCAGACGTGTTCCAGCGTCTGCCGCAGCCAGATCACGTTCACCCGCAGCAATCATTGGCCGACTCTTCAAAGCCTCGGCCACCAGCTCATCCAGTGGCGGCAGGGTTTCCGGGAAAACCGGTAAACTCGGCGTTCCAATCACGTCGTGTTCCGGAAGTCCAAGAAGAGCGCTCAATCTCCCCGCCATCGACGACCGCATGCTTTCCATTCGCGTGATGTCTTCGGTCATCCGCGCGATTTCCACCTGGGCTCGAAGCACATCCGCTTGCTTGCCGTTGCCGACCGAGTACATCACCTGCGACGCCTTCGCGATCTCCTGGACGAGCGTTCTGTTCCGTTGCGCGATGCCGAGCTGACTGTCTGCGGCGTAGAGATCGTAGAACGTCATCGCTGCCCGTGTGCGCACGTCCCAGCGAACATCGCCCACGCGGGCGAGGGCGGCCGCGGAATTCTCTGACGCAATTCGACCGGCAAGTCGAAGCTTTCCCGGAACAGGAATCATCTGCGTGAGTTGCAGCTGCGTCATTCCGAGCGGATCCATGGGCGCAAGTGACGGCAGCGATCGATTCATGAATCCGAGTTGAATCTCCGGATCTGATGGTCGCCGTGCAGAGCCAACGCGAGCCTCAGTCGCCCGCGCAAGTGCGATCGCAGCGTCTACGCGTGGATTCGCGGACGCGAGGCGATAGACGTCTGCGAGTGCGAGATCGTGTCGCGCGGGGATGTCGACGTTCGCGTTCTGCGCGCCGGCAGGAATCGCAAACTGCGACGCAGAGAATACAATCGCGAACATCGCCGCAACCGAATGTGTTCGGGTTCTTGGCCCGTTGTGTAGCAATCTCATTTTGGAATCCGCCGTGCTTCTCGTTACGTCGCGCGTGGATGCGCGACGCGTAATTCAAGAGATGCTTAGAAGCGCGGAGGGGGAAACGCGGGTCGAAGAGCGCGCGTGACGGGCGACACAGTCGCGAATGCAACTACCGGCGAACTGACACCAACTCCAATCGGGACCTGCGATACTGCGGGGATGCCAGGTCCTGTCAAGCAGATCACGCTGACGACACACCCCGATGACTCCGGAGTGCCCTCCTCATTGCTCGAGGCTGATGTAACGGTCGTACGGTGCATCGATTGCATCGCTGCATTTCTGCTCATGTCCATTCGATCGCAGCGCACGAGCTGAGCGACCCCGAGCTGAGATGACAGCGCGATGGCGAGAAGAACAACGACTAAACGCCTGATGGTGAGCATGTGAGAGAAAGTATACACGTAATGCCAGGGAATGGTCAGGCAAATCCAGCGAATCGTGTCAGCGTAATCCCGACTTAATACTCACACGCAACTTGCCTTGTTCCGCCGTATTCCCGATACTCGCGTCGTCGCCATCGAGCGGAGTAATGTTCGGCTACCTCGCGCACGTCTCGCACGTACTCAACTGGCTGGTCATCGCACTCGTCGTCGTCACGGCAATCATTGGATTGCTGTTTCTCACGAGGGGAACGGCAGTGCGCAGAGTGCGGGCCGTCGGCGCCGACGGAACTCCCGTTTCACCGAATGAGCCTGAATTTGTTCTGACTGTCGACCTTTTGACGGGCACTCTCATTCTTGCGGGCAATCGCGTCGAGATCGTACTGAATGGTGAGGGAACGTATCCGCGACTGTGGGACGACCTGCGTTCGGCGAAGCAAGCGATCACGGTTCAGATGTACTATGCCCATCCGGGTAAAGTCGCCGACACGTTGGCGAGTATTCTCGAGGAGCGCGCGCGCGCGGGAGTGTTGGTGTATCTCCTTTACGACGCGTTTGGGTCCAGACCGGCGCGCGACGTTTGGAAGCGGCTCGAAACCTCCGGCGTCCGCGTAGTTCCCTTTCGACCGTTCGAGTACAAGAATCTTTGGATTTATCAGAACCGCGCGCACGTGCGCGGAATCGTCATCGACGGAAAAGTTGGCTGGACAGGCGGCTTCGGCATCGATGACAAGTGGCTCGGCAGCGGTCACAAACCGGATGAGTGGCGCGACACGAATGCGAGATTCGAAGGTCCGGCGGTGCGACAACTGCAAGCCGCATTTGCGGCAGGATGGAGCGAGGCAACCGGCGAGCTCCTCACCGGACGAATGACTGTCGACACATTCAAGGACGGTGTCGCGCTAGCCGGGTTGCTGTACACCCCACCGACACTGGGAAGTACACCTGCCGAGCGTTATCTGGCGCTATCGATTGCCGGAGCGCGCGAGCGACTCTACATCACGAACGCGTACTTTGCGCCGGACACGAATTTCGTCGGAATGTTGACTGATGCTGCCCAGCGAGGCGTCGACGTCCGCATTCTGGTTGGGGGACCGTCGACCGATGTCCGCGCTGCTCGACTGGCAGCACACAGTCGCTATGAAAAGTTGCTCAGCGCAGGAGTTCGCATTTATGAGTACCTGCCGTCGACTCTACACGCCAAGACCTTCGTCTGCGACGGAATATGGGTGAGCGTCGGAACGATGAACTTCGACAATCGCTCACTTGCGTTGAATGACGAGTCGACGTTGATGATACTTGACTCGGATACGGGCAAGCACATGGAAGAAATTTTCTTCGACGATCTATCGCACTCCGAGGAAATCAACCTCGAGAAGTTTCGGCGGCGTCCGTTCTATGAGCACATCGCAGAACACGGCGCGAGCCTGCTCACTCGCCTGCTGTAGGGTGCGCATCTTTTCCGCAAGGTGCGCACCCGGAACTCCGTCCTGCTTCGAACCACACGAGTCAGAATCGACAAGTCGAATGAACGAATTTTTTTCCGGTATTGATCCTCGCAATACCAACGCCGGAGCAGTGACTGCCCCGGCGTTGATTTGCGGTGTCTGCTTAGCGATGAGTCTAGGCAGCCTTGAGCTTTGGCGGCACCGTCAGCTTGTTGTACATCCACGCAACGGCCGCGACACAAATTCCGACAATGGCGCTGAACACGATCAGTCCACCAACGAAGCTCGATACGGATATCGAGCGCGAGAGACTGCTCAGATCGATATGAAACACCCATCCGAAGAAGCTTGACGTTGCGCCGGGAGCAACCGCAACCATCAGTCCGCACACGACGAATGTTGCAGCCGCGACGATTCCAGAAGCGAACGCAAGTGCGCGAGTGTTGATGCCCATATAACCTCCGAAATTGATTGTTTGCGCGAGCATCATGACAATCACTACTTTCCTGCGCGCTGTCAGTCGGGAAGACGCGGATGAGATGTAAGGGAAAGCTTGTTAGGTTATGCCAATGACTCACGCCCACGCGCATCACAATCACGACGCAGACGGAGGACATGACAGGCACGCCGGCCACAGCGTGAAGATGTTCCGCGACAAGTTCTGGGGATCAGTCGCGTTGACTGTTCCAACCGTCGCGTGGTCCCCGATGGTTCAACAGTGGCTTGGATACCGCGCTCCCGCCTTCTCCGGATCGCGCTACATACCGGCGATCTTCGGGACTGTTCTCTTCTTCTACGGTGGAAGCGTCTTCCTCCGCGGAGCTGTCCAGGAAATAAAAGACAGGCTTCCCGGAATGATGACACTGATCTCGCTCGCGATTACCGTCGCGTTCGGGTTCAGCGTCGCGGTGACGCTTGGAGTGCCGGGGATGGATTTGTGGTGGGAGCTGGCCACGCTCATCACCATCATGATCCTCGGCCACTGGATCGAGATGCGATCCATCTCGCAGGCGCAGGGGGCGCTGAAGGAGCTCGCAAAGCTGATTCCGGACATGGCCGTCCGTATCGTCGGCGAGACGACCGAAGAAGTTCCCGTTTCGGATCTGCGCGAAGGCAACATCGTACTCGTTCGACCTGGAGCGAGTGTACCTGCCGATGGCCTCGTGATCGAAGGTGCGAGCGCGGTGAATGAGGCGATGATCACCGGCGAATCGCGCCCAGTTGATAAAAAGCCGGAAGACAAAATGATCGCCGGCACAGTGAATGGCTCGGGATCGCTGCGTATCAAAGTCACCGGAGTTGGCGAAAGGACAGCCCTCGCGGGAATCATGCGACTTGTGGCGGAAGCGCAGAACTCGCGCTCTCGAGCGCAGGCGCTCGCAGACAGAGCCGCCTACCTGTTGACGATTATTGCCGTCGTGAGCGCAGCAATTACCCTCGTTGCGTGGCTCATCGCAGGTGCAACGCCAGCATTCGCAGTTGAACGAGTAGTGACGGTGCTCGTCATCGCGTGCCCTCATGCGCTTGGTCTGGCGATTCCTCTCGTAATCGCAATCTCGACTACTCTTGGAGCGCGTTCAGGTCTTCTAGTTCGTGATCGCCGCGGATTGGAGGAAGCGCGAAATCTCAACGCAGTATTCTTTGACAAAACCGGAACTCTGACGCGTGGCGAATTTCGAGTTGTGGCAATTGCAACCGCTGGAGGTTTGTCCCCGGATGATGCACTGAAGTTCGCTGCTGCGATCGAGCGTGATTCAGAACACGCGATTGCTCAGGGAATTGTCAAAAGTGCCGAAGAACGCGGACTCGCTCTCCCACGAGCGGAGCAGTTCAAGGCGTTACCCGGTGAGGGTGTTCAGGCCGCTGTTGAAGGGCGACAGCTGATGATTGGCGGTCCAGCTCTTCTTCGCCGGCTTGGCACTGAGCCAGGACCCGAGCTGAAGAGGGCGATGGATGAGGCAGCAGCTCGTGCGCAGACGGTGGTCGCACTCGTGGAGGGTCGCGAAGCTCTCGCTGTGTTCGCGGTTGCAGACGCAATTCGCGAAGAATCGCGCGACGCAGTAAAGCAGCTGCACGAGATGGGAATCGAAGTCGTCATGATGACCGGTGACGCAAAACCTGTCGCCGATGCCGTGGCGCGAGAGCTTGGCGTCGATACGGTATTCGCGGAAGTGTTGCCCGCACAGAAAGCGTCGAAGATCGAAGAGGTGAAGCGCACCGGAAAACGCGTCGCGATGGTTGGTGACGGAGTAAACGATGCACCGGCGCTTCTCGCTGCAGATGTCGGCATTGCGATCGGAGCCGGTACCGATGTCGCCGTTGAAGCCGGCGACGTTGTTTTGATCCGCAGTGATCCACGCGATGTGCCGCGAATCATCGCCCTCAGCAAGGCTACTTATCGCAAGATGATCCAGAATCTCTGGTGGGCGGCGGGCTACAACATCGTTGCGCTTCCCCTCGCGGCCGGTGTGCTCGCCCCGTGGGGAATCATCTTGAATCCTGCCGTTGGTGCAATCCTGATGTCATTCAGTACAGTGATCGTGGCACTGAATGCCCAACTCCTTCGTCGAGCGAAACTCTGATTAGATATAATGAAGATCAACACGAATCAGTGGCGAGGGTCGAAATGCAATCGATGTGCGTAGCTCTCATTCTTTGTAGCGCAATTATTTCCGGTTGCTCCAGGACCGAAACGCCTAAGAGTGGGACATCTGCAGATTCCTCGAGCGCCGCGGCGCCGGGTGCAGCGCCGAAAATCACGGGAGTGCGCGGAACGATTTCGACCGTGACCGACACGATGCTCGTCGTGACGACATCTGCGGGCGACATCCAGGTCGCACTCCCTTCCCCACCTCAGGTTTATTCGCGCGGACCTGCGGGTCTCTCCGAAGTAAAAGAGAACTCATTCGTCGGAGTCACCTCCGTTCAACAACCCGACAGTACTCAACGCGCGACGGAGATTCACATTTTCCCCGAAGAGTTGCGCGGCACAAAGGAGGGCAGCTTTCTCATGCGCGGGCAATCGAGCGGTGGCAGCCCGAGCACTATGACAAACGGCACCGTCGAAGCTCCGCGAATGACGAACGGCACAATCGGCGCGACCGCGGGTGGCAAGCTTGTGGTCAATTACCGTGGAGGTTCTCAGACAATTACCATTCCGTCCGGAGTTACCGTGACGAAAATTTCCCTCACTCAAACGAAGCTCGCTCCGGGATCGAACGTTGTCGTGCTCGCAACGAAACGGCCGGATGGCACTCTGGCGGCGTCGCGGGTGCTCCTCGCCGGCGGTCAATGAGCGTAGACGAGTCCAAAAAACTCCAGGAGCTTCGCGAGCGACTCGGTCAGGTCGACGGGTCGATTCTCGATCTCGTCTCTCAGCGACAACAAATCGCGACGGAAATCGGCCGCATCAAAACCTCGATCGGCCGATCGACGCGCGATTTCTCCCAGGAAAAAGATGTCGCGCTTCGCGCACGGAACGCCGCGGCGGCTCTCGGGCTCGATCCGAATCTAGCCGAAGAGATCGTGTTGCTCTTGATTCGCGCGTCTCTTACGGCGCAGGAGCAGGATCGCGTACAACTCAGTGGCGAAGGCAAAGGCCGGAGAGTGCTAGTCATTGGCGGCGCGGGAAAAATGGGCGGCTGGCTCGCGCGCTTCCTCGCGTCGCAGGGATTCTCAATCGAGATCGCGGATCCTGCGGGAGGCTCCGGAGACTTTCTCCATATAAAAGATTGGAGAACGTCAACTCTCGATCACGACATCATCATCGTCGCGGCGCCGTTGCGCACATCGGGTTTGATTCTCGAGGAGCTCGCGCAACGCCGCCCCAGGGGAATTGTGTTCGATGTCGGTTCTCTCAAAACTCCATTGCGCGCGGGACTCACCGCACTACGCGACGCCGGCGTTGCGGTGACATCGATTCACCCGATGTTCGGCCCTGACACGGAGCTACTCTCGGGGCGACACATCATTTTTGTCGATGTCGGCCACGCTGAAGCGACGAGGGCTGCGCGCGAGCTCTTCGCATCGACAATGGCAGTGCAAGTCGAGATGGATCTCGAGTCACACGATCGCGTGATCTCCTACGTCCTCGGACTTTCGCACGCAGTGAACATCGCGTTCCTCGCGGCGCTCGCGCGAAGTGGCGAGGACGCCGGGCGTCTCAAGAATCTTTCGAGTACAACATTCGATGCGCAGCTCGATATCGCTCGCCGAGTGTCAGAGGAAAATCCGCATCTGTACTTCGAGATTCAGAACCTCAACCAGCACGGACAGTCAGCGCTCCATGGTTTGCTTTCGACGCTCGAGCAGCTGAGCACGTCCGTACGCGACGGCGACGAAGAATCATTCGTCGCGATGATGCAACAGGGAAATCGTTATTTGACCGCGCCCTGATTAGCAGGCTTCGCGCTCCTCGGCATTCCCATCAGCGGCATTCCCTCCCCCATTCTCTCGAGACCGCCGACAACAACGAGCTCGCCCGACGAAACGCCACTCGTCACCTCCACAATTCCCTGCGACCGCGCGCCAAGTTGCACGACACGCCGGCTCGCTCTTCCATTTGCCACGACCCACACGACATTCGCAGTTCGTAGAGGTTGAACTGCGTCTTCAGGAATGACAATCGCATTCGCCCGTGTCGCGGTGGCGAGTCGTGCTTCGATGAACATTCCAGGCCTGAGAACGCGCGCTGGATTCGGCGCGAGACCTTTCACGGTGATCGTCCGATTGGTGGCTTCCACAACCGGATCGATAAAGTCCACTCTCGCAGCGAATGTTTTTGTTGGATCGGCCGCGACAGTGAAGTCCACCGTCTGTCCCAACTTCAAGCTCACCGCGTGCCGCTCCGGCACTTCGATTACTGCGCGCTGTGGATCGACCGTCTGAAGCGTGAGCAGACGCGTACCGGTCGTGACGTAATCGCCGACGCTGATGAATCGTTGTCCCACGACGCCAGAGAAGGGCGCGCGCACAGTGCTTTTTTCAATCTGAAGCTGCAGCACCGCGAGATTTGCGTTCGCGCTGCGCGCCGCTGCTTCCACTCGCTCGACATCCGCTGGGGTCGCTGCGTTCTGTTCCCGTAAACGACGCACGCGGTCGAGCTGCTGCTTCGCGAGATCGCGGTCGGCATCGGCACGCTCGGCCTCTGCGCGCAGCACCTCGTCGTCTATCCTGACGAGTGGCGCACCTCTCGCAACGAGCTGACCTTCGTGGAACAACAGAGCAGTGATACGGCCCTGCTCATCCGGACGAAGCTCGACTGCCTGCACGGCTTCGATGTGACCCGTCGCGCGAACCGCATCGACGATGGGCTGTACTCGCGCAGTGTCTATGTCGACTGGCATTGGAGGCATTGCAGGGGCACCGCCTCCTCCTGCTGCACCGCCCGCTTTTCCACCGGCCGCAACACCTTTCGCGTTCGCGCCGCCTCCGCCTCCACCTCCGTCCCGCTTGCTGCGGAACGCGAGAAGCGCGATCACAAGAACCAGTATCACCGCGATCGCAATGGTCCGCGGAGTGGCCCACCAACTTCTCGAATCCTGCACTCTACCGTTCGTCATATGCGTTCGCCTCAGCGAACAGTCGAAATTGTGTTCGGTGTCTCGAAGATTCGACGACCCAACAACGCCTCGATGCGCGCCAAAGCCAGACGCGCGGAGTAGCGCGCTTCGATGAGTGCGGCTTCAGCCTCGCTCAACGCAACCTGCGCTTCGAGTAAATCGAGAATTGTCGTCGCTCCTTCGCGATAACGCGCGCGCTGCACGCGATAGTTCTCTGTCGCTGCTGCAACTCCAATCAGCGCGAGATCGATTCCGCCGCGTGACGTGAGATATCCGTGATACGCCTGCGACATGATCTCGCCTGCGCCACGCTCGAGATCGGCGCGCATCGCTCGCGCGACATCGCGGTCCGCTCGCGCCCGCGCAACAGCAAGCTCTCGAGTGCCACCATTCCAGATCGGAACGGACATACCGAAGACGAGCTGATTTCGCTTGAGCGCAGACGGAAACAATCTCGAATCGTACCTGCCCATCGTTGCACCAACGGTAAGTTCCGGGAGATACTTCTCACGCTGCGTGCTCAACAGCGCGCTCGCGTTTCGCTCGTCAGCGCGTGACGCTTCGACGTCGGGACCGCGCCTGCGCATCTCAGCGATCGCTTCCTCCTCTGTCATCGGCAACGCCGCGGGTTTCGTGGAGTCGACCGGTGCGGCCTCAGCGGCACCGCTCACCCCGATTAATCTCCCGAGCCGAAGTCGAGACGCGACAACCGCGGAATCGCTACTCAACACAGCGAGGCGCGCTCGACTCGCCTCGAGTAGCAGCTGAAGTGAATCGGACGCGATTGCTTCTCCCGCCTGCACGCGCACGCGCGCGATGCCAAGCTGCTCCTCGGCGCGCTTTACTCTGTCAGCCGCGACTCTCGCGAGATCGTGATTCGCGAGCACTGAGAAATAAGCCGCATCAGTCTCGAGTCCGGTTCGGAAGCGAGCCACCGTCTCGCTCGCTTCAGCACTTTCCATCGACGCATTCGAGCTTTTGAGCTCGCCAAACTTTCCTGCGCCCAACAGAGTGTATCGCGCATCGAATGTTGCGCTCGCGGAGTTCGGGCTTATCGAGCCGGTTCCAAAGTTGAAGAACGGCTCAGAGAAATGAGTGTACGTGACTCCGGTTGAAAGATTGGGAGTGAGCAGATTCGTCAGCGCGGCACGATGTTGCCACTCGGCTGTTTCGATTCGACTGCGTGCCGCGACAGCATCAGGACTGACCAACGCTGCGCGTTGTCGCGCTTCCGCGAGTGTCACTACCGGAACGCCATCGCTCGTCGCTTGAGCGGTCGCAACATTCGACGCGAGAAGTCCGCCGAAGAAAAGCAATCGTGCGAGGTTTGACATCAGTGCGCCTCCGACGATGCAACCGCAGAAGGAATCGGTTTAAGCTCGCCCGCACCGCGCATCGCGGGAGCCGGCGCGCGCTGACGGCGCAGTCGCTCGAACACCACGAACACTGCGGGAACGAGAAACAGCGTCAGCATTGTCGACAGCAACATTCCTCCGATGATCGAATATCCCAGCGGTCGCCTGCTGCCCGATCCTGCTCCAAGACCAAATGCAATCGGCATCGCGCCGAAAATTGTCGCGACCGATGTCATCAGAATTGGTCGCAATCGAATTCGGCCGGCTTCGCGCATTGCGGAGATCGCGTCGCGCCCCTCGAGTCGGAGTTGATTCGCGTACGTCACGAGAAGAATCGAATTCTTCGACACAAGTCCGATCAAAAGAATCATTCCGATCTGGCTGTAGACATTCAGTGTCGACTTGGCGATCCAGAGCGCAGCCAACGCGCCGGTCACCGCAAGCGGAACCGCGAACAACACAGTGAGCGGATGCAGCAGAGATTCGTATTGTGCGGCGAGCACCATGAAAACGAAGATGAGAGCCAGCGCAAACGCGAAGTACAACGCTCCGCCACTTTCACTGAACTCGCGCGATTCTCCAGCAAGATCGATCGTGCTCCCCGGCGGCAAGACCTGAGCGGCCACAGCTCTGAGAGAATCCAGCGCCTGACCAAGAGTGAATCCAGGCGCCATGCTCGCAGAAAGTGTGAAAGATCGAACGCGATTGAAATGATTGAGCTGACGCGGCCCGATCTGCTCCTGCACATGCGTCACTGCATCGAGGGGAACGCTGGAGTTGTTTCGCCCGCGAACCTGAAGGCCCGTGATGTCCGACGGCGTTGCGCGCTCTTGAGGATCCAGTCTCAGGATAATGTCGTATAGTTTGTTTTCAGATGTGAAGCGCGCGACTTTGCTCCCGCCGAGCAAAGTCTGGAGCGTCGTCGCGATGCTGCGTGCGGGAACGCCGAGGTCTTCGGCTCGATCCCGGTCGAGCGTTACGACGAGCTCGGGTTTTGTAACGCGAAGATCCGTGTCGACGTTGACCAATCCTGGAATCGCGCGCGCGCGCGCGGTGAGCGTGTCCATCCCGCGAACGAGCGCCTCGAAATCGCGGTTCTCGACAACGAACTGGACAGGCGCCGAAAAGCCGCCGAATGCCGGTGGATTCACAGCGAACGCGAAGACACCAGGCACGCCAAAGAACTGCGGCTGCACTTCGCCGATGATGTCCTGTGCCGATCGTTTGCGCTGATCCCAGTCGGTGAGAATAGTGCCAAGCAATCCTGAGCTTGGCGGCCCGCCAAAACCGATCACGGCGAAAGACGATCGGACATCCTTCGTTTTGTGAACTATTGCCTCGAGCTTGCGCAGATACTCGTCGGTGTACGCTACAGTCGCACCTTCGGGCGCGACGACGAAGGTGAAAAAGAATCCGCGATCGTCGGCCGGTACGAACTCGCGCTTCAGCGTATTGAACAGCACGACAGCCCCGCCGGTTAGCAGCGCCGCTCCACCGATCACGATGAAGGGTCTCGCGAGCGCGGCTTGCAGAATGCGTCCGTAGCGATTCGTGACACCTCTCAACACCGAGCCGACCACGTGATGAAAACGCGACTCGCGCGCGCTCACGCGCAGAATCTTCGCCGATAGCATCGGCGTGAGCGTGAGAGCGACGATGCCGGATATCAGCACCGATCCGCCAACTGCAGCGCCAAATTCATTGAACAGTCGTCCTGTCGCGCCGGTCAGAAACAAGAGAGGTGAGAACACCGCGAGCAGTGATATGGTCGTCGCAATGACAGCCGTGGTGATCTCACGAGTTCCGTCGATCGCTGCGGTCTCGGGATCCTTGTGAAATTCCTCCTGATGGCGGTACGCGTTCTCCATCACGATGATTGCGTCATCGACAACAATGCCGATGGCGAGAATCAATCCGAGTAGCGTCAACGTGTTCACGGAATAGCCGAATGCTCCGATGATCGCGAATGTCGCGACGATCGAAACCGGAATCGCGAGCGCGGGAATTATTGTTGCTCGAAGAGTTGCGAGGAAAAGAAAAATGATGATGATCACGAGCCCCGCGGTGAGCAGAAGAGTCTGCTTCGCTTCGTTGATCGATCGCTGCACAAAGACCGATCCGTCGAACGCCATCTTCAGCTCGACTCCCGCCGGAAGTGCTGCCTGTATTCCGGGCAACGCCTTATGCACGCCTTCTGCAACTTCGAGCACGTTCGCTTTCGATTGCCGCACGACTCCGATAAACACCGCGGGCTGGCGCGAGTAGCGCGTCACCGATCGATCGTCCTCGGGGCCGGGCTCGACGCGTGCAACATCTCCAAGCTTGACGAGTTCCCCATTGCCACTGGCAACCGTGAGATTGGCAAACTCATCCGGAGTTTTCATTTCGCCGAGGTAGCGCACCGAGAACTCGCGGCGGTCGGATTCGATGCGGCCGGCAGGAATCTCGACGCTGCGTGTGCGGATCGCATTCGCTACATCTTCCGCAGTGAGTCCTCGCGCTGAAAGCTCCGCCGGC
>JBGQKT010000069.1:0-14542 GCA_041499635.1 Gemmatimonadaceae bacterium
CCGAGAGCGCGGGAAGCTCAAGGTCTACATCGGTTCAGCGGCAGGAGTAGGCAAGACCTACCGGATGCTTCAGGAGGCGCACGACCTGCGTCGTCGTGGGATAGACGTCGTCGTGGCATTCGTCGAGCCGCACAAACGCGCTGAGACAGCCGCGCAGATCAGCGATCTCGAGGTGGTTCCTCGGCGACAGATGGTGTATCGCGGAGTGACGCTGGAGGAGATGGATGTCGACGCCGTGATCGCGCGCAACCCCGAGGTTGCGATTGTCGACGAGCTCGCGCACACGAACGTTCCGGGATCCCGCAATGCAAAGCGGTGGCAGGACGTCGAGCTTCTGCGTGACGAAGGAATCAGCGTGATATCAGCTGTGAACGTGCAGCACCTCGAATCTCTCAACGACATTGTCGCGGGTACGCTTGGTGTGACCGTGCGCGAGACCGTGCCTGACTGGGTCGTGACTGATGCGGACCAAGTGGTGAATCTGGACATCAGCGCCGAAGATCTTCGCCAACGTCTGTTGGAAGGAAAGATCTACGCGCCCGAGAAGGTTCCAACAGCGCTCGCAAATTTCTTCACCGAAGAGAATCTCTCGACGCTGCGCGAGCTGGCGCTTCGCGAAGTTGCCAGCAACGTCGATCGATTGCGTGAAAGCATGGCGCGCACCGACGTGAGCAGCGCGACTCAGACAACGCGAACAGTGGACAGAGTTCTCGTTGCAATGCCGAGCCGTCCCGGGGTGACTGAAGAGCTGCTGCGTAAAGCGAGCCGGATTGCGGGTCGACTCAATCTGGACTGGTACTGTGTGTACGTGCAGACGCCGGAGGAAAGAGCCGATCGCATCGACGCAACGGTACAGCGAAAACTTGTCGACAATATTCAGAAGGCGCAGAGCATGGGCGCTGAAGTCGTGAAAGTGGAAGGGGCAGACATTGCGGAGTCTCTGTGTGACTTCGCGGTAAAACACGGAGTGACACTTATCATTGCCGGACAATCGCGTCGCAGCTGGTGGCAGCACGTAACGCGAGGCTCGGTAATCGACAAGTTGCTGAACAATCGTCAGAACCTCGATGTGCTCGTGGTGTCGTTCAACGAGGCAAAACATGGTAGGTAGCTGCGCGTGAAAATCTCACAACGACTTTTTCTCGGAGTGATACCATCGCTGGTGGGATTATTCACCGTTGCCGCTCTAGCGTATTGGGGACAATACGCTCACACTGCTCCAACACTCGTTGTGTGGGCAGCGGGAATCACTTCGATCGTGGCGCTTGCTGTCGCATGGTGGAACACCCGGTACGTGGCGCATCGTGTCGAGCGTCTTGCTGCGCGCAGAAAAAGACATGATCAAGCGGATGAGCTCGATGTAATTGAGGAGACAGTAGAATCACTCGGCGAAGAGGCAACTGCGGCGAAAGCAGACGCAGCGCGGGCAGCGCAAGATGCGGGGCGCCGGACGATCGAATACGCAACACTACTCGCAGAGACTGTCACATCTGCATCGAGAAAACTGGAGGAAGCACGGCTCTCACTTCATGTGTTGCTGGAAAGTCACTTTGGTGAGCTCAACGACAATCAGGAAGAAATGATCGGAGCGGCGCGCGAGGCAACCGAGGCTGCGGAGGCAGAGCTGAATCACCTGCGACAGATTGCAGACATTGACCGCGGTGCGTTAACGGTGCGTCGCGATCTAGTAAAGCCAGGTGACGTGATCAGATCACTTCTCCCCGTGTTGAATGCACAGGCTGCAAAACAGGGAGTGCGGATCCTTCCTGAGCTCGAGCCGGCCCTGCCGCGTGTAGTCGGCGACCGGGGAAAATTGCAGGATGCGATTGGACTGATACTCAAGGATGCGGTGCGGTATGCAGTCCCCGGGACGTCGGTCTCGATTCACGCCATGAGTGACGCGGCGTTCGTCAAAATCATTGTGAATCACGGGTCGCCGCACTCCTATACCGGTGACATCGCCCTCGCCGACAGATTGATCGCCGCGCAAGGCGGATCAGTGCTGCACCAACCCGATGGCACGACTATCTCCCTCAGGCGTGCCGGGGCAGGTCGGTAAAGGAGGCCGCACTGTAGTCTTTATGGAATCTTTATGCGGGACGCCATGTCTTAATGCGATCTTGATGCATTCCGACCTGGCGTCAACGCATGGCAGGTACGTACAAGCGAGTTAAGCAAATCCTCTTTGGGCGACCGCTTGCTTCGGATCGCCTCGAACACGAGCGGCTGAGCAAGAAAACTGGGCTCGCCGTTCTATCGTCCGACAACATCTCGTCTGTTGCCTACGCTACGGAGCAGACTCTGATCGTTCTCGCCGTGCTCGGGACTGCGGCATTGTCGTACGTCGTGCCGATATCAGCAGTGATCGTGGGGCTCGTTGTGCTGGTCGCGCTGTCATACCGGCAGACAATCTTCGCTTATCCACAAGGCGGCGGATCCTACACAGTCGCGAAGGACAACCTCGGCACGACATACGGCTTGATTGCCGCCGCGTCTCTACTGACAGACTACATCCTCACTGTATCGGTCTCGATCTCAAGCGGAATTGCCGCGATTACATCGGCGTATCCATCGCTGATTCCATACACGGTAACACTCGGACTCGCGTCGATTGTGTTGCTCATGGCGATCAACCTGCGTGGCGTGCGCGAATCGGGAATGGCGTTCAGTGTGCCTACTTACGTGTTCATCGTGATCATGCTCGCGCTGATCATCACGGGCATTTACCGTGGATTGACTGGACATGCAGCGGCTCCATCTGTGGGGCCGGTACGCGTCGATCCCGTATCGGCGGCTCATGCGTCGATGGGCGCGCCTATCGGATTCGCCCTGGTGTTTCTGATTCTTCGCGGATTTGCGGAAGGATGCGTTGCGATCACGGGAACGGAAGCGATCTCGAATGGTGTCAGTGCGTTCAAGAGCCCAAGCGCGAAGAACGCAGCAACCACGCTTGGCTGGATGGCGGCGATTCTCGCGACGTTTTTCCTGGGGACGAGTTACCTGGCTCGCCATTACGGAGTGATGCCGACGCCGAATGAAACGATTCTCTCGCAGCTCGGCCACCACATTTTCGGCAGTGGTGTTTTGTACCTCACTCTTCAGTATGCAACGTTCGCGATTCTCGTTCTCGCCGCCAACACGGCATTCGCGGATTTCCCTCGACTGTCGAGTATTCTTGCCGGCGACAGGTACATGCCGCGACAGTTTGCAGCTCGCGGCGATCGTCTCGCTTTCTCGAATGGAATCGTCGTTCTCGCAATACTTGCGATGATCCTGGTTTGGCTGTTCCACGGAGACACGAGCGCGCTCATCCCCCTTTATGCAATCGGCGTATTCATCTGCTTCACTCTGTCGCAATGGGGGATGGTCGTTCACTGGTGGCGAAGAAAGGATCCGGGCTGGCGGTGGCGCGCGGCGCTCAACGGCATCGGTGCGCTCGCGACCGCCTTGGTGTTCATCGTCCAGGTGATCACGAAGTTCACGCACGGTGCTTGGGTGGTAGTGCTGATTATCCCGTCGATCATTCTCCTGTTGAGAAAAATTCACGGACATTACGAGAGCTTCACCAATGAAGTCAGATACACGGGTCATGCACCGCTGATGTTTCTTCATCACACAGTAGTCGTGCCGCTGAACGGCATCACCAAGCCCGTTGCCGGCGCACTCGTCTATGCGACGACTATCTCGGAGGACGTACGAGCCATTCACATCGAGGTGGAGCCGGGCACCGGAGGGGCACTGGCCGCGGAGTGGGAAGCGTGGGACATCGGCGTTGATCTGGTGGTCGTTCCGTCTCCGTACCGCTCCGTGATCAGGCCAATCGTGGATTACGTAAAAGAATTGATCCGGCGTGGAGATTGTGATCTGGTGACGGTTGTCGTTCCCGAAATCGTTCCGCACAGGTGGTGGGAGCACCTTCTTCACAACAAGACCGCGCTCTACATCCGAACAGCGTTTCTTTTTCGTCCGAACGTCGTGGTGACAGCAGTTCCCTATTTGCTCGGACATTCTGCGCGACTTACCGATCTCTTCAGTCACGACGAAATGCTCGATGCAGAGAACGGATTAACAAATGGGCAAACCGCCGTCGTCAAGGAAATCGCAAAATGAGGTTCGCCGCCAGGAATCCCGGCTTGGCCGGGTTAGCGGTGATTCTGATCGCGTGTAGTGATCGCAGTGCACTCGAGCGGCAGGCGGACGCAGCATCGAATCAACGATTGATCGGCATCTGGGACGTGCGCTTTCAACTCGAGCGCCCGCTGTTCGGCAGCGCTGATTCCGGAACAGTCAATCATTACGTCCGTGGTGAGCTCGCGTTTCTCGCTAATCGATGGGTGACAAGCGCGTACCCGACAATGAGAACGGCCACTGCTTATGGATCGTACGACGTGGACTTCACTCCGTTTGGATTCGATCCGCGGAGCAACGACGAGACGCCGACAGCCCTTGCAGGCTGGCTCAGCTCAGATTCTCTCGAGATCATCATCGGTGATCCGGAAAGCGACGTCAGTGTGACGATGGATGGGAGAATTGCCGGTGATTCAATCGCTGGGGGATGGAGGGTTCTGATCGCTCGCAGCGGTGGAAGCGGCGGCCGATTTGTAATGGTGCGCCATAGGTAGGGCGACCGGGAGGTTCATCCTCGTGTTAGTTTTTCTGGTCGCGTTGTAACTGCAGAAACTGCCCTCCCGTAAAGAGAGGAGCCATGCAAGCCACCACCGTCCAGACCGCTCCACAGGCGCCTGCCGCTCCGCTCGCTCCCGTAGTTGCAGGTGCGACGCCAGCTGCTACGGCTGCCGCGGAGGGTGTCCCGCTAAGTGTGGCCGACGTCCGAGCCCTGCGAGCAAAACGATCTGAGCTATCCACTCAGCTCGAGTCGGCAGCTGGACGAAGAGCGAGACTATCGAGTCAACTCGGGGGCAAAACAGGAGCAGATCGCGCGGGCATCGAGGCAAGAATCGGCGTTCTCGACAAGCGGATGGTGCAGCTCGAGTCGGACCTCGCGGACGTTGGACGACAGCTGTCAGCCGCCCCGGGTGCTCTTGTCCTCGCGGCAGACTCGCGTCAGTCTAATGGTATGGACCCTGACGCCGTCGCCGCACTCAGCGCTGTATTCACGATCTTCGTGCTCGCGCCGATTGCGTTCGCCGCGGCGCGCATGATGTGGAAGCGGACTAATCGTCCGGTGGCGGCGCCACTTCCCGATGATGCATCGCGACGTCTCGAGCGATTGGAGCAAGGCATGGATGCTATCGCAATCGAAATCGAGCGCGTGTCGGAAGGCCAGCGATTCGTGACGCGTCTTCTTTCTGAATCGCACGGTGAGCCTCTTCCGGTATCGCAGCGGATCGCCGAACAAGCCAGGAAAGAATAGTTGCAATTCGATACTATTCCACGAGAATCGAAACCGAACGCCTGATCCTCCGAATGTTCACGGAGGATGACTTCGAGGAATACGCGAAGCTCTGCGCAAATCCCGATGTCATGCGCTTCCTCGGCGGCAAGACATTCGACACCGTGGAAGCGTGGCGTCACATGGCGTACATGATTGGACACTGGCAGCTCCGAGGGTACGGTTACTTCGCTGCCGAGGACAAGCAGAGCGGCAGATTTGCCGGACGAATCGGATATACGGATAGCGCCGGATGGCCAGGCTTCGAGCTCGGGTGGACGCTCGCGCCGGAGTTTCAGGGGAAGGGATTGGCGACAGAAGGCGCGCGACGATTGCTTCGGTACGCGTTCGAGGATATGGACAAGCCTCACGTCATCAGTCTTATCCATCCGGATAATGCACCATCGATTCGAGTTGCAGAGCGCCTCGGCGAAAAGCTCGAGAGCAAAGCGGAAATCTTCGGCATGACCGTGCAGGTCTACGGCATCGATCGAGAGAATTTCAAATAAAGCCGAGAATCACCGAGAAGTACTGAGACTCACTCTCTCGCCGGCGGGACTCCTCCCCAAGCCTTTACGATTGCTTCGCCCATGCGCGCGAGGGTGACGTTCCCCTCGTTGTCGATAACCCACTGAGTGTCTTTGTTATCCTTGCTGAGCACGCAGGCGATAATGCGATTGCGAAGATACCAGAGCGTGCACTCGGTACGAACCTGATCTGTCTCTCCGTCTTTGTGCGCCGCGCGCGCACCGCCGGCGAAACGCTGCAGCATCATGTCGTTGCCGTTGTGCTCCATGATGTCGAGCATCTCCGAATCCGCTTTGGGATTCACCGCCCTACCTCGCGCGAGCAGCTCGAGCAGTTTCGCCATCTCATTCGGCGTGGTGACGCCGAGCCCGTATTTCACCGAGCTGTCCATGGCGACGCTCGAGTTTCTCCTGAAGCTCTTCGAGTGAACCTTGGTATGCTGCAGGCCGAGCGCTTCCATCTTGTCCCAGACGCGCCTGATGATGATGCGGTCGAGAAGGAGATTGGTCGTCGTGTTGTCGCTGATGGTGATCATTAGCCACACTGCATCGTGAACGGTGAGGATCGTTCCGTTGTGCAGGTACTGAGCAATACCAGATCCGGGAACCTGATCGATCTTCAAAACCGTCAGAGGATCGTACAGTGAGAGATCGCCCTTTGAGGCGAGGTCGTAAACGGTAACGAGGATCGCGAGCTTGATGAGGCTCGCTGTCGGAAATGTCTCGTCGCCTCGTCGGTTTAGTCTGACATCGTTGTCGAGATCGATCACGCTGTAGCCGACAACTCCGTGATGTGCATCCGCTATTGAATCGAGCGTGTGCCTGAGGGCCGTAGTGTCAGCGCGCACCGGTGGCAATGGCGCTGGCTTTGTAGCTGCCGGCGACTGAGCCGCTGTGACGTGAGCACAGCCGCTGACGATAAACATGAGAACAAGTAGCCTGAGTCGCTTGGTCCGTCGCATGTCCCGTTAATGAAAAGTTCGGGACAAATGTACCCGGTGGCTACGGACTTGCAACGAATAATAAAGGTGGCTACGTTCAATGTGTACTAAACGAATCATATGACAATAACAGCCAATAGATCTACAACGCAGCACCGCCAAAGCGCCCCGCGCACGAGATGCACTCGGGAGGACTTCGTCGAGCGATTCGCGCTAGCCAAGGAAGGCGACGGATTGTCGAGGATCGCCGGCCGAATCTTCGGCCTCCTTCTCACCGGCGAGCGCGACCTGTCACTCGACGAGATTGCGAACCAGCTGGGCGCGAGCAAAGGAAGCGCCAGTGTCAACACCCGCCTACTCGAGCAGAACGGATTCATCGAGCGCGTCAGCAAGCCCGGGGATCGACGCGATTACTATCGCATCTCGCCGGACCTGTTCGAGCGAACGATGAGCGAGCGGCTCGCCCGCTGGCACCGCCTGCACGATGTCCTGATGTACGGTCTCACCGCCTCTGATCTTTCTCCCGCGGTGCGCAACCGCCTCAGGGATTTCGAGGCTGCACACAACAATGTTCGCGAAGTAATCGAGGCCGCGCTGGCGAAATGGCGCACGCGGAGAAAGCGATGATCCTTTCGCGACGCGCGCTCCTTGCCCTCGTTTCCATTGTCGTGAGCGGCAACCTCGGCGCACAACAAACAACGCCGACAGCACTGACACTCGGCGATGCAGCTCGACTCGCGGCAAAACAGAGCACGCCTGCACTAGCAGCTCAGTTTCGGGCGCGTGAAGCGGCAGCGCGCGTCACACAGACTCGTTCCGAGCTGCTGCCGACATTCAGCACGTTCGCGTTGCAGAGTGGGCACACCATCAACTCGGCTACATTCGGAATCGACTTCCCTACGCCGGCAGGTCAGAAGCCTTTCTTCGATCCGAATGGACAAATCATCGGTCCCGTAAATACTCTCGACGTTCGCGCGAGGGCGACTGTTCCTGCGCTTGATTTCGCGGCGCGCGAGCGAGTATCGAGCGCGCGTATGGCACTGAGCGCGAGCGAGGCGGCCGCGACAAGTGCCGGAGAAGAAGCCGCTTTCACCGCAGCGACGGCATACCTGCGTGCTGCTCGTGCTGATGCGATCGTAACTGCGCGTGCTGCGGATTCTCTTCTCGCCGATTCACTCGTATCGATAGCTCGTGATCAGCTGAGTGCGGGCGTTGGTGTCGCACTCGATGTCACGCGCGCACAATCCCAGCTTGCGGGAGTTCATGCCCAGCTGATTTCCGCTCGCGGAGAGCAGGCCCGATCGCGTCTCGATCTGGTGCGCGCTATTGGTGCGCCGCTAGATGTGCCGGTAACACTTGCATCTCCGCTCGATGCGATGCAGGTGACCGATACAATACCAAGCGAGGCAGGTGCGGTTGCGGTTGCTCTTCGTACGCGTCCCGATCTCGTCGCGGCTCAACGCGCACTCGATGCGGCACGTCAGGGCGCGCATGCAATTCGCGCCGAGCGTCTGCCGTCGCTTGCGGCGTTCGGCGACGATGGAGCGATTGGAACATCGCCATCGCATATGCTGAACACTTACAGCTGGGGCATTCAGCTCTCAGTCCCCGTGTTCGATGGATTTCGTCGCGAAGGACGCATCTCAGAACAAACCGCGGTTGCTTCAGGTCTCGAGCTTCAACGACGCGAGCTCGAGCGACAAGTGATCGTCCAGGTGCGAACGGCACTTCTCGATCTCACATCAGCGAGTGAGCAGGTCGTTGCAGCTCGAGAGCGTCTCAGACTGGCTCAGCAGGAATACGCGCAGGCGGAGGACCGGTTCAAGGCCGGTGTTGCAGGCAACGCCGATGTTGTGACTGCTTCGCTTGGACTCAACGCCGCTCGAAATCTCGTGATTGACGCATTGAACTCATATCAGTCGGCACGAGTCGAGCTTGCGCACGCTCAAGGCACAGCTACTGCGCTCCCTTAATGGAATTCACAAACGGTACCGGAAATGGCAACAACAGTAGAGAAGGAACGACAAGCCGCAGCACGATCAGGTGAAACGCGCGAGTACCGCGCGGCCGACGCGCCGCCGCCGCAAAAACGCCGCAACATCGCCATTGGAATCGGAGCGGTTGTAGCGATACTCGTCCTATTATGGGGCGGGCAGAAATGGCTGTACTCCCGTGGACATGAATCAACGGACGACGCAGCCGTCGACGGACACATTGTTCCGGTGGTCGCAAAGGTTGGTGGCTACGTGACGAAAGTCACCGTCGCGGAAAACGATCACGTTGTTACAGGCCAGCTTCTCGTTCAGCTCGATACCTCGGAGCTGGCGGTGAAACTCTCGCAAGCGAATGCAGATCTGGCGGCAGCACGCGCTGCGTCCGGCGGTCCGGGCGTAACCGGCCAGGCCGAGGCGCAGGTAGAAACTGCAGCTGGACAACAGGGCGCACTTCAGGCACAAGTCACAGCGGCGCGCGTCGAAGTCAACCGAACTCAGGACGACCTGCGCCGCATGCAGGAGCTCGCAGACAAGCAGATCATTTCGCAGCAAGCGCTCGATGCTGCGAAGGGCAAAGTGCTCACGGCGGAGGCAACGCTTGCCGCTGCACAGCGACAAGCATCTGCAGCAAGTGGAGCGGTTTCCGGCGCAGAGGCAGGCACTCGTGTCGCAACCGCGCGGTTCCAGGCGATGGAAGCTGCGCGAGCAAATGCTGCGCTTCAGCTCTCGTACACGAAAATCACCGCGCCGGAAACCGGAACCATTTCTCGAAAGACCATCGAGGTTGGACAGCTCGTGCAACCTGCACAGCAGCTGATGTCGATCGTTGCCGATACTGGTGCGTGGGTTACGGCGAACTTCAAGGAAACTCAGCTCGCGAAGATGAAGATCGGGCAGCCGGTGGAAGTGGACATCGACGCTTATCCTGGATGCCAGGCACTCGGAAAAGTTCAGAGCATAAGCGGTGCGACCGGCTCGAAGTTCTCGCTACTCCCTCCGGAAAACGCGACGGGAAATTTCACAAAAGTTATTCAACGCATTCCTGTTCGCATTGCAATGGCTCGTGGATGCGGTCCCAATCGCCCGCTCAGGCCGGGTATGTCCGTCTCTGCGCACGTGCAAACCGGATAGAGCCAAGTCGTGGCAACATCTGACGGACTGCCGGCGCACAAATGGATAATCGCGGGCTCGGTCATGGTCGGGACGATCATGGCCGTGCTCGATACGACGATCGTCAATGTCGCGTTGCCGAGCATCAGCGGGACGATGGGCGCGACAATCGAGCAAATCACGTGGGTGGTTACGGGTTACATCCTCGCCAACGTGATCATCATGCCGCTCGTGGCGTTGTTGAGCCAGCGTTTCGGCAGAAAGAATTTCTATCTCGCCAACGTCGTGATCTTTACGATCGCTTCGATGGCGTGCGGGCTCGCGCGGAATCTCCCGATGATGGTGTTCTTCCGCGCTCTTCAGGGAATCGGCGGCGGAGTTCTTCTCACCGTATCGCAGGCAATTCTCCGCGAAACATTTCCTGCGGAAGAGCAGGGAACGGCGATGGGAATCTTCGGACTGGGTGTCGTTCTCGCGCCCGCGTTTGGACCAACGCTGGGTGGCTGGCTCATCGACAAGTATTCGTGGCCATGGATTTTTTATATCAATGTTCCGATTGGAATCATCAACCTGATTCTCGTCAGCCGATTCGTCGAAGATCCGCCGTATCTGATTAGAAAGAAGGGTGACATCGACTGGTTTGGACTCGCGCTGATGATCACCGGACTTGGCGCGTTGCAGCTCATGCTCGAGGAAGGACAGCGTAATGACTGGTTCCAATCCGGTTTCATCATTCGACTCGCGATAACCGCGGTTGTGGGTCTCACGCTGTTCGTCTGGCGCGAGCTCACCGCGCGAAATCCTGCGGTGAATCTTCGAATATTGAGGAACGTCTCGTTCGCCTCTGCAACTGCGTTAGGCGGAGTACTCGGCATTGCGCTCAACGGCAGTCTTTTTCTGTTGCCGCTGTTTCTTCAGAACCTGCTTGGATATCCCGCGATGAAATCGGGACTCGCGCTGATGCCACGCAGTTTGGCGATGGCTGTGATCATGCCGATTGGCGGCCGGTTCTACAACAAGATCGGGCCACGCTTGCTCGTCGGTGCAGGACTCATTGTTACCGGATTTTCATTCTGGGATCTTTCTCATCTCACGAGTCAGGTTGGGTTCATGGACATTCTCTGGCCGCAGGTGTGGCAGGGTGTTGGATTCAGTTTGATCTTCGTGGCGTTGAGCACTGCTGCACTCGCGACGATTCCGAGGCCTGATGTCACAGCGGCGACTGGGTTGTACAACGTTTCACGTCAGGTTTTCGGAAGCGTCGGCATCGCGGTGGCAGCTACGCAGCTCACTTCGGGTGTCACTACCTATCATGCGATTCTCGCCGAGCGCGCGGGGCAAGCGAATGCGACGGCTATCAGCTGGTTGTCGCAGACGACCGCGGCGATGATGGCGCGGACGGGCGCCGATTTCACGACAGCGCGAATGCAGGCGCTCAAGCTTCTTGACGGGATGGTCACACGTCAGGCGACGGTTCTTTCCTACAATCGTGTTTTCGTTCTGGTCGCGATGCTCTTCATCTTCGCACTCCCCCTGGTGTTTCTATTGAAGCGCGGGCATGCCGTTGAAGGCGAGATGGTCGCGGAGTAGCAGACCCCTCACGAAAGAAAACAGAACAAGGTATCAGGCGTCAGGTTTTAAGGCGGTCAGGCTTCAGGAGAAAAACCGGGTGACCTATTGATTCGCCTGAACGGTAATTCGGTAGTTCACCTGTCACCCGGCAACCTGATCCACCTGAAGCCCGATACCTTGTTCTGTTTTCTTGTGCGCTCTTCTACCCCAATGGGATGCATCCCGACGCCTTTTGCTCAGGCGTCAACACGGACTCGAGCTGAGCACGAAGAGCCCTTCTTGCTGCCTCGAGTCTATCGATTGCCGGCTTCACGCCATCGAGAATAGCCTGGATCTGGTCTCTCGATTTGCCTGCTGCAACTGCAGCTCTCACTTGTTGCATCGCGGCTTGCACTGCATCGATGTCCGTTTTGTTCGCAGTCTGGAACGCAGTCTCGAGAGCTCTCATCTGAGCTTTCTGTGCATCAGTCAGCGGCGGGAACTTGCTCGGATCGCAACGTTGCGGCTCGTGTGATGCGAGCCACGCTTTCTGCTCCGGAGTGAGAACGGCTTCGATGTCCGATCGAAGCTTTGCCTCAGCAAGAGAGAGACGCTGGCGGATTGCCAATCCCTTGTCGAGTATCGCTTTTACTTCATCGCGCGACTTGTGTGCTGCAATCGCTGCCATCGCGTCGCGAAGAATTCCAGCGAGTGCATCGTGGTCGGCTTTTGTCGCAGCCTGGAATGCGTCGACCAACGCTTTGATTTTTGCTTGCTGCTCGGGAGTGAGCTTGAGATCGTCAGGCAGGCCGTTCAGCAGTCGCAGCTGAAACAGATCTGCATCGTAACCGCCGGCCGATGTGAGCGCCGTCCCATTCGCACCGATGACGAAGTCCGTTATCTGGCTGATGTCAGCCGGCGATGTCGACTCATTAGAAGAGCAAGCCGCGAGTCCGATGGCGGCGACGACAATCAAGGCGGTCCGGCGCATGCAACCTCCAACGTGTGGGCGTAGACGATACATGGGAGTGCGTGCTCCCGTCCAGTGCCCATTTGACGCTCGGCCTGCCTTGGCGTTAACGAGTTGTCGCTTTCGGGCCTCGGATACCGGGTATCGTCCAGCGGGTACCGGTGACCGGACCAGCTCCCGAGTCCAAATCTTGCCGTAACTCCCCGGGCTACGGCAAAAAAGATTCGCAATACCAAACTTTCTGGGGGTGGAAATGTTGATGGGATCAAAGCGCGCCGGGCTTGCACTGGTCCTCGGCGCCGCGGTCGCCATGGCCGCGTGCAAGAAGAGCGAGAATTACGCGAGCGACACAGGCGCGGCGAAGGACACGGGGATGGCGGCAACGACTGACACTGGTATGGCGGCGGCACCGGCCGCTCCTGCAGCGCTCACCGACGCCAATATCGTTTACATCCTCGACAATGCGAATATGCTCGATAGCGCGGCGGGATCGATCGCAGCGACCAAGGGAACGAACTCTGAAGTCCGCGAGTTCGGGAAGCGCATGATGCGAGACCATCACGCTCTTCGCAAACAGGGTCAGGATCTCGCGAAGAAGCTGAACGTTACTCCGGAAGCTCCGGCCAACGATGACAGCAAAGCGTCATACGACAAAACAATGTCGATGCTGAACGGCGCCGCAAAGGGCAAGGATTTCGACAAGGCGTACATCGACAACGAGGTGACGTATCACCAGGCCGTTCTACAGACGGCGACGAACGCGATGGCCGCGGCACAAAATGCTGAGCTGAAGAATCTGATTCAAAAAGCGGCGCCGGCGATCCAGGCGCACCTGACACTGGCGGAGAGCATTCAGAAGAAGACGCAGTAGCGAGTATTCCAAAACCCTTTCAGTTTGCGCGTCTGGAGTTTTCAGTTTTTCTGTTCAGCGTTTTGAGTAGCATTGCCGGGACGACACACCTGAGCGCAGTTCCTTGACGACACTCTGATTTGTCGCCACGGCAATGCTACTCATCACGCCGAACTGAAAAAACTGAAAACTCCCCACGCGCAAACTGAGGCGCACTCTGCCGTGGTCCTTTTTAGCGCTTCTCCAGATTCATTCGCATTCCGAATTTCGGCCGCAATGTGATGAGCGGTTGAATGTCGACGACCTGCTGGGGCACAAGCCGCATCTTCCACTGCTGCGCAATCGTCGCGAGCAACAGTATTCCTTCCATCCACGCGAATTGCTCGCCGATGCAAACGCGTGCACCGCCACCGAATGGGAAGTAAGAAAATTTCGGACGTTGCGCCTGTGCTTCCGTTGTCCAACGCTCGGGGTCGAAGTGCTCGGGCTCCGGAAAAAATCGCGGATCGCGATGCATGATGTACTGACTCATCAGCACCACTGAGCCTTTTGGAATTTCGTATTCTCTCGCGTGGAAGCTCTGGAGCGCTCGTCTGCCGATTGCCCACGCCGGCGGGTAAAGTCGCATCGATTCCGAGAGAACCATGCGAGTGTAAGGAAGATTCTGCAGATCCTCGACTGTTGGATTTCGACCGCCGAGCACCGAATCCACTTCGGCATGAAGACGCGCTTCGACTTCGGGATGCTGCGACAGGAGATACCACGTCCACGTCAGCGCGTTCGCCGTGGTCTCGTGTCCCGCGAGAAAAATCGTGAGCGCTTCGTCGCGAAGCTGCGCGTCGCTCATTCCGGTTCTGTCGCCTTCAGTATCCTGTGCGAGCAGCAGCATCGATAACAGATCGCCACGATCCTCACCGCTCGAGCGTCGCTCGCGAATCATCCTGAAAATCGTTTGATCGAGACGATCGCGAGCCGCATTGAATCTGCGGACTGCCGGTATCGGCAGATTGTCCAGATACTCCGTGAACGGCAGCATCGCATAATTGAAAGACTCGAACGCCGTAGTCATCGCACTACCGATCTCGGCCGCTTCCGAATCCACGTCAGCATCGAACAGCGTCTTTGCAACAATGCCGAGCGTAAGTCGCATCATCTCGATGTGCATGTCCACTGTTTCGCCATCGCGCCAACCCGACCGTGTTCGATC
>JBGQKT010000070.1:0-14526 GCA_041499635.1 Gemmatimonadaceae bacterium
TCACGGCTGGAGCGGGATGGGCCATCGCGCCACTAAGTGCCGCCGCGGCGCGACTGTCCTCGGGATTTACCGCCGCGCCCTGGAAGAGATTTGCGAACGCGTCATCGGCGTAGGGATAGCTCTCCTCTCCTGGCGCGGACTCCTCAGCGGTTGACTCGGCTTCGTCGGCGGCGAGATCAGCTGCGGTGTCCTCGTCGAGGTCGTCCATTTCGTCGGACGGTGGTCGAGCTTTGCCAAGCGTCGCGAAGAATTCGCGAATTGTCATCGCGCGAGGTGCCGGCGCTTCGGCAGCGCTGACCGGTTCCTCGACCTCCTCCTCGGTGGGAACTTCAACCGCTGGAGTCTTTGCACCCGGCGCTTCGGTTTCCTCTTCGATTTCCTCTTCGGCTTCACGAGTGGACGACGCCATGGGAATGTCATCCATTGTTTCGAGACCGAAGATTTCATCCTCCTCTTCGACGTCCTCGAACATTCCCGCCCCCCACGAGTCGGCCGTATCCCACAGTTCGCCCGAGCCGACGAGCTCATCGACTTCCTCCGGCGAGACGTCGTCAGGCGTGACTTCCTCTGGCGGGATCGCTTCCGGCGTCATCTCCTCCGGGACAACCGATTCGCCTTCGGGCTCAGGCAGAGACGCCGCGTACGGCTCGACTTCCTCGGCGGGAGCTTCCGCTGGCGGCCACGCGGCTTTTGCCTCGACGGACAAAAGCTCGCTGATTCTCGCGCGAAGACCTGGATCGTCAGGCTCGCGCTCCGCGAGTTGTCGATAGATCTCCAGCGCAGGCTCGATGTATCCCTGCCCGAGGTAAAGCTCAGCGAGAGTTCGGGTGACGATGGGCGTTGACTCGTAGGTCGGCGTGTGTCGCGACGAGCGATCCTCGGCGGCAGGTTCAGCGGCTGCGGGCTCGAGTGCAGCGGCCGGCGCGGGTTCAGTCGCAGCTTCGGGCTCAGTCGCAGCTTCGGGTTCGTGAGCCGCCGGTGACGGCGTCAGCTCCCATTCGGACGTGGGGCTGCCTTCCTCCTGCATGTCAGCCGCAGCCAATTCCTCCTCGGTTTCATTCAGGCCGCTCGCGGCTTCGGCAGCTACGGGATCCGGTTGCCTCGGCACCGAGTCCTGAAGTTCCTTTGCAAGCCCCTCATCCAGATAGGGACTATCATCGAGTGGTGTCGTCTGCTCGAGCGCCGGCTCGATGTCGAATCTATCCGACGATGGCCACGCCGACTCTGAGACAACGACCTCGTCCGCCGAGTCTATTTTCTCGGGCACTGAGTCGGGCTCTGTATGTGGCGTCTCGATTACTGGCACGGCAACCTCGGCGATCTCATCGGAGGTCACGAGCGGCTCGGTCAGCTCGGCGAGATATGCAGCGACTTCCGTGTCCTGCGGATCTCCATCGAGAGCGCGCGAGTACCAGCTTCGCGCTTCCTCGACCTCGCCTTTCTTTCGCGCGATGTCGCCGAGGTGGCGGAGGACGATGAGATTTTCGGGATCGAGCGCGAGTGCCTGCTGAAAAACACCGCGCGCCTCATCGATGCGTCCGGCGTCATACAATGCCTGGCCATACACGACGTGCCCGCTCATATGCCCCGGCTGTTGTGCGAGATGCGCTCGGCAAATAGCAATCGCCTGTTCGGGATCGCCTGCCTTGCGATACTCGTTAGCGAGCGGCGCAAAGTAGCGCCGCGGATTTTCGTGGAACTTCTGCTTCAGCTCGTCAATCCGAGGTGAACTCTGCATCAATGAACCCCGCTGGAGTACTGTCCCGGCCGCCTTCGGGACAGAACGGCTGAAGATACCGCGTTTAACGGAACATCGTCAATGTGAAGTTGGTGTGTGGCTTGCTTTTACGCCTGCAGAGCCGGTACTTTTTTGGCTCTACCTTTTCATAAGAAGACCCCGTTCAATGCCCCGGCAGGAGTACTAAGAAGTGGTAATGCAAGAAATGCGGAGCTCCGCGAAGTATATCTGGATTTTCATCGTCATTCTGTTTGTCGGTGGATTCCTGCTGGTTCAAACTTCCGGACTTCTTGGAAGAGCGCCCGTTACCACGTCGACCGCGGTTGCAAAAGTGAATGGCGAAGAGATTCTCGCCACCACGTGGTTCAACGCGACTCAACAGCTCGAGCAACAGTCCACCCAGCAAACGGGCCGACCAGTTTCGCTCGATGATCGTCAGCACCTTTCCGATCAGGCTTTCGAGTCGCTCGTCTCGAATGCTCTCCTCAGACAGGAGTACAAGCGCCGCGGAATTACCGTCACAGACGAAGACATCGCCGACGCAGCGCGAACAAGTCCGCCGCCACAGCTTTTGCAAAGTCCCGAATTGCAGACAGATGGACGATTCGATCCCGAGAAGTACCAGCGTTTTCTCGCGAGCCCGGCCGCGCGTCAGGAAGGAATGCTGCTCCAGCTCGAAGCCTACTATCGCGATGCGATTCCGCGCGAAAAACTTTTCGAGCAAATCGCCGGCGACATTTACGTGAGCGATCCGCAGCTCTGGCAAATCTGGAAAGACACACGCGACACGGCACAGGTCGCCTACGTCGCCGTTCGTCCGGAGCTGTTGCCGGATACAGCGGTAACTGTCTCCCAGAAGGAAATTTCAGATTACTACGAGAAGAACAAGAAGGACTTCGAGCGCCCCGCGCGCGCTACTGTGTCGGTGATCGTCATACCTCGCACAGTCAGTGCGGCGGACAGCGCCGCTGCACGAAATCGCGCGCTTGCCCTTCGCGACAGGATTCTGAAGGGAGAGAAATTCGAAGACGTCGCCAAGTCGGAGTCAGCGGACTCGGTATCTGGCGCTCAGGGCGGAAACCTCGGCAAGGGTGCCAAGGGGCGATTCGTCCCTGCGTTCGAGACTGCTGCGTACGCGCTCAAAGTCGCCGAGCTCTCTCAACCCGTGCTCAGTCCATTCGGGTATCACATCATTCGAGTTGATGAACGGAAAGGCGACACGCTTTCTCTGCACCACATTCTCGTGAGGATTCAGCAAAGCGATTCCGCGGCGACCGTAACCGACAAGAAAGCAGATGACCTTGCGCGCATTGCTGCATCGACTGACAAATCTGAAAAACTCGACGAAGCGTCCCGCACGCTTGGCATTCCAATACAGAAGGCGACGGTAGTCGAGACCGACGCTCTCACGATCAACGGAAAGTTCATTCCGAGTGTTGGAGCGTGGGCATTCTCGGGCGCAAAACCCGGCGAGACGAGCGACCTCTATGACGCGGATGACGGATATTATCTCGGCCGACTCGACGCGCTCACTCCCGGCGGAATTGCGACGCTCGAGCAGGCAACTCCGGAGATTCGGGCAAATCTCGCGAAGCAAAAAAAACTCGAGAAGCTGATGCCGCGCGCGCGCGCGATCGCGGCGGATGCTCTGAAGACGTCACTCGAGCAGGCGGGACAGAAAGCGGGACTCCCCGCTGTTCAGAGTCCCAGATTCACGCGCGTCGGCGGTGCCGAAGGCATGGGGCGATTGAACGAAGCAGTTGGCGCGGCGTTCTCGCTACCGCTGACGACCGTGAGCGCGCCGATCAAAACTCACGAGGCGATCTTCATCGAGCGCGTGAATCAGCGCGTGGTCTCGGATAGCCTGACCTGGGAAAAGCAGAAGAGCATCCAGCGCGCGCAAATGACGAATCAGCTCCAGCAGGCGAGAGTGCGCGAGTTCCTTCAGAACCTGCGAGAGTCAGCGACCATCGTCGACAGTAGGAAGCAGGTACAAGCCGCCAATCGTGCGCCCGCGCAATAAAAACGACAACTGCTTAACGTAGAACCCCGCAGCAGAGGGGTTCTACGTTAAGCAGTTCAGATCAATCGTTTTGGCTCGGGCCGAGGCGTTTCATCCGCGACAGGCGTCTGAGCACGTTTCTGCTCGAGCTCTGCCGGTGTCAGCCGCGGCTCGTATCGCTGAGCATCGGGATCGATCTCGCGAGTAGCGTCATTGATGTTCTTCTTGAATTCCTTGATTCCCTTGCCCATCGAGCCCGCGATCTCGGGAATGCGCTTCGCTCCAAAGAGAAGCAGAACGATCACCATGATGATCAGGATCTCGGGAAAGCCGAGGTTGCCGAACATTTTCCTTCCTCCTAGAAGAGTGAGCGCGCGACGAGATAAGCGATCAACACACCCACAAGACTCAAAAGCGAGACATCCAAAGCTACCGGACCGAGCGCGAACTTGAGTATCACCAGATCGATCGGCAGTGGACCCACCGATGGTGTTACACCAGTCGTGAAAAATTCCTTCGCCGATCCGGGCGGAAGAAACTTGCGCGCGACTTGCGTCAGCAATCCACCGACAACGAAGCCACTCGCCAGCACCAATCCAAAGAACGCCGGACCACGCCGCCCCGCGCCGCGCGGCGGCATTATGCGTGTCGCTCCATTACATACGAAATAGACTCGAAGAGCGCTGCCCGCGC
The DNA here is from genome assembly GCA_041499635.1 of Gemmatimonadaceae bacterium. Lineage (GTDB taxonomy): Bacteria > Gemmatimonadota > Gemmatimonadetes > Gemmatimonadales > Gemmatimonadaceae > UBA4720. The sequence continues at coordinate 4,434 of JBGQKT010000070.1, forward strand.
TACCGTATCGGGCAAAGCAGTCAACGTTTTTTCAGCAAGCGCGGCGTACTTCGACGCTGCCGCGCGGGCGTATTCGAGACCACCGTTCATTTTGACTATCTCGATGACCTCGGCAATCAGCTTGTCGCCGGGAACATCGGCGTCGAATAGTGCCTCGACCTTCCGTCTTTCCGGCGCCGACATCGTACCCATCGCAGCGATCAACGGCAGCGTGACCTTGTGCTCACGAAGGTCAATGCCGGTCGGCTTTCCTGTCGTCGACGCAGCTTCGGTGTAATCGATCAAGTCATCGGTAATCTGAAACGTCATGCCGAGCTCCTCACCGTATTTCGCGAGAGTACGACGGTGTTCGTTCGCACCGCAAAGCGCCCCGATTTCGCATGCCGCTGAAATAAGCGACGCCGTTTTCGATCGGATGAGCGTGAAGTAATCGTCCTCGGAAAACTCGAGCGGCGATACGACCGCAAGCTGCCTCAGCTCACCGATTGTCATATCGGTCGATGCGCGGGTCAACGCTTCGAGCGCGCCGAGATTTCCTACTGAGACGAGCCGTGTCAACGCTGTCGAATAAAGGAAATCTCCCATGATCACGGAGATCTGGTGGCTGAAAAGAGAATTCAGCGTCGGCATTCCACGGCGCAACACGGAGTGATCGATCGCGTCGTCGTGAACGAGCGTTGCGAGGTGAATGAGCTCGATGGCGGCGGCAAGCGGAATTGCATTCGGCTCAGGATGATCGTCCGCGGAGCTCGCCAACAAGACGAGCGTCGGCCGAAACATTTTCCCGCGCATAGCCATGAGATGCGCGCTCATCTGCGCGACCATTGGAGCATCGGTCGCGACGACGCGCCACATTTCTGCCGTCACTTCATCGAGCCGTTCGCGAACAGAGGCTTGAACACGCTGTAGCGACGCGGCCGACGCCTGCATGGTCCTTCCTTCAGCCGCGCGCGATGCGCCCACCGCCGTCATTTCGCTGCTTTTGACAATAGGGCCAGCCTGCGAGCCGCATCGCGAAAGCTCATGTTCACGGCAATCACGCGCTGGTAGTAGTTCGCTGCTTCATCGGGCTTGTCCAATTCCTCGGCTGTTCTTCCAAGAAGATAAAACACACCGACGAGCGCGTCGTCATCGAGATTCTTTTCAGCCACCACGCGGTCGAGGATCGTCGCCGCGACACCAGGCTGCCCCTTTTCAAGAAAGCATTCCGCGAGAGCCTCGGATGCGCGCACTCGAAAGCCGCTCCCGCGAGTTGCCTTCTGAAAAGCGTTGATCGCTTCATCGATGAGACCCATCTCGCGGAACGCGATTCCCAGGTCGTAATGACTGTCGAAATCAGTATCGTCTACGCTGCGGGCGACGCCGGCTTTGAACTTCTCCAGCATCTCGGCGAAATCTTTCTGCTGATTGTCTTCCGGCTCTTCGTCGTGCGCGACCATTCGTGTTGACTGGGGCGTCCGAGTTTGCTCGAGCCATTGAGCAAGATCGACAAATTCGCCGGAAACAGGCCGGGTCGATGTGGCGCCGTCGGGAAACACTTCAGCGGCAGCAGGTGAAGGTGTCTCTACAGCGACCGGCTCGGTGTCAACCTCGCTCGGAATCGAAATCACGTCGAGGCCTGCAAGCGGATCATTCAGCGCCGTTTCGTTGAGCACGGGAACGGCTGCATCATCCATAGCGGCTTCGGCGACAACTTCAGGCTCGGGAGCGGGCGCGGGCTCTGGCTCCTTCACTGGCCCGTCGACGAGCGGGGCAAGCTCGAGAGGTGCGACCTTAGCTTCCTCTTCGACCTGCGGCGGCGGCGGCTCGATAAACTGAGGCGACTCTTCAGCGCGAGGCGATGGTCCATCATCCGCCATGCTCGTGAGCTCGAGACCTTCCGGCGCGGCGGCCTCGGCAGTCTCCTTTGATTTTGCCGCTGGCTCGGAAGGAAAACCATCGTCGTATCCCAAATCGAGAAAGACGAGACTGTCCTTCTTTCGCTGACGCGGAGTGATCGATTTCTTCGGAGTGAATCCGGGATCGATCGCCTTCATTCGCTCGACTGCCGCGGCAGCCTCGGTCGACCGGCCTTCGGCATCGAGAGTGTCATACAAGAGCTGAAGCTGCTCGAGCGCTTCCGGCTTTCTGTCGGCGCGCGCTAGCTGCTCAGCGAGCATGAGGCGCACGTCGTCCTGGCCCGGGCAAAGGTCGGCGAATTCTTTCAGTGCGCGGAATGCCTCGTCGAGCTTACCGACCTTTTGCATTCGGTCAGCATATTCCAGAAAATTCTGCTTGGCGTCGCTGTTGAACCCTTTCTTCGCGCTGATCAGCCCGAGCTTGTAATACGCGCTGCTTCTATTCGGGGAATAGCGCAGAATCTTGTTGCAGAGAGCGATCGCGTTGTTGAAAAAGCCGCCCTCTGCGTAGAGGTCGACTGCTTTTTCGTAATAGATGATCGCCTCCTCGCTGTTGCCGAGGCGGAAGTGAAGATCGCCGACTCGATTGTACAGCGGCACATCGCGCTCTTCGTCGCTCGCGCGCGAGAAGTCGAGCACCTGCTGGTATAGCTCGAGTGCCTTGTCGTACTGCTTCTTCTGCTCGAACTCAGCGGCTTTCTTCTTGAGCTTTGCGATATTGGACATCTAGTCTCTTAAATAATGCTTTTGATTGTCTTCGTCGGAGGAAGGGTCGGCCAGGATGCAACATATCGGTTCACTCGCGAGCGAGACAAGCTTTTCCTCGCGCCCACGTCGCCCTACAACGACGATCACCATACCAATACGGTATCTCACGAATATCGTCGGCCTCCCATTGCGCGATGTCAGCAGAGTAGCCCGGAGCGAGCTGGCCAGTTGTTTCGGCGAGTGCGAGTGCCGCCGCACCGTTGACTGTCGCAGCGACGATCGATTCGCTGGCACTCATTCGTAGCTGACTCACGCCGAGCGTGAGAATGAGAGGGAAATTGACAGTTGGCGACGTTCCGGGATTGAAATCGGTGGCGAGCGCAACCGCCGCCCCCGCGTCGATCAATGCGCGAGCGGGCGCTTGCTTCGCGCGTCCAAGAAAAAACATCGTCCCTGGAAGCAAGGTTGCAATCGTCGCGGATCCGGCGAGAGCGCGAACTCCGTGGTCCGAGATTGCGCCGAGGTGATCGGCCGACACGGCGCGCAGCTCAGCTGCTAGCTCTGCACCACCTGCGGGCTCGAGCTCGTCCGCGTGAAGCTTGATGCCAAGACCAGCTACGCGTGACGCATGGAGAATGCTTCTGCTCTCCTCGAGTGTAAAAACGCCGGGCTCACAAAAAACGTCGGCAAACGCTGCGAGCTTCTCATCTCGCACTCGTGGAAGAATTTCCTCGATAAGGAGCTTGATGTATTCAACACGTCCGCGGGGACGCTCGCGAAACTCGAGCGGGATTTCGTGAGCGCCCAGCCACGTTGCGACGATTCGTACCGGCGTGGCGCCCGCGACACGGGCGATTACGCGCAGCGCCTTCAGCTCATCGTCGAGAGATAGTCCGTAGCCGGATTTCACCTCGATTGTAGTCGAGCCATAGCTCGCGAGACGCTCGATGCGTTTCAGAGTGAGCTCGAAGAGCTCGTCTTCGTTTCGCGTTCTAAAGTCAGCGACCGACGCGTGTATTCCGCCGCCTCCGCGCGCGATCTCCATGTATGACGCACCCGCGGCTCGAAGCTCCTGCTCCTCGTATCGCGCGCGACCAAACACTGCGTGAGTGTGCGAATCGACCAAGCCGGGTGTGATGACGGTTCCGGTGCAATCGATCTCGCGCGCATCGGGGAACTGGGTACGGAGCTCATCCTGCGCTCCCACCGCAGCGATGCGCTCTCCCTCCACACCGATCGCCCATCCCTTCTGGATGCCGGCGTCAGACATCTCAGCGCCTTTACGCGCCCGTCCTGGCCCCGCGCATGTAGCGACTTGAGATGCGTTGAGAAAGAGGATCATGATGACTTATTGTGAACTGCGGACTGCGGACTAACCGCGGATTGCGGAAAGTCAAAAGAAGAGATCCGAGATACCAAGTCCGACGGATGCCGGATACCGGACAGACGACTGGAGGACCTTTCGAGGCTTGCTCTAAGCTTTCTCCTTGGAGGACATGCTAAGGGGTGATTCGAAAGGTCATTGGGTAGTGAGTCCGGCATCTGGTCTCTGTCCGATTTGGTATCTCGGATCTTTTCTGTTGCTTTTGCTGTTGTCACGCCATCACATCCCGAATGCGCGACAGCCGCAACGGTGCTTGCGCCTCTCCTCGACACGCGTAGTAGCACGCATTGCAATCGATTGGCTTGTATTTTCGAAATTCAGTCCAGTGAAAATCAGTCGGAAAATCAGGACACCGCTTCACATGTCCCATTGGATTGACGTGTATCGTTCGAATTCCCGAGCGGCACGGCTCTTTCATTTCGCCGCGAACGTATCGCGGAATGTTTTCGAGGTAATAATCCGAGTTCGAGATCACGCCACGATGGCGTTTCTTGAACTCGAGGAGCTGCGCCGTAACAGCGGCAAGCTCGTCGAAGTTAGTATCGCTGATGATTCCGTCGCGGTTCCCATTTTTCGAATCGCTGTACGAGCTGAAGTTCACTCCACAGCCCAGCTCTCTCGCTCGCTCGGCAATGGGAAGAATCTGATCGAGATTCGATTCCTTGATCACAGTGTTGAATCGCACACTGTCGATTCCGATCGTGCGCATTCCAGGTATGACGTCGAAGATTTTCCTGGTAAGACCAGGAATTCCGCGTGCAAGGTCGTGCCGGTCATCGAGGTAATCCAATGAGATGTTGAACTGGTCGATGCCCGCCTTCCATAGCGATCGCGCGCGCTCGAGCGTCAACATTCCGCCATGCGTGAGCAGTGAGGACAATTTCACGCGAACCGCACCGTTGACAGCGGAGACGATTTCTTCGAGATCGCGTCGCATCATCGGCTCACCGCCGGTGTACGTGATCATCATCGGATTGAAGAACCGCGCGGCGTCCGCAAAACTCTTTAGCTCAGTCACGCGCGCTGACGCGTCAGTCTTCCAGTAATCGCAGAACGAGCAGCGGGCGTTGCAGCGAAGAGTGACCTCGAAGTGAACGAGTATCGGCTTTCGAATGGCCGAGAGGTACGCGTACTTCGCGAGGAACACTGGTACGTGCCAGGGACGGAACTTGCTCGACAGCATCTACCGTCCGAGTGGAATATGGATTCCGTGTGCCTCGGCGGCCGCGACCGCGGTTTCGTATCCCGCATCGGCGTGTCGCGCGACACCGATTCCGGGATCGTTCGTCAGTACGCGCTCGAGACGAACGCGCATTTCGGGAGTTCCATCTGCCACAATTACCTGCCCCGCGTGAAGAGAATTCCCGATTCCTACCCCGCCTCCGTGGTGGAACGAAACCCACGATGCGCCACTTGCAACATTCAGCATCGCGTTGAGAATCGGCCAGTCGGCAATTGCATCGCTGCCGTCGCGCATCGCCTCCGTTTCGCGAAAGGGAGATGCAACACTCCCCGTATCGAGGTGATCGCGGCCGATCACGATTGGCGCTGAGATCTCACCTGATGCAACGAGATCGTTGATCGCCACGCCGAATTTTGCACGCTCACCCTGACCGAGCCAGCAAATTCGTGCTGGTAAACCCTGAAACGCGATTCTCTCGCGAGCGAGCGTGATCCAGCGTCGCAGGTGCTCATTCTCCGGAAAAAGCTCGAGCACGAGGTCGTCGGTGCGCGCGATATCGCGCGGATCTCCCGAGAGTGCCACCCAGCGGAAAGGACCTCGCCCCTCGCAGAACAACGGCCGAATGTATTCGGGAACGAAGCCGGGGATGTCGAATGCGTTTTTCACGCCGGCGTCGAACGCGACTGTCCGAACGTTGTTCCCATAATCGAAAGCAATCGCTCCCATTCTTTGCAGCTCCAGCATCGCTTGGACATGCACGACAGCGGAAGCAGTCGACAATTTCACATATCGATCGGGATCGGCCGCGCGGAGCGCAAGCGCTTCGTTGAGCGGCATCCCCGCAGGGACGTATCCGTTCAACATGTCGTGTGCGCTCGTCTGATCCGTAAGTACGTCGGGCACGATTCCACGCGACGCGAGCTGCGGAAGAACGTCAGCAGCATTGCCAACCAATCCAACCGACAATGGCGTTCCAGTAACGCGAGCTTCGTCGATCCAGATGAGCGCTTCGTCGATGCTCGACGTTTTTCGATCGCAGTATCCAATCGCAAGTCTCTTGTCGATTCGCGATTCGTCGACTTCGACTGCGAGCATCACCGCGCCGTTCATTGTTGCCGCGAGAGGTTGGGCGCCTCCCATTCCGCCAAGGCCGGAGGTCAGTACGAAACGGCCGGCGAGTGATCCGCCGAAATGTTTGCGCGCAACCGAGCCGAACGTCTCATACGTTCCCTGCACGATTCCCTGCGAGCCGATGTAAATCCACGAGCCCGCGGTCATTTGACCGTACATGATCAGGCCCATGCGCTCGAGCTCGCGGAATTTTTCCCATGTCGCCCAGCGACCAACGAGATTGCTGTTTGCGATCAGCACCCTCGGCGCGCTCTTGTGAGTTCGGAACACGCCGACGGGTTTGCCACTCTGCACGAGAAGCGTCTCATCATCGGCGAGCACGCGAAGCTCACGCACGATCGCGTCGAACGATTCCCAATTGCGCGCGGCTTTTCCCGTTCCCCCGTAAACAACGAGATCCTCCGGGCGTTCGGCGACATCGGGATCGAGATTGTTCATCAACATTCTGAGCGCTGCCTCCTGCTGCCAACCGCGGCAGGTGATCGCATTGCCCCGAGGTGCGCGCACAGGCCCACGTGCCGGAGCAGCCGCCACTTTTTCGACAGTGCCGCGCATCACGTCAGTCATGAGACCATCTCTTCCCCGAATTTCCCACTCGCCACGGCTTCGGCAAGCATCTCGATGTCAGGCGTCAAAACCCTGTCAGCTTCGAGCGGCCGGACCATCGATCGTACGAGCTGATGCGCACGACGAGCACCACGGCCAGGCTTGAGTGGAGCACGATAGTCGAGGCCCTGCGCGGCGCACATTAACTCTATCGCCAAAACGCGTTGCACGTTCGCGACCACTCGGCGCGCTTTCCATGCAGCGCCCATCGACATCGGTACGACGTCCTCGCGATTTCCGTCGGTCGGAATCGTGTCTACGCTCGCTGGGTGCGATAACAGCTTGCATTCACTCGCCAGCGCGGCGCCTGTGACCTGCGCCATCATGAATCCTGAATGAAGTCCCGGATGCGCGCTCAGAAATGCAGGCAGCCCCTGATTGAAATCGGGATTCACGAGACGGTCGATGCGACGCTCGGACATTGTCGCAACATTCGTCATCACGATGGCGAGTAAGTCGAGCGCGTTACCGACCGCGAGCCCGTGAAAATTTCCCCCGCTTACAACGTCACCGTTCTCGAACACCAGCGGATTGTCGGTAGCAGCATTGAGCTCTCGGCCAATCGTGCCTTCGATCCACTCGAGCGCGTCGAGCACCGGACCGTGCACTTGCGGCATGCATCGCAGTGAATAGGGATCCTGTACTCGCGGATCCCCATAACGGTGGGATTCCCTGAGCTCGCTGTCTTCGAGGAGATCGCGAAGCAATTCCGCAGATCGCGTCTGACCCCTTTGTCCTCGCGCTTCGTGAATGCGCGCGTCGAACGGGGTAGGTGTGCCGAGCAAGGCTTCGAGCGACATTGCGCCCGCAACGTGGGCGGTGTGCCAAATGGTTCGCGCGTCACTGGCGGTGAGCGCTGCAATCGCGGTGTGCGCCTGCGTGCCGTTGATGAGAGTGATCCCTTCCTTCGGTCCGAGCTTCACCGGCTCCAGCCCAGCGCTACGAAGCATGTCGAGTGCCGGCCCCGAATCGTTTCCGTGATTCAGCTCTCCCTCGCCGATGAGAGAAACGCCAAGCGCGGCGAGCGGAGCGAGGTCGCCGCTTGCGCCTACACTTCCCTGCTCCGGCACAGTGGGAAAGAGTCCCGCATTCAACATTCCTATCAGAAGATCGACGAGGTCGGGACGAGCACCCGAAAATCCTTTCGCGAGAACGTTTGCGCGAAGCAGCATCATCGCTCTGACCTCGCGCTCGGGGAGCGGCGCGCCTACTCCGGCGGAATGGCTCCGCACGAGATTGACCTGCAGCTCCGAGAGTTGATCGTGAGGAATCGCGACTTCGGAAAGCTTTCCGAATCCGGTGGTCACTCCGTAGACGACGTCTCCTCGCTCGACAATCCCTGCAACCACTTCGCAGGTGTTGAGCATTCGCGCCCGGGCGTCTTCGGCAAGCTCGACCTGCGCTTTCCCATTCGCCACCAGGCGAACCTGCTCGAGCGCCAACCCGTTGCCGTCGAGACGGACCATTCTCATCATGTCCACAGGACTCATGGGCTTGCGACCGAGCGCCGGCTCGCCGAGTCCCATCTCCACCTGGCAGTCGCACCCTCGAGATGAATCCCACCGAGCCATCGATCGCTTCCACCGAGCGCGATCCAATCTTCATCTCCACGCACCACGGCTCGTCCAGCATCTGTCAGTGAAAACTTCGCATCAGATAACAGCACGAGTGGTGTTTGCCCTCGCGAGAGTCTATCGAGGTAAAGCGCAGCGCTCGCATCACCGCAATAAATCCGTTCCTCCTGCTTCGTCGCGTATTGAAAAACTTCGCCGAAGCTCGACGCTCCGTTCGAGATACCTTCCATCAGTTGTCGCTCGGAGCGAGCAAGACCGTCGCTCGTCCATGGCAGCTCCTCGAGAAATCTCTCCAATGCGTCCGCGAGAAATGGAAGAGCGGACGTGTCAGTCTTGAGAAGTGCCTCGACGTTGTCAGGCTCCGACGATGTTATCGCTCGCCATGCTTTCTGTCCCAGCGATAGCGTCGCAACACTGACCGGTTTTCGCTTTGCGTAAAGCTCGGGGAATTTTTCCGCGGCAAGATTTCCAAGGTAGCCCGCCACCGAGACGATCTCGAGCCTGAGCGGAGCTTCGCGCGTACCGAGCTTGCCGGCAAAGAAATCGACGAGCTGAAGAAGCTGAAGCTGGTCGTACAGATCCCATTCGAACCACAGAACGACATTTTCGTACTCGTCGTATCGCTCGACGACATCATCGCGCGCCTTGAATGCATGAAGGAGTCGAGCTTCGTCGTCCCAGCCAACCTGCGAGAGAAAGCGGGCCCTCACCGGGCCAAGCTGCGCAAGCGAAAGTCCGCCGGGAATGGGACCGTCATGAAGAACATCGCGCCACGGCAGGATGTCTCCAATCATGCGGGCCTCGTTCATTGTACCTGCAGCAGAGTCTCCGTTAGTGATGTGAAGCGTCCGCGCGGCGCTCAAGAATTATTGACCCTGGTGCCCGTAAGTTGCCTTGTCGTAGTTGAACTTGATGTCCGGATCCGCATTCAGCGCGATGAAGAAATTGAACGCGAAATTGCCGTTGGGGCCACGGGTGAAGGCAAAGATCGAGCGCCAGTCGTGAAGCTCACGTTGCAGAGTCACCGACTGACTTCCGAACTGGTGCGCGTTGAAATCGTAGTTCGTGCCCCATTGCGCCGACCATTTGGGCGTGAGGTGGAAGCTCATCTGCGAGTTGATGTATTGCCGCGGAGGCTGTCTGATGAATGGAGTACCCGCGGTGAGCACGCCGATCGGAGTCGCGCCAATAGGATTCTGACTTTGTTGCAGGATGCACTGCTCGTACAGGAGCGGACTGACGTTCTGCAGGCTGACACAGAGCGTACGAGGATCCTGCTGAATGACCTGCCCGCTGCCCGTTGGCGCGCGCTGTCGAAACTCCGAATAGGAAAATGTGGCCTGCCACCCTCGGGTGTTCGGCAGCGCGTATTGCTGATTGCGAACCGACGTTCCCGCAATCGGAGTGGACGCAAATTGCTGAGCTGCAGCGTCCCCGGAGCCAGGCTGCAGAGTTTCCACCTGCGGCGTTCCGTTCGGCACAGCCTTGCCGAAGATTCTGGAAATCGCTGCAAAGATTCCCGATTGATTGTTGACGGAGAATGAAGCGTTGATGCCGGTGCGGAACGGCTTGAAGACTGCCGTGTCACTCAACGGATTTCCCTGAAACA
>JBGQKT010000071.1:0-14367 GCA_041499635.1 Gemmatimonadaceae bacterium
GGCGATGGCTCGGGCATCGGACGACATTGACCTTCGATTCCCGCGGGACGGCCGCTCAGCGCATTTATGTACGCATGGACCTGAAGTCCTCGGCGATGCCCTTCGCGAACTGCAACCTCGAGAGGATCATACGATGGCGTCCCGCCAAGCTTGCCGCACAGAAGAACCGCGCACGGCTCGATTTTCGAGCGATAGTACGCGTCACCAGCGGCGCGCGCCTGGAAGTAGATGATGTTGAAGTGAGCGCGAGCCGCCGTCTCCATGATGTAGGTGATCTTCGCTTCGGAGTCGTAATCGAAGCGCGTCACCCACAACGCTCGGCCTTCGGCAGGAGTTTGCGCGACAGCCGAAGCTCCGGCGAGGAGTGAAAGAGAGAGAAGAAAGAAAAAGAGAAAACGAAATCGTTGTGTCATAACCGTCGTTACTGCGGGGAATGCTCGCGGGGCACAACGATAAAATCATTGCGCCCCCGACGCCACGAAATTCTTCGGAGTCCGCAGTCCGAAATCCGAAGTCGTTGTTTAGAGTCCTACTTTCTTGACGAGTGCCGCGAATCTCGGGTCACCGCGAATGGGATCCCAGCGACGGTCGGATCTGAGGAGTGCCATGTAGGCAGACCGCGCCTGATATGCTTTCTCGAGCCAGGTGAACGCGCTGTCTTTGTCGCCGAGCGCCACGTAGACCGCGGCGATGTTTTCCGGCCCGATGTAGTGCTGTTGCGACTCTGTCTCGAGAATATGAACGATTCCCAAAGCCCTGTCGCGATGGCCAAGCGCGGCTTCTGCCATCGCGACTCCCGACCGCATGCGATTCCCCATCTTTGGCGCGCGACTCAATTCGACAACCGCAAGAGAGGGCTTTCCCTTCGCGAGCAAAGCATTTCCAATCGCCAGGTGTGCGTCAGCGTAGCTCGCATCTATCTCCAAGGCTCTCTTCGCTTGCGCTATTGCATCGTCATATCGGCCTAGCGTGATGTACATCAGCGCGACGGAATTCGCGCGCCCGGCGGATAATGGCTCCAGCACCTGCGCGCGCTGAATGACCGCGAGCGCAGAATCGAACCGGCCGGTCGCCTTCAAGAGATTTCCGTAATACCTGTAGGGATACACGTCAGTGGAATCGAGACGCATTGCTCCGGTCAGCTCACGCGCCGCTGCCTTCGCGTTCCAATCGTACCATAGACTCACAGCACCGAGTGCGGCCTCCGCGTCGGCAAGCGTCGAATCGAGACGAAGCGCCGTGAGCGCAGCATTTTTTGCCCGAGGATACGCGTCTTTCGGCGCAACGTAATCGTCCGCGAGGGCAATCCAGCCATACGCGACTCCAGCCGAGGCACGCGCAAACTTCGGATCGAGGGCCAGGGCCTGGTCATAGTAGCCGAGTCCCGTTCTGATGTCCGGCTCGGCGTTTTTGTTGACGAAGAACCTGCCCTTCAGGTAGAGATCGTACGCGTCGACCTGTTCCGTTCCCTTCCTCGTCATTCGCGCCGAGTCTTCTCCCGACAACTTGCCGACGAGCGCGGCGACGATCGCCTCCGAGATGCTGTCCTGCACCGAAAAAACATCCTTCATGCGGAGCCGATACTTACCGGTCCAGAGCGCGAGATTGTCGGCGACGTTTGTCAGCTGAACGTTCACTCGAAGCTGATCGCCGTCTCGTCGCATCGAGCCTTCGAGAAGTGTTGTGACGTTGAGGCGCTTTCCGATCTCCCGCGCGTCGAGCGTCTTGCCCTTGAAGGCGAATGCTGATGTGCGCGATGCCACACGCAAGCCTGGGACTTTGCCGAGCGCACCCATGATCTCGTCACTCAACCCGTCGGACAAATATTCGTTCGCGGGATCGGCGTTCACGTTTGCGAGCGGAAGCACCGCGATCGATTTCGCCGCCGGCGCCGCAGGCGGAACGTCGGTGGAAGTTGCATGAGAGCGTCGTCCGGCGAGCGTGCGCCCGATGATCGCCCCCATGACAACTATCACAGCCGCGACAGCGATCGTCACATTACGCTTCGTGGACGAGCTACGCCCCTGCTGAACAACTTGTCGCGTCTGTATCGGCTCAACGACAGGAGCGTTGTACGAATCGCGCTCGTCGGTCGGCGTGCGAGCATCGTCGCGTGTCAAAACGACTTCGTCGAGCATTTTCATGATCTCGTCAGCCGTCTGTGGCCGCCTATCCGCAGATTTCTCCAGGCACTGCATCACGAGACTCGCGAGTGCAGGAGGAACGTCGGGTCGCCGCGTGATTAGCGGAGTCGGTTGCTCGCTGATGTGCGCTGCGAGCATCGCCGTCGGCGTTTTCGCGGAGAATGGGGTCTTGCCGCTCAACAATTCGTACGCCATCGCGCCGAACGAGTAAAGATCGGCCCGATGATCCGTCGTCGGATCAGCCGTCGCTTGCTCAGGCGCGATGTAGCTCGGCGTACCAAGAGCAACCCCGAGTGAAGTCAGCGCATTTGGATCGCCGTCTCCCGTGGAAACCGACAGCGCCTTTGCAACTCCGAAGTCGCTTACCATCGCCGAGCCGGAAACAAGCAGCACGTTGTCGGGCTTTATATCGCGATGGACAATTGCATTCTGGTGAGCAAACGAAAGCGCAGATGCAACTTCTCTCAGCGTGCGAACTGCCTCGCCGGTTGGAAGTATTCCCCGCCGCAGAAGTCGCGCACGCAACGACTCTCCCTGCATGAACGGCATTACATAGTAGGAGAGGACGCCATCGCCGCCGGCTGCGAGCAGCGGCACAATGTGAGGGTGATGCAGTCGCGCGAGAAATTGAATCTCGCGCTTGAAGCGCTCGACCTTTACGCCAGCAGCAACCTCCGGCGGGAGCACCTTCACAACGACTTTTCTGCCGAGCGCGGTCTCGGTCGCAATGAACACCCGCGACATTCCACCGCCGCCGAGCTCGCGCTCGATAGTGTACGTCGATCCGAGTAATTGCTGGAGCTGATCGCGCAGATTTGCCGTCACTTACACCACCACTTATGTGCGGAAATCATAACGCCAACCCGGAGAGATTACGATTTTAACCAGTTGGAATTATCCGGTAGACTTTTCCATTCGATGACGTCATGTACAATTCTCCGGAAGCGTCCTGCCCGAACGACGTTATCGATCCCACGTTCCCAATCGTGTACGTTCGCAGCTCAGTCGCTCTTCCATTCTGATATCGAAAGCTCTTGAGAAAGCCGGCGCAATAATCCGAGTAGAAATAGTGCCCGATGAGGTCCGTGATGATCGAGCCGCGATAGACATACCCGCCTGTAATCGAGCATTCGCCGTTCGAATGATCGTACACGAGCGCGGGCAGCTCGAGCCCCGCCTGATTGCACGACGTCGTGACGAAGCAGGTCGATCCTTCCATGATGTTCCAACCATAGTTCACGCCTGCTGTATTCGACGGGACGACGTCAACTTCCTCGAACCGGTCTTGCCCGACGTCAGCCACATAGAGCAATCCGCCGAGCTTGTCGAATGCAAATCGCCACGGATTGCGCAAACCATACGCCCAGATTTCTCCGAGTGCGCCCGAACGACCCACGAAGGGATTATCCGCAGGTATTGCATACGGATCTCCGTGGTCGACGTCGATGCGAAGGATTTTTCCGAGGAGAGTGCTCAGCTTTTGACCGTTGCCCTGCGGATCGCCTCCGCTTCCGCCATCGCCGAGTCCGATGTAAAGCATTCCGTCGGGACCGAAGACGTTGAGCCCTCCATTGTGATTTCCGAAGGGCTGAGTGACCGTGAGGATCAGCTTTGATGACGATGCGTTTGCAATGTCCGGATTCGATGACACGGTGAAACGCTCGACGCGCGTGTTGCCTGCAGGGTCCGTGAAGTTCACATAGAGAAATCCGTTCGTCGCATACGATGGATGGAATGCAACGCTCAACAATCCGCGTTCGCCTCCGCTCGAGATGCGCGATGTTATATCGAGAAACGGTGTCGAGAGCACCTGTCCGTTCTTGATGATCTTGATCCGACCGTCCTGCTCGACGACAAAGAGTCGTGAGTCGCCGGGCGGTGAAATCACGAAAAGCGGATTTGAGAATCCGGCAGCGACTTCCTGCACGCCGAGGCTGATCTCTGGAGGCGTGATGTCAACGCCAGTCGTGTCGCCGCCGGTGCACGCGCCGAGTACCAGGCAAAGACCAAGAAGTTGTGTTTTCACACGGCTCAACTGTGCACGTCGCGGGCCCACTACGTTCGAGCTAGTCCTCGAAAACGGGCTCGTATCCTGTGTCGGCTGCGGGAGCGAGATGGCTGTTCCCACTCAGCACGCGCACGCACGTGTTCCACCTGAGGATCGCATCGTCATTCCCCGGCGGCCTGATAGCTTCGGCCTTCGCATACCACTCCATCGCCTCGCGAAGCGACTCATACGCCATTCCACCTGATCCCATTCCGCCGCTTGCAAGCAGCGCCTGTCCACGCCGCTCAGCAATCATTCCGGAATAGTACGTTCGCTGATAATCGTCGCGAATGCGCGCCAGATATTCCTTCGCGCGCTTTACTCCCGACGCCGCCACGCCGCTGTGGAGATCAGTCAGCGCGAGGACGAGCATAACCAGCACCTGCTGGTTGTCCGGATCGATCTCGAGAATGTCGAGACAGATACTTTCCGCCGCCCACGATTGATTGAGCAGTCGGTAGCGCTCTGCCTTCAGAATCGCGCGAGGAATTGCGTCGCGTGAAATCGGCTTAAGCTCGAGATCGTCGTGCTCTGTGCCCGTCATGTTTTCCTCCGGAACAGTCGCACGAGCGCGTTCAGCGGATCGTAGTGCTCATCCACAACGCGCTCCTTCAATGGAATGATCGCATTATCGGTGATCGTTATGCTCTCTGGACACACTTTGGTGCAACACTTCGTGATGTTGCAATAGCCGATGCCATGAGCTTCACGCAGCTGCTCCGTGCGGTTTTCCACATCGAGTGGATGCATCTCCAGCGCCGCGACATGGACGAGAAAACGCGGGCCGATGAAGCTGTCGAATTTCTGGTGATCACGCAGAACATGGCAGACGTCCTGGCAGAGAAAGCACTCGATGCATTTCCTGAATTCCTGAACACGGTCTACGTCCGCTTGCCCCATCCGCCATGTGCCGTCCGGCGCATCAGGTGGTCGCGGCTTGAACTTTCTGATCCTCTTCTTCTGTTCGAAGTTCCACGACACGTCCGTTACGAGATCGCGCACAGGAGGAAAAGCGCGCATCGGCTCGACGGTCACAGGCTTCGTGAGATCGAGATCGCTGAGCCGGGTCATGCACATGAGCTTGGGCATGCCGTTCACTTCCGCCGAGCACGAGCCGCATTTCCCCGCCTTGCAATTCCATCTGACGGCGAGATCGTTCGCGCTCTCCGATTGTATTTGATGAATCGCGTCGAGCACGACCATTCCCTCGGACACCGACGTCGAGTAATCCGCGAACGCACCGCCGGATGCATCGCCTCGCCAGACGCGGAACGTCGCACTCTTCGACTCGCCACCAGCGCTCTGATTGCTCCGTTCGGCTGCGCGCTGACCACTGGCGACGATGTCGCGCGAGACTGCCGTCACTTGTTCTCCTCGATGATCTGCTTCAAATCGTCACGCATAGGCTGAACCGGAACGCGACTCACAGCCATCTTTCCATCGGGTCCGCGATTAACGACGGTGTTGAAGGTTCCACCGTCCGGACTCTTTTCAGGGTAATCGTCTCTGAAATGTCCCCCTCGGCTTTCCTGTCTCTCCAGCGCCGAACGTGTAATTGCTTCTGATACTGTAAGAAGATTCTCTAGATCGAGCGCAGTATGCCAACCCGGATTGTATTCTCGATTGCCGGTAACGCTCACTCGTTTTGCGCGCGTCTTGAGAGTCTCGATGCCCTCGAGCGCGCGTCGCATCTCATCCTCTCGCCGCACGATGCCGACTAGCTCCTGCATCATTTCCTGGAGAGCATGCTGAACCTGATACGGACCTTCTGCGGATTTTTCGGACGCAGCGCGCTCGAATGGCTCGAGTGACGCACGAGCCGCGGACTCGACTTGATCCAGTGGAATTTTCGCCGGCGTCGTGTCTGCAGCGTATTTGGCCGCGTATTCCCCGGCGCGTTTTCCGAAAACAAGAAGATCGGACAACGAGTTTCCGCCGAGTCGGTTTGCGCCATGAAGTCCTGCAGCCGATTCTCCCGCGGCGAATAAGCCCGGAAGAGTCGACATCTGCGTGTCGCCGTCAACGCGAATACCGCCCATCATGTAATGGGTCGTCGGCCCAACCTCCATCGGCTCCGCGGTAATGTCGATGTCCGCGAGCTGCTTGAATTGATGGTACATGCTCGGAAGTTTTTTTCGAATGTGCTCCGGCGCGTTCGAGATTTTCGACTTGATCCAGGAGATGTCGAGAAAAACTCCGCCGTGCGGACTGCCGCGGCCTTCGCGAACCTCGCGCATGATGGCGCGCGCAACGTGATCGCGGGTCAGCAGCTCAGGCGGTCGACGTGCATTTTTGTCGCCCTGAACGTATCGCCATCCCTCTTCTTCGTCGTCCGCCGTTTGACTGCGATAGTTCTCGGGAATCTCGTCGAACATGAAGCGTCGCCCTTCACGATTCACGAGAATTCCACCCTCGCCGCGCACACCTTCCGTCACGAGAATTCCGCGCACGCTCGGCGGCCATACCATTCCTGTCGGGTGAAACTGCACGAATTCCATGTCCTGAAGCGCAGCACCGGCGCGATACGCGAGTGATTGACCGTCGCCCGTGTACTCCCAGCTGTTGCTGGTGATCGTGAACGCGCGACCAATGCCGCCCGTCGCGAGAACCACCGCGCGAGCGTCGAAGACCTTGAATCGGCCACGCTCTCGATCGTAAGCAAATGCTCCGGCAATCCGATCGCCGTCTTTGAGGAGCGTGACGACGGTGCACTCCATGTGGACGTCGATTCCGAGATGAATTGCGTGATCCTGAAGCGTCCGAATCATCTCGAGACCAGTGCGATCTCCGACGTGCGCGAGTCGCGGATATTTGTGGCCGCCGAAATTGCGCTGAAGGATGCGACCGTCGGGCGTGCGATCGAATACAGCACCCCACGCCTCCAGCTCGCGAACTCTGTCGGGCGCCTCCTTGGCGTGCAGCTCGGCCATTCTCCAATTGTTGAGATACTGGCCGCCGCGCATCGTGTCGGCGAAATGGACTCGCCAGTTGTCGCGATCGTCAACGTTTGCGAGTGCGGCGGCGACTCCACCTTCAGCCATCACCGTATGCGCTTTGCCGAGTAGAGACTTGCAGACGAGTCCGACGCGTGCGCCGGAATTTGCCGCTTCGATTGCTGCTCTGAGTCCCGCGCCGCCCGCACCGACGACTAAAACGTCGTGCGACAGCGTCTCGTAATCGGCCACCTACAAAATTCTCCAGTCGTGCCAGATCCCCATCGAGAGCATTCGAATGTAGATGTCGCAGAACGCGACCATCACCAGACTGCACCATGCCCAGCGCATGTGACCGCGATTGAAGCAGCTCACGCAGTCGAACGCAGTTTTGCGAATCGGCGCGCCAGAGAGGCGGTCG
Organism: Gemmatimonadaceae bacterium; assembly: GCA_041499635.1. Lineage (GTDB taxonomy): Bacteria > Gemmatimonadota > Gemmatimonadetes > Gemmatimonadales > Gemmatimonadaceae > UBA4720. Next base: position 7,546 of record JBGQKT010000071.1, read on the forward strand.
AGATATCCTCCAACGAGATGGCGCAGCGAATGGCAACCGAACGTGTAGCCGCCGAGGAGAATCACATTGGCAGCGAGGATGAGTGTGCCGAGTCCGATTCCGAAATGCTGCGCGCCTGTGTTTGGATCTGTGAACCATAACGCGTGCCACACATCGCGTGAAAGGAAGACGAGAAAAATCAGCGCGAAGTAGAGGAAATAGCGATGAATGTTCTGGATGATGAGCGGAAACGAGCGCTCGCCGCGATATCCTTTGCGTGGCTCGCCCACGGTGCAGCTCAGCGGGTCAGACCAGAAGGCTTTGTAGTAAGCGCCGCGATAGTAGTAGCACGTGACTCTGAATCCCGCTGGAAATGGCAGGATGATGAGCGCGGGTGAAAACGGAAGCAGTCCGGGCCACCATGATGGCTTCGGCCCGAACCAGCTATCCGCTGAGTCGCCGAAAAGAAGTGGCGAATAAAACGGCGAGAGATAACTGCCGTATTGGTAATGCGCGTTCTGGAATGCCGCCCAGGTCGCGTAGACGAGAAACGCGGACAGCAGAATGAAGACGACGAGCGGCTGAATCCACCACGAATCGCGGCGCATTGTCTCGCCCCATCCGCGGCGTCTTAGTTGTACGACCTGCGTCGCCATCAGCTGCTATTTCTTTTCCGCCGGTGTCTTGTCCGCGAGATAGAGCTCGAGGTACCCGCACTCCTCACACACGAAAGGCATCACGATGATTCCGGATCCCGGGTCAATCGTTCCGCCGGTGCCCGACGTTGTCGCGCCGTCGACGTTCACTAGAGCCTTGAATCGCTCAGTACGGCCCATGCGCGCGTTGGGGTGATTTATGCAATATCGCTTTCCGTCTCTGAGTGGCATTTCTCTTTTCCCTTTTTGAGAGGATCCTGCTCTTCGAGGAAAATTACGGGAAAGGAGAGACAGAGCGATAGAGTGATTGACCGATGGACAGATAGAGAGTCAGAGCGATTGAGAGATGGAGCGAAAAAAAGGGCCGCCGAATGGGCGACCCTCTTTTTTTCCGCGACCGGCGTGTTATCCGCGCTGGCCGGCTGCAGCACCGTGACGGCGACCGAAACCGCGACCGTCTTTGTGCTCGTCCATCCACTTCTTCCTCTGCGCCTGAGTCGCGTCGAACTTCGTGCGCTGCTCAGCGGTGAGAACGTTGCGAATGTCCGCCTGCTCCTGATTGCGAATCGAGAGCGACTTGGACTGAATGTCTCCGCGAATCTTCTCGAAAGCCGCTCGTGCGCCCGCGGTGTCACCCTTCGTCCGCAACGCCCGGATGTTCTCGAACTGGGACTTGTACTGAGTGCGGATCGCCTCGAGCTGAGGACGATACTTCTCGTGGATCGTCTTGATCTTCGACTTCTGTGCTTCGGTCAGATTGAGATCCTTCGCGAGCCGGCCACCAAATCCGCGACCGAATCCGCGACCAAATCCTCTCCGGCCATCAACGCCAGGTCCGCGCTGACCCTGGATCTTTCCTGCAGGCGGCCGAGTTCCCTGCGCCTGCGTGCCGGCGACGCCGGCAATACCAATAAGCAATGCAGCTCCTAGAGCCGCAGCGTTAATCCTCTGCATTAAACCTCCGATTGCTTCCATTTGGAGCGCGCACCATGCGCGCAATCACAATAGGTAGACGCAGAGGTTAAACAAATGTTAAGGGAGAAAGTTCCGTTTCACGGCTGACTTCGGAACAACAGGTCCCGGGTCTGAGGCGCCGAGGTATCCAGGTATGAGGTGAGGCATCAGTGACAAGGGGCCGTCTGGAACCTCGCCTCAGACCTCGTGACCTCGGCGCCTCAGACCCGGGACCTGTCCTTCCGCAGTTTCTCGGAAGTGGCTCTTTAGCCCGCAGCAGCCTCAGGTACTGCCCCGAATCGTCTCTCGCGGGCGTGGAACTCCTCCACCGCCTCCCGGAGATCCGTAGCCGAAAAGTCAGGCCACATGCGACGCGTGAAATAGAGCTCCGCGTACGCGCACTCCCATAGAAGAAAATCACTGAGCCGCTGCTCGCCGCCGGTGCGAATCAACAGATCAACATCCTTCGATGTGCCGATACCGTGATCGACTCGCGAAAGAAGCTCGGCGAAGTCCTCACGGTCGATGTCGTCATCACCGTTCGCTGCAACGCGAATTTTCCGAGCGGCGCGGAGCACTGCATCGCGTGACGAATAATCGACGGCGATTCGCAGATCGAGCGTGCGCCCGTGTCGCGTCGCCTGTTCGGCATTGGTGATTGCCCGCAACAGCTCTGCGGGAATTCGGTCGCGACGTCCGATGATGCGCATTCGCACGCCGTTCGTCACGCATCGCGCGACCTCGGAAACCAGATAGCGACGGAAGAGGCGCATCAAAAGCGCAACTTCCCTCGACGGGCGTCTCCAATTATCCGCCGAGAACGCGTAGAGCGTCAGCGTTCCGATTCCGCAGTCGGGAGCAGCTTCGACGATTTTTCGGACTGTGCGCGCACCCGCGATGTGACCGGCAGTGCGCATTTGTCCGCGAGCCATCGCCCATCTGCCGTTGCCATCCATGATTATCGCGACGTGAATGCCGCGCGGTGATTCGCTATTCATGTTTGTATGCAGTTGGCCGGAGCTAACGATCGCGCGTCGCGCGAATCAAAGCTTCCATATGATCGAGGTAGCGCTCGAGCGCGCGACGTCCGGTTGCAGTCAGCCTGTACTGAGTCTTCGGCATGCGACCCTCGAAGGATTTCGTGCAGGCGATATAGTCAGCCTCTTCGAGCTTGCGTGCATGGACGCTCAGATTCCCATCCGTCGTGTTCATGAGCTTCTTGAGATCGCTGAACGACAGCGAATCGTTGACCGCGAGCGCGCTGACGATCCCGAGACGAAGTCTCTCGTGAATCAGACGGTCGAGCTCACCGGGTTTGCGCGAGGGCGCGCGTTTTATGCCGCCTCCGCGAACACTTTCATGCGTACGCGCGTCGTCACGCGCCGCTCCATTCTTAGCCACCGTGTCTCCTGGCGATTGGAATTCCAAATGCGATGTGAAGTCCCCCGAACGCCGCGCCCATGATCCACTGATTCCAGGACATCGGGGTGAAGAGGGCAACAACACCAGCCGCCATGAAGCACAAACCCATCACCGGCACGATCTGAACTGAAAAAGCACCACCCGCAACGACAGCTGTTCCATAAAGGAGAAGCCACATCCCGGGGATCGCGTCAATCAATCCGCCTCTATACATCACGACAGTCAACAGTGCGCCGACGATCATCGGCGGCGAAAAGCTGAGCACGAATTTTCTCGCAGGTCCTGAAACGAGCGGCATTTTTGCGCGCCGCGCTTTCTGCACTATCGTCCCGAGCATCACTAGCGGAAGAAGTGCTGCAGAGACGAGCCACACCTTGAGTCCACCAACCGGTGTAGGCTGATGCTCTGCAATAACAGCGACCAGCATCGCGAGCACACCAACCGCAACCATTCCCCAGCCGGACACCGCCGTGAATGAACCGGCAGCTTCCATGGTGTTGCGTATGAAAGCGAGATTGTCCATCGCCCTGGCATGCAGCGCCGGCGGTTCGCTCGGCGGGGGCGGTCTCAGGGGGCGGACAGACGTCATACGAGTAGTTTACCGTCCGTGCTGGAAGTATGTCAAGTACTTTGCGCTACAAAGTTGATCCGGGAGTTTGGCTCCATACTTCCAGTCAGCCGAGAGAAATTGGGCCTGGCAGTGGATCGCTCGCCGGAAACGTCTGCTCGACCATCTTGTCGAGACGGCGCTCGTCGATCGCGTTGGCGAGAAGACTCACGAGATTCGCGCAAAACGCGGCGAGATCCTCAGGCTTCCGGCCAGTCAGCAGTCTCTGATCGACCTGCACTGCCCTGTCGACCCATGATCCGCCGGCGTCGCGAACCTCGTCGGCTATTTCTTCAGCGGATGTGAGCGTTCGACCTTCGACCGCATCCGCTTCGATCAGTAATCGAGGCCCGTGGCAAATCGCGGCGACCGGCTTGTCAGCTTCCATGAATTCGCGCACGACCTTCACCGCATCGGGATTGGCGCGAAGCGCTTCGATATTTCGCAATCCACCTGGAATAACGAGCGCGTCAAAGTCCGTCGCCGAAATTGTTTTTGCGAGTGCGTCGACTTTGAACGTGTCAGCCTTCTCGTCGTGAATGAATCCCTGGACCTTCCCTTCTTTTATCGAAACGAGGGAAACGTCGGCTCGAGCCTCTTTCAACACATTCCATGGCGCCGTGAGCTCCACTTGCTCCACACCGTCGGTTGCAAGCACCGCCACTTTTCGTCCAGTAAGATTTGCCGCCATCCCATCTCCCGCTTATAACATGACACCCGATTCAAAGGTCAGAAAACGTGCCAGTTTCGACACACCTCCTTAATGACAACTTAGCCGAAACGGGCGCCGCGGAGGATAGGCCAGCACCTTCCGTTATCAATCGAGCACGCATCCCCGCACTTGACAGCTTGCGCGGTGTGGCGGTGCTGATGGTTCTTTTCAATCACGGGTTTTACTGGGGAAAGAACTACGACGGCGGCGGACTTGGTGGCCTTCTCGTAAGAGGAAGCCACGCCGGCTGGCTTGGCGTGAATCTTTTCTTCGTCCTGTCGGGGTTCCTGATAACGCGAATCCTGATCGAAACGCGGGACTCACCCGAGTACTACAGAAGTTTTTACAGTCGGCGCGCGTTACGCATTCTCCCGGCGTACCTCGCGGTGCTTCTGATTCTCCTTGCCGCCGGCGCGATTCAAGCCGGTTTCGCGGCGCTCTGCATTTTCTTCCTGGCGAACATAGCGCCGATTCTCGGCGTGGCAATGCAGTACAGGCCTCTATGGTCGCTTGCAGTCGAGGAGCATTACTATCTCGTCTGGCCGTCGGTAGTGCGCAGGCTGTCGCTTCGACAGCTCGCCGCAATCGTGATCTGCGTGGCTATCGCGACCCCGATCGTTCGCTGGATTGCGTTCGAGAACGGAACCGTTCAGGGGCTGAGCATCTACACATGGTTCAATCTCGACGGCCTCGCGCTTGGATCTTTACTCGCAATCATTTTCGTGTTGTCGAAAGGCGCGCGTCGAACACTGCTCACGTTTTCAATTGCAACGATTGTTCTTGGAGCTGGAATCCTGATCGCGGGAAGGCCATACGGAATTCTCCGGGGTGATTTTCCTCTCGGCGCAGCGCTGCAGATACTTCCGTGGTGCCTCGCCTTCGCGGGACTCATGGCGTTGCTGCTTGCTTTTGATTCTCCGCGCGCGAATCGCTGGACCGACAATGCGATACTCGTTTTCTTCGGCGACATCAGTTACGGTCTTTACCTGATTCACTGGCTGGTGTTTACGGAATACGATCGCTTCGCTTCGTGGGCCTGGAACGTGAACGAGAGCGCCGTTCCGGGAATGGGATACGCATTTCTGAGACTTCTGATAGCCGGCGGGATAGCCGTGGGAATCGCCTGGCTCTCGAGGCGTAAGTTCGAGGAGAGGTACATGCGATTGAAGAATCGGGTCGCTCCTCGCGCACAGCCTTCCATATTTACCTGATGCCACTTGTAGATCTTTACGGACACGAAGGCGTTCGTGCGCTGCTTTCGGAGAGCTTCGAGCGTGGCAAGCTTCCGGGCAGCCTCCTTTTTCACGGACCGCAAGGAGTTGGGAAGCAGCGTCTCGCGCTCTGGTTGGGACAGCTTCTTCTCTGCACCTCCGATGAAAAACCATGTGGCAAGTGCAAAGGATGCGAGTACTGCCGGAACCTCACGCATCCCGATCTTCATTGGTACTTCCCTCGGCCGAGACCCAAGGATCCCGATCCGGCTCTCGCCGACGTCGTCGATGATTACCAGGATGCAATCGTCGAGCGTCTCGCGAACGGCGGACTTTACGCGGCGCCGGCGGGGAGCGAAGGAATTTTCGTCGCGACGGTGCGCGCGATCGTTCAACAGGCTTCCCTCAGTCCGGCGATGGCGTCGCGAAAAGTTTTCATCATCGGCGACGCCGAGCGAATGGTTCCGCAGGAGGGAGCAGAGTTCGCGGCGAATGCATTTCTAAAGCTCCTCGAAGAGCCATCTTCCAAAACAACACTCATTCTCACATCGAGTGAGCCGGGCGCGCTCCTTCCAACGATCAGATCGAGGACAGTTTCGATTCGCGTTCCGCCGCTGACTGAAACTGCGATGCGTGCGTTTCTCGCTGACCCGCAAGTCACGCGCGCTCTCGATGAAGCCGGTGCGCCGAAGTCGATTAATGAGCGCTCGTCACTCGCGAACGGATCTCCGGGCCAGCTACTCGGCGATGAAGCGAGGGGAAAGGCGATACGCGCAGCGCGCAAGCTTCTCGATGCAGCGCTCGCTCCCAACGAATCAGCGCGTCATGCGGCGGTGATGGGAGTCGGCGCATCGGGGGCACGCGGCGCATTCTCCGACGTTCTCGATGCGATGCTCATACTCGTTGCCGAGCGAATGCGTGCCGCGCTTCATGATGCAGACGAAGCGCTCGCATCGAGGGCGAGCCGCGCGGTTGACGCAATCTCTCTCGCGCGAGAGCAGGCGGGCGGCAACGTGAATCCGCAGCTGATTACGGCGCGACTTCTCCGCGAACTGGCGACGAGTCTCTCGTGAAAAAGCTCACTCACGTCGGCGATGCTGGAGAGGCGCGAATGGTTGACGTCAGTGAAAAGGCTGACACCGCGCGTGTTGCACGCGCCTCGGGTGCGATCGTGATGGCGCGTGATACGCTCGATGCGATCGCTGAAAACAGAATGAAAAAAGGAGATGTGTTAGCCGCCGCGAGGCTGGCTGGTATCATGGGGGCAAAGCGAACCGCTGA
>JBGQKT010000072.1:0-14331 GCA_041499635.1 Gemmatimonadaceae bacterium
TCTCTCGTCGACATTATCTCATTCGGCCTCGCGCCGGCGATGATCATGTACTTCGCGGTGATGAACCGCGAAGGCTGGGATTGGCTCGTTGTGTTCCTGTATGTCGCGTGCGCGGCGATTCGACTTGCACGATTCAATGTCGAGCAAGCCGGTCGCGCGAAGAGATACTTTCACGGACTGCCGAGCCCTGCTGCGGGCTTGACCCTCGCGACCTATTACTGGTTCAGTCAAACGCCGCTCTACAACGAGACGATGCTCGGCGATCTGCCGTGGCATTTCTGGCTGCGCTTCCTGATGCTCGCGCTCGCATTCCTGATGATCAGCAACGTCTCGTATCCCGCAGTTCCGACCGTGGGTTATCGAAAGCTCACGGAGATTCTTGGTTCTCTTGTAGTAGTCGGGACGATCTTCGGCGTGATTTTCCTCAAGAAGCAATTCTACTTCCCCGCTCTACTCGCTTACGTTGCATACGGTGTCGGTAAGACGGTTCTATTCGGCTTCCTCGGGCGTCAACCGCGCGGCGACATTCCTGTGATCTCCGACGACGACGAAGACATCGGCGGAATCCCGGATCCTTCCGATATCCGCGTTAGAGACGTTGGGCTCGAGCAACGGGCGCGCCGGCGGAAGAAGCGACGGCGCCGATTCCAACGCGAAGATCAGGGAGGCCAGAGCGACATCTCGCCTCGTACCCAGTCGAATGAGGATGGCGACATTTGAATCCATATCGTGTCTCGGTTCACATCACACCGCGCAGTGGAATTCTCGACCCCCAGGGAAAAGCAGTCGAAGGCGCGCTTCATTCGCTTGGATTCGAGTCAGTGAAATCAGTACGTGTCGGAAGGCATATCGTCGTCGACACGGAAGCAGAAAACGAAGAGGCAGCGGTTGCCTCGGTTACGGCGATGTGTGAGCGGCTACTCGCAAATCCCGTGATCGAAGACTTCGAGATCGAATCAGCGAGTGTCTCATGAAGTTTGGCATCGTGACTTTCCCCGGATCGAACTGCGATTACGACACGATGCGCGGTGTTGTCGACGTACTCGGCGAAGAGGGCGTGTACCTCTGGCACAAAGACCACGATCTGAAAGGCGCGGACATCGTCGTTCTCCCCGGTGGATTCAGTTACGGGGACTATCTGCGACCGGGTGCAATTGCGCGCTTCAGTCCCATCATGTCCGAAGTGATCGCACACGCGCGGCGCGGCGCACCTGTCTTATGCATCTGCAACGGATTCCAGATCGCATGCGAGGCGGGTTTGTTGCCGGGAGCGCTTCTGCGAAATGAGGCTCTACAATTCGTTTCGTCTCCCGTGACGATGCGCGTCGAAAACAACGATACGATGTTCACGTCGGCCTACGATCGAAATCAGCGAATCACAATGCCGGTCGCACATGGTGACGGCCGCTACACTGCCGATCGCAACACACTCGACGAGCTCGAGGGAGAAGGACGTGTCGTGCTCAGGTATGTCAGTGCGACCGGAGAACCAACGGCGGACGCCAATCCGAACGGCGCCGAGCGCAATATCGCCGGAATTGTGAACGACCGGGGAAATGTTTTTGGAATGATGCCGCACCCGGAGCGCGCCATGGATTCGCTCGTCGGGTCGCGCGACGGAATTGGAATATTCCAGTCACTGCTTACCGGCGTGCCGGCCTGAAGTGACAGAAGTTCTCCCGCGTCCGGGCGATCCGCCAATAACGCCGGAACTGGTTGCCGAGCATGGCCTTACATCGGATGAGTTCGAGCGGATTGTGAGCATGCTCGGCCGAACTCCGACGTTCACCGAGCTGGGGATCGTAAGCGCACTCTGGAGCGAGCATTGCTCATACAAGCACTCTAGAAATCTGCTCCGAAATCTTCCCACTTCTGCGCCTTACGTTTTGCAGGGGCCCGGAGAGAATGCCGGTGTGATATCGATTGGAGATGGACTCGCAGTCGCGTTCAAGATCGAATCGCACAATCATCCATCGGCTGTCGAGCCGTATCAAGGGGCGGCAACCGGAGTGGGCGGAATTCTTCGCGACGTTTTCACGATGGGCGCGCGACCTGTCGCGATGCTCGATTCGCTTCGCTTCGGCTCCCTTGAAAGCGCGCGCGTCCGCTACCTCTTTAGCGGGGTCGTAAAAGGAATCGGCGATTACGGAAATTGCGTGGGCATTCCGACCGTCGCCGGCGAGATTGTCTTCGATGAAGCGTACGAAGGAAATCCGCTCGTGAACGCGATGTGCGTCGGCCTGATGCACGAAGAGAATCTCATTCGCGCAAAAGCCCAGGGCGTCGGCAATCCAATCATGGCTGTCGGAGCAAGTACGGGTCGCGATGGAATTCACGGCGCATCGTTCGCCTCCGAAGATCTATCTGCGGCGAGTGATGCGAAGCGTCCACGCGTGCAGGTCGGAGATCCGTTTACCGAGAAACTCTTGCTCGAGGCAAGCCTCGAGCTCATCGCCAGCGGGCACATCTTTGCAATTCAAGACATGGGCGCAGCGGGACTCACATCTTCTTCAGCTGAAATGGCCGAGCGTGGCGACGTCGGAGTTGTGATCGACGTGACAAGAGTTCCTGTTCGCGAAACTGGAATGACGCCCTACGAGATTCTGCTCAGTGAATCGCAGGAGCGGATGCTCGTCGTCGCCCATCGCGGCCGCGAGAACAAGGTGAGGGAGATTCTCTCGAAATGGGATCTCAATGCAGAGGTGATCGGCGAAGTGATTGCCGAACCCGTGTATCGTGTGACCGAAGGAGATCGCGTCGTAGCGGAATTCCCCGGATCGCGACTCGTTACAGAATGTCCCCGCTATTCCCCGCCGGCGCGCGAAGATCGTCGCATCGTCGAGTTGAGAAAAATGGACATAAATGCGATCGACGAGCTGCCTGAGGAAACGGATCCAGCGTGGACGCTCACGCAACTTCTGTCGTCGCCGACGATCGCGAGTAAGGCATGGGCATATCGCCAATACGACTCGACTGTGCGCACGAACACTGTGATAGGCCCCGGCGGCGATGCGGCAGTAATTCGCGTACGTGGTACAAACAAAGCGCTCGCCCTAAAGACGGATTGCAACGGCCGTTATGTGTATCTCGATCCGCGAGTCGGCGGCCGCATTGCAGTCGCCGAAGCGGCTCGAAATGTCGCCTGTACGGGGGCGCGGCCAATGGCAATCACAAACTGCCTCAATTTTGGAAACCCGAGTCGTCCCGAAGTTTATTTTCAGTTGACCGAAGCCATCGCCGGAATCGGCGAAGCGTGCGAGGCCCTCTCGACTCCTGTGACTGGCGGCAACGTATCCCTATATAATGAGAGTCCCACCGGCGCCGTTTATCCGACGCCTGTCATCGGAATGGTAGGATTGTTGAACGACGTGTCGCACGCGACCCGTGCGACCTTTGCCAATGACGGCGACGCGATCGTTCTCTTTGGTGAATCCGCAGATGAGCTCGGCGGCAGTGAATATCTCTCTCGAATTCACGATGTCGTGGCGGGCACTCCACCGGCCTGCGATCTCGATGCCGAGCGGGCTGCGATCGACGCGTTGCTAGAGTGCATCGCGAGCGGCCTCGTTTCGTCGGCTCATGATTGCAGCGACGGCGGGCTCGCGGTCGCTCTTGCCGAATGCTGTATTGCGAATCGCAATGGGTTATTCGGCGCGCAGGCTCAGCTGAACCTCGCACCGGATCTATCGGTTCGCGGTGCGCTTTTCGGTGAGACACAAGCACGGTTCGTAATCTCAACTGTCGACCCTGCATCAGTACTCACCATCGCTCGCAAGCACAAAGTACCTGCAGCACAAATCGGAACGGTTACTGACAAATCCGACGGATTCCGCATCACCGCCGGCAATAAAACGCTGGACGCAAACGTTGCTACACTTGCAAGTGCATATCACGATGCGATCCCGGCGATAATGTCGCGGCCGGCGATGGCATCTGACGCTGAGCCGGCGCCCGAGCTCGCGGGAGTCTGATCATGTGTGGAATCATCGGAGTCTACGCCCATCCCAATGCCGCCGAGATCTCGCATCTCGGTTTGTATTCGCTGCAGCATCGAGGTCAGGAGTCCGCGGGAATCGTCGCCGTCGACACCGTTGGAGGAGCGCATGCATCAAGGACGATGGGACTTGTCTCCGAAGGTTTCCACGGGATGGATCTTCAACGATTGCACGGAGACATCGCGATCGGTCATACGAGGTACAGCACAGCGGGCTCGTCAACGATCGAGAATGCGCAACCAGTGCTTGCACGCGTGCGCGACGGCGACGTTGCGCTCGCTCACAATGGAAATCTCACAAACGCCACCGAGCTCAAGCGCGACCTGGTTGAGACCGGTGCGATTTTCACATCGACGATGGACTCCGAAGTTCTTGTTCATCGTATCGCTCGGTCCTCCAAGCAAAAACCGGAAGATCGCCTCGCAGACGCGTTGTGCGACGTCGAGGGCGCCTACTCTCTCGTCGTCATCATCGGCGAGACACTCCTCGCCGCACGCGACCCGCGAGGGTGGCGTCCGCTCGTGATGGGACAGCTTGGCGACTCGATCGTGTTTGCCTCTGAGACATGCGCTCTCGACATAGTCGGGGCGGCCGTCATTCGCGAAGTCGAGCGCGGCGAGATCGTTGCCGTTGACCGAGACGGAATCAGATCATCATTTCCGTTGTCGAAGAAAGAAAGTCGCAAATGCGTTTTTGAGTACGTTTATTTCGCTCGTCCCGACAGTCGCGTTTTCGGAGGATCAGTCGATCGCGCGCGGCGCGCGCTTGGGCGACGCTTGGCGCGTGAGTGTCCCGCACCCGGCGCTGAGCTTGTATTCAGCGTTCCAGATTCATCAAACTCAGCCGCGCTCGGCTTCGCCGAGGAGTCGAGCTTGCCATTCGAGCTCGCGTTGATTCGAAACCATTATGTCGGTCGCACTTTCATTCAGCCGACACAGGCGGGGCGCGACGCAAAAGTAAAAGTGAAATACAACGCGGTTAGAGAAGTCCTCGACGGCAAGAGTGTCGTGATGGTTGACGATTCGATTGTTCGCGGCACCACGACACGCGGACTCGTCGCAATGATCCGCGCCGCCGGTGCGCGCGAAGTGCACATGCGAGTGAGCTCGTCGCCAATCACCGGCCCCTGCTACTACGGCATCGATACTCCGAACCGCGAAGAGCTGATCGCCGCAAACATGCCTGTCAGCGAAATAGCGGGAGAGCTCGGCGTCGATTCTCTGGGTTATCTGTCGTTACAGGGAATGCTGGAGTCTGTTCCCGACGGACCTGGCGGCTTTTGCCACGCCTGCTTTTCCGGAGACTATCCGACGCCGCCGCCAACCGATCCACAAAAGCTTCGCTTCGGCTGCGGCTGCTGATCGACATGCCGCAATCGGTTTTTTTCTTCGGCCTGGGCGTCGCAGAAGGCACACGCGAAATGAAGAGCATCCTCGGCAGCAAGGGTGCAAACCTCGCCGAGATGACGAATCTCGGAGTTCCGGTCCCGCCGGGATTCACGATCGCGTGCGAAGAGTGCATCACGTATCTGAGAGACGGGAAATATCCTGACCGTCTTCGCGCGGAAGTGGAAGGAAACGTCGCGCGTCTCGAGCAGGCGACTGGCAAACGATTAGGCGATCCCGCGAATCCCCTTCTCGTCTCGGTTCGCTCGGGCGCGCCCGTGTCGATGCCGGGAATGATGGAGACGATTCTCAACCTCGGTCTCAACGATCGCACGGTACAGGGCCTCGCAAAGCAAAGCGGAAATCCGCGCTTCGCGTACGATTCGTATCGACGATTCATCCAGATGTACTCTGACGTCGTGCTCGGAGTGCCCGGTGCGGACTTCGAGCATCTGTTGAAAGCACGGAGGATGACTACCGGCGCGGCCACCGATGCCGATCTCAACGAAGAGGCGCTTCGCAACGTCGTCGAGGAATACAAGTCACTCGCGCGAAATCGCACCGGCACCGACTTTCCAACCAATCCGACGGTTCAGCTGTGGGGCGCGATTGAAGCCGTATGGAAATCGTGGATGCTCAAGAAAGCCTGCGACTATCGCAAGGTCAACGGAATCTCAGAGGACCTCGGCACAGGCGTAAATGTCGTTGCGATGGTTTTCGGCAATCTCGGCGATGATTCGGGATCCGGCGTCGCATTTACGCGGAATCCGTCCACCGGAGAAAAACAGTTCTACGGAGAATTTCTCATAAACGCGCAAGGTGAGGACGTAGTCTCCGGAATCCGGACGCCGCTCGACATCGAGGAAATGTCAGCTCGGCTGCCCGCCGCATACGTTGAGCTTCTCGCGACGCAGGACAGACTGGAGAAGCATTACGCCGAGATGCAGGACCTCGAGTTCACCGTCGAGCGCGGGAAACTCTTTCTTCTGCAAACGCGTACAGGGAAACGTACTGCTGCTGCCGCGGTCCGCATCGCCAGTGAGATGGTTGCAGAAGGCATCATCAACAAGCGCGAAGCAGTTTTACGAGTCCCGGCCGGACAACTCGATCAGCTACTCCATCCGATCATCGATCCTTCCGTGCGCGCGAAGCCGTTGTGTGTCGGCCTACCGGCGAGTCCGGGTGCCGCGAGCGGAATTGCTGTTTTCGATCCTGACAAGGCAGAGACGCGTGCTGCGGCGGGAGTGCCTGTGATACTGGTGAGAGACGAAACAACCCCCGAGGATTTTCATGGAATTGTTGCGGCTCGTGCGGTGCTGACGTCGCGTGGCGGAATGACGAGCCATGCAGCAGTTGTTGCGCGTGGAATGGGAAAGTGCGCGGTAGTCGGATGCAAAGACATCGAGGTCGACGCCAACAAACGTTGCTTCGCTGTCAACGGCTCACAGATATCTGAGGGTGATTGGCTGACGCTCGATGGCGCCACCGGGCGCGTCTTCGCGGGAAATCTGGCGACCATTCCGAGCGAGGTCGTACGAGTCACGACCGGCGACATGCAGCCATCGGACGCGCCACTATACAAGTCATACTCCGACCTTCTTGGTTGGGCTGACGAGATCAGAACGCTCAAGGTTCGCGCAAATGCAGACACGCCGCGTGATGCACAAATCGCTCGTGGTTTCGGCGCTCAGGGCATCGGGCTCTGCCGCACCGAGCACATGTTCTTCGAGGGAGACCGAATCACGGCGATGCGCGAGATGATCGTCGCGCGCGACCTCGAAGGTCGTCGCCGAGCTCTCGCGAAATTACTTCCGATGCAGCGCGCAGACTTCGAGGGAATCTTCGAGGCAATGAATGGCTTGCCCGTTACGATACGACTCCTCGACCCGCCGCTTCACGAATTCCTTCCTCACGGCGGCGAGGAAAGCAAGCTCTTGGCTCGCACGCTTGGACTTTCTCGTCCCGATCTTGCAAGGATCGTCGAGTCTTTGCGCGAAACCAACCCCATGCTGGGGCACAGGGGCTGCCGATTAGGCATTACCTTCCCCGAAATAACCGACATGCAGGGGCGCGCTATTTTTGAGGCGGCCATGCGAGCCACGCGACGCGGAATCAAGGTCAAGCCTGAGATAATGGTTCCATTAGTATCAGACGTTGCGGAGTTCGATAATCAACGAGCAATTCTGGAGGAAAGTGCAAAACAGGTTCTTGGGGGTATGGGTGAAACCCTTGACTATCTCATCGGAACCATGATCGAGCTTCCCCGCGCAGCACTTACCGCCGACAAAATCGCCGGATCGGCCGAATTCTTCTCATTCGGCACAAACGACCTTACGCAGACGACATTTGGCTTAAGTCGCGATGACGCAGGCCGGTTCCTTCCTTCATATCTCGAACGTGGTATCTTTGCCGACGATCCGTTTCAGGTCCTCGACCGGGACGGAGTTGGACGACTCATCCGCATCGCTGTCGAAGACGGCAGGAAGGTGCGGCCTAAACTGAAAATTGGAATTTGTGGCGAACACGGAGGCGAGCCCCGCTCCGTCAAGCTTTGTCACGATATGGGATTTGACTATGTCTCCTGTTCTCCGTTCCGCGTGCCGATCGCGCGACTAGCCGCAGCCCATGCCGCCCTCGGTACGAACTAACAATCTGGCGAGAGCGAGAATGATCGCTCCAGCCGCGCAGCAGCCGCTTGCGCCGCCGCTTTTTGCGCGCCCGCTCAGAATTGCGCTGGTCACCGAATTCTATTATCCGCATTTGGGCGGCATCTGCGAGCACGTGCATTTCTTCGCACGCGAGGCGCGAAGGCTCGGTCATCATGTCGACATCATCACCTCGCAGCTCGAGGGCGCAACCGAGGAGCCGCACGTCATCAGGATTGGAAAAAGCCAACCGATTTACTTCAATGGATCGCAGGCTCGCATCACGATTGGAATGTCACTTCGAAAGAAGATGCGCGACGTCCTGCGGCGCGGCCGCTACGATCTGGTGCATGTCCACTCGCCCCTCAACCCTTCGCTGCCTTTGTTGGCCGTTGACGAGGCTGACTGCCCGGTGGTGGGGACATTCCATACCTATTTCGATCGGTCCTACCTCTACGGAATAGCCCGCCCGTTCCTTCAGCGAAGACTCGATTCACTCGCCGCGGCGATCGCGGTTTCGCACTCGACGACAGTCGCGCTCAACCGTTACTTCGAAGCCAACTGGACGATCGTCCCGAACGGGATCGATCTCGAGATGTTCAATCCGCATGCGCCGCCGCCACCGGGAATCCGACGAGATGTTCCGGTGATTCTTTTTCTTGGCCGGTTTGATCCGAGAAATGGACTCACGACGCTCATCGAATCTTTCAAGAAAGTGCGTGGCAAGCAGCGCGAGGCGCAGCTGGTTGTTGTCGGTGACGGGCCTCTGAGAAAGCACTACTATCGCGCCGCGGGCGGCGATCCTGACATCACTTTCGTCGGATCAGTGCTGGGATCGCGGCCGAGCTACTACGCACACAGCGCGATGTACGCGTGTCCGACGACGAAGGCATCGTTTGGAATCACGCTCCTCGAATCGATGGCGTGCGAGACACCGGTGGTCTGCTCAGACATTCTTGGCTTCCGCGACGTCGTGAAGCACGAGCGAGAAGCTTTGATGTTCCATTGCGGCGATCGCGACGCGCTGGCTGACAGTCTCGTGCGTTTGCTCGATGACGAGACGCTCCGTGCGCGGCTCGGAAAAACCGGAAGGCAGGAAGCGCAGATGTATGGCTGGCCCAGCGTGACGGACACGGTGCTCGACATCTATGCCGGAGTGCTTGGCGCCAAGAAATCGACATGATCCTCCCCGCAGCACTCGGGCTGGGCGTGCTCGGCGGCGCCGTACACGGCGCGTTTCACCGGAACAGTTTCGTTTTCGGACCGGTGCTGGGTCATCTCCCGACCGAGGAGCGAAAGGTCGCACTGACTTTCGACGACGGTCCGAACCCCGACGCGACGCCGCGTATTCTTGACGCTCTCGCCGAACATGGCGTCAAAGCAACTTTTTTCATTCTCGGCAGACACGCGGAACGCTGGCCTGACCTCGTTCACCGCGCGGTGCGCGAAGGTCATCAGGTTGGGAATCATGGATATTTCCACCGCAAGCTGCACTTCAAATCGCCGCGCTACGTTCGACGCGATGTGCTTCTCGGAAAACGCGCGATTGAAAGAGCCGGTGCATCGCCTCCTCATTTCTTTCGGGCGCCTCACGGTTTTCGAAGCCCCTGGGTGTCGGCAATCGCCGGCTCGCTTGGCGAGCGCACAATCGGCTGGTCACTCGGTGTATGGGACAGCGATCAACCGGGTGTGAAAAAAATCGTCGAGCAGGTAATTGAAGGCGTGAAGCCAGGCTCGATTGTTCTGCTTCACGACGGTGATGGATACAACGCGGATGGAAATCGCCTACAGACCGCCGCCGCGTTGCCGAAGATCATCACCGGACTTCGCGAGCGTGGATACGAGTTCGTAACGCTGCCAGTAGAATGACCAAGAAAGTCACGCATGGTCTCCGCTTGTTGGTGACAGCGGTGATCATCGTGTTCCTGGTGATCTTCGCGCGCACGATCAACTGGACAGCCGCGTGGAGCTCGATGCGCCAGGCATCGCTGCCGCTTCTCCTCGGTGCGATCGGTGTGAATTTCCTCTCGATCCTGCTGAAAGGCGTGCGGTGGTGGTTGTTTCTCCGCCCTGCCGGCGCCCCGTCATTGCTGCTCGCCCTGCGCGCGACGATTGCCGGTGCCGGGTTGAACAACGTTCTCGTCGCGAATGGCGGCGATGCTGCGCGCGTCGTGTTCGTTTCGCGAGCAACCGGTGTGCGGAGCTCCACGATCCTCGCAACGCTCGCCCTCGAGCGAATGTTCGACGCGGTAGGCTTCGTGGTAATGCTCGTTTTTGGCGTCATCTTCTTCGAGCTTCCGCACGCGCTCGAAAGGTGGAAGACCCCGGCTGAAGCTCTGCTGGTGGTCATCGCGATCTTCCTGACGTGGTTCGTTTATTCCGCGCGCAACATCAAGCCGGAGCATGTTCCCGAGCGCCGAGCAAAACCGCGAACATTGTGGGGGCGGGTGCGGCGATATCTCGCAGGCGTCGCATCGAGTACTCGCACACTCACCACCGGCCCGCGCTTTCTTGGCGCGCTCGCGCTTTCGATGCTTTCGTGGATCGGTCAGTTCATGACGTTCGCGATCGCCGCCGATGCGGCTCAGGTGCCGATGCCGTATGCCGCAAGTCTCGCGTGTCTCATTGCGATCAATCTCGGATTATTGATCCGCGCAACCCCGGGGAATGTCGGCTTCTTTCAGTTCGTCTACGCGTTGACCGCCGAGCAATTCGGAATCGAGCGAAATGCTGCAATCGCGGTATCGCTTCTCATTCAGACATTGCAGATCCTTCCGATGACCGACCTCGGGATCGCGCTCGCGCCGGAGTTCATCTTCAAGAAAGGCGAGCGAAAAGAAATCGAAACTATCGCCGGGAATCGCGAGCCGAGCTAGGTGAGAGCCCCGAGAAAAGCGAGGAACTCGGCGGGGCTCCGAGTTAATCCAGCGAACGTTCGCACCGTTCGACCATTCGCGTCGACGATTGCGTAGAGTGGTAGCGCGACTGTTCCGAATTGTTGTTCCTGCCAATCCTGTTGCTTCTCGTAGAGCTCCCCTTGCCCGTCGGTGTAGAGGCGGCTTAGCACATATCCGCGAAGCGCTGCGGCGACGTCAGGACGCGCGAAGATATTCGATTCCATCCACCGGCAGTTCGTGCACGTGTATCCTGTGAAATCGATCAGCACGAGCTTGCCGGTTTGCCTGGCGCGCGCGAGCGCCGCGGGTTGATTGTTGAGAATCCATCCAAGCTGATCATCCGCGTGTCCGCGGTTGGCAGCGGCAATCGCGTCGTTTTGTTCGGCAATATCCTGAGGCGGAAGAAACGCTTCGAGCTCTCCGAGCGATTTGCCTCGTAATCCTCGGGCAACGGCGAACGCGATTGCTAAGCAAGCCACCGCTGCGATCGCCCGTGCAAGTGAGAGACGTCTTGCGCCGCGCGCGATTATGATCGGCACGACCAGATAAAGTGCGCCGACGAGAGCGAGTGCCGCCCAGCTCGCGACGATTGCATTTCGCGAGATCTCCCCCGTGCGCCAGACGAGATCCGCGTTGGAGAAAAACTTTATCGATGCGCCAAGCTCTGCGAGTCCAACGAGAAAGCGGAGCGATATCATCCAGCTTCCCGGTTTTGGAAGATGCTGCATCCAGCCAGGAAGAACTGCGAGAACGAAGAACGGCGCGCTGAACACGAGCGAAAACACGAGCATTCCCGCGAGTGGCCGGTGCCAGTCGCCGCGCGCGGCGGACACAAGAAGCGGACCTACGAAGGGCGCCGTGCAAGTGAACGACGCGAGTGTAAAACCAAATCCAACGAGCAGCGCTGCTGCTGCGCTGGTTGGTCGCCTGCGCGCGGCTGCGTCCACGCTCGTAATGGTGCGAGCAATGAATGGAAGGCGGATCTCCCAGAGGCCCATGAGATTCAGCGCAAACGCAACGAACGAAATTCCGATTGCGATGTTCACCCACGGATTCGCCGCGAGACGCGCGAGACCCGAAGCTCCAACGAGAAGTGCGAGGCCGAGTCCGAGTGCGGTGAACGTGACGACAATTCCGGTGGCGAAGAGCAGCGCGTCGACTAGAGCAACGCTGCGTCCGCGATTGGCGTTTCCGCCGAAGTACGTGACCGTGATTGGAATCATCGGGAACACGCACGGCGTGAGTAGCGACAACGCGCCGGTAACAGCGGCGAGCCAGAGGAATGAGCTCATGGTGAAGCGATTCTCACGGGCGTTGTAAGTGTTGTCGTGCGTGCAGGAAGGCAGAGCGTCGCATTGCACGCCTGATAGCGAACCTTGAGATCGAGCGATGGTGGTCGCGACCGCGCACCAGATGGAATGGCAACAAGCGCAGTGAACGAAGGATTCCCCGTGTAGCGCTCGCTGTCGATTCCAAATTCCTTGTCGAAGATGACTACTGGTTTTGGGCCGACGACGTCGCCGACGAGCGTGTATGGCGGAGACGGCGCGATCGTGACACTCATCGGTGTCGGTCCGCCTGGCTTTTGAGTGAGCGAGTAGATGTACCACCCGCTGTCGAGCACGGCGGCGAAGCGAACAGTGTCAGTGCTTCCTGGTTGGAGCAAACCACTCATGCTCGAGACAGTCCAGTTGGCAGGATTTTGTGACACGATCTCTCGGTCGCGTTTGCACGCGACGATCGTGAGCGATAAGACGGAAACAACAATGAGCCTGGCCATCAGTTGAAAATATACCTAAGCCCCATTCCTCGGGGTCGCTATTAGTAACTACGTCATCGTACGTATTCTACGCCCTCGAAATAATCATATCGTGCACGTGCGCTCGATTCACCTTCAATCGTACAACAAATGCCACGTGCATGGATTCACCTCGCCTTCGCAGTCGCGCTCATCTCAGCGCCTACTGCCAGTTACGCTCAGGACACTCCGGCAACACGCGCACAGCTGCGCATCGTCGACTCGACGAAGATTCAGCTCATCACGCTTCGCGATGGATCTTCGCTCGTCGGGCGAATAGTCGCAGTCCGCGGTGATACGGTGGACTTCGAAATGAATCTCGGTCGGGTTCCCGTTTCCGTATCGGACATTCGAGATATCCGGGAAACTGCCGTCGGAACGATGCACGACGGACAGTACTGGTCGCCCAATCCTAATTCGACGCGACTCTTCTTCGCGCCATCAGGGCAGATGCTCAAAAAGGGCGAAGGATATTTTGCCGACTACGAGCTTTTCTTTCCGGGCTTCGCGTACGGCGTCACCGACAACATCAGCGTCGGTGGCGGCGTCTCGCTCTTTCCAACGGGACTCGACGAGCAAGTCTATTATTTCACGCCAAAAGTCGGCATGAGCTTCGGCGACCAGATTCACCTCTCAGCGGGATTGCTACTCGCCGGCACGAAAGGCGGCACGGGCGGAATCGGCTACGGCGCCGGCACATTCGGAAATGGTGACGCGAGCGTGACCGCGGGAGTTGGCTACGGTTTCGCCGGCGGAGAAATCGAGAGCAAGCCGCTCGCAATGCTCGGCGGAGAGAAGCGCATCTCGAGACGAGTCGCACTCGTCACGGAGAATTATCTGCTTCCGACTTCCGAGGACAATCTCGTTTACTCTTTCGGCCTCCGCTTCATCGGAGAGAAGCTGACAACCGATCTCGCTCTCTTCAATGTTGCAGGCAGCGGAATAATCGGATTGCCGTACGTGGATTTCGTGTTTCGCTTTTAGCGGCTGCGAGACACAAGTCGATTTGAGCGAACGCGGATCAGTGGCAAGGTCGCGTTCTTACAATTGGCCGCGCTGACGGCTACGTTCGCGACTCACGCATGTGGTGAGGACGATCCAATGCGAATTCGCGCGTATCCTATTGCAGGTCTGCTGGTGTTGTTCGGCGCCGCAACATCTCGTGCGCAAGCACCGTGGACGGTGACGATCACACTCACCGCGAATCCGTTGCCCATCGGTACATGTCATACCGTCCTGCTCACCGTCGTGGACCCGAAGACAAAGGGCACGCCAGTGAGCCCCTTGCGAAAGTATGTATCTATTGCCGACTTCGACATGAACGTGCAGGCAGCTGCAGTCAGTAAGTACGAATCCGCCAGCATCTGGTCGGTGTGCGCTTGTCAGTTCGCTACTGTCGGCGCACCGGGAACGATCACGGCAACGTATCCCGCGAAGGGGCTCGCGGAAGATTCGCGGGTTCCCGGCGTAGCGTTCAAATCGGAAATTCCCTTCACGTTCGCCGCGGCGCAGAGCAAATACAACGCGGCTGGGTGCGACGCGGTGGCGGCGAGCGGGGCTGCTGTATCCGGTAGTGTCGCTTCCGGTGGTGCCGCTTCCGGTGGCGCCGCA
>JBGQKT010000073.1:0-14299 GCA_041499635.1 Gemmatimonadaceae bacterium
CATGCCAATCTGCGCGAGGCCGGGCGCCGCCTGCGCTGTGACGTCAGTGAAGTGACCCTTCCCGTCGTTCCTCAACAGCATGCTCGTCGGATCTATTCCGTAGCGTCCGGGAATAACGCGTCCTCCGACGAATAGATCGATGTGGCCATCACCGTCGAAATCCGCGGCAGCGACACGTGATCCGCTAAACGTCTCCGTCGGCAAGCAGCCTTCACACTTTTTGAAATTCCCGCGGCCATCGTTCAGGTACAGCCGGTCCTGAAGCGCTGGTGCCACATCCGAGAAATCATTTCCTCCACTGACGACATAGAGATCCGGGTGGCCGTCTCCATTCGCATCGAAGAAAACAGAGCCGAGGTCTTCAGAAACCTTGTCCTGCTCGAAGACTCCGCGATTGCTGCTGACGAATTTTCCGTCGCGCTGCTGAATCAAAAGCTCGCCGGGCTGATCCTTCGCGCCGCCGATGAATACATCGGGCAAGCCATCTCCGTTCACGTCGGCGACTGACATGAAAGGACCATCGATCGAAACCATTTTCGGAATCAGCCGCTCGCGGTCGAAATCCACGAACTCGTTTTCGTGGTGGACAAAATCGAGTCCCGCAGCGCTCGTGACATCCGTGAAAAGCGCTTTCACCGGGGTTGGCTGAATCGGTGGAGATCTGGATGATTCGGACTGCTTCACGACAACACGCTGGTTCGCTGCCAGCTGCCCCATCGCGCTCACGCGCCCGTCCGGCCACTCGACCCGCAACGCATCTACCGTGTCGCGCGCGCCAATGCCGAATGTCAGGACATAGTCGACGCTCGATTGAAATCCGCGCGTTGGCTCCTCTTCCTGATACAGGCTGTCGTTTCCAATTCGGAGAGAGACCTTCGCTCCGATAGCAAATCGATTCTTTCCGTCTCCCTCGAGCTTCACTTGTAGATACCGATTCTTTGAGAGAGTGCGCGCGTTGTTGCGATAGACGAACGCTTCGTCATTGACATTGCTGACGACGAGATCGAGCGCTCCATCGCCGTTCAAATCGCCATACGCCGCGCCACTCGAGATGTTCGGCGTATTCAATCCCCACGCCGCCGCCTCGTTCGTGAACGTCATGTCGCCTTTGTTGCGGAACGCGTAGTCGGGAAGCTTGGTCGAAGTCATCGCCTTGATGAGACCAAGAAAATCGACGCGCTTGTCTTGAGTCGCCGTGGCCATCGTCGCTGTGTTGCTCAGGAACTTGACGTAATCCTGTGATGTCACATCGCGCGCTAAACCGTTCGTAACGAAGATGTCCTTCTGGCCATCGAGATCGTAATCCGCGATGAGCGCGCTCCAGCTCCAGTCCGTGCGCGCTACTCCAGCCATCTGACCGACATCACTAAACGTGCCATTGCCATTGTTCAGCTGGAGCATGTTCCGCATGAACTGATAGCCGAGACCGTTTTTTATTTTGGTCTGGTAGGTGTCCCAGTTCTCGAAGTTGGAAGTAGTGCGAAGTCTGTATTCGTCTTCCGGCAGCATGTCCGTCGTGTAGATGTCGGGCAGGCCGTCGTTGTTGATGTCCGCGATGTCGAGACCCATCGAGAAATAGCTGCTCACGGGCATCTCGCGATCGAGCGCGTCGGTGAACGTTCCGTTCTTGTTGTTGATGTAGAGGTAATCGTGCTCAAAGAAATCGTTCGATTGATATATGTCCGGCCATCCGTCGCCATTCACGTCGCTGATCACTACACCCAATCCGAATCCGATCTCACTTCCGTAGATGCCGGCCTTTTCACTGACGTCCACGAAATGTCCACCGACGTTGTGATAAAGCCGGGCGCCGCCATCCTTGTCTCGAATGTTGCGCGTATTCTTCATCCCGAGGCTGCTCACCGGGCGTGACGAATTGTTGATCACGAACAGGTCGAGAAGTCCGTCGCGGTCGTAGTCGAAGAATGCAGCCTGTGTCGAGTAGCCTTCGTCGGCGACTCCGTATTCTTTGGCCTTCTCGTCGAACGTCGGTACGCCTTTCGAGTTCACACCCTTGTTGATGTACAGCTCGTTCGCGCGATGCTCTGCATCGACTTTTCCAGCGTAGCAAACGTAGATATCGAGCAGGCCATCACCATTGACGTCGGCGATTGTGACGCCAGTCGACCATCTTCCTTTTTTCTTTGTGAATCCGGCGTCATCGGTGATATCGCGGAAGCGGTAGTTCCCCAGATTCAGATAGAGGCGGTTCTCGCCCATGTTCGACGTGAGGACGATCTCCGGAAGTCCGTCGCCGTTGAGATCACCCAGTGCCACGCCACCACCATTGTAGAAGTTGCGGTAGGTGAAGACGTTGACGTCCTGAGTCTCGGTGAGCCGATTCTCGAATCGAACACCGGTGTAACTCGAGGGGAGTCTCGTAAAGAGATGGCCATCGACTGGAGGCGCTTTGGCCGCGGTCGATTCACGTGCGCCGCGGTTGTCGCCCGAGCAGCCGGCGATGGCACACAGGAGCGCCGTTAGGGCGTAGAAACGCAACGCAGCCTGCCCCCCGAGAGGAGCAGGCTGCGTGGAAAAAACTTCAGGAAACGCCTTCAGTTATCAGTATCCAGGGTTTTGCGTGAGCAGTGGGTTCGTGTCGATCTGGGTCTGCGGAATCGGCATCAGGATGCGGAAGCCTTCTCGCGCCGGCTTATCGAACCAGGCGCGGGACGTAAACTGCCCGGCCCTGATGAGATCCTGTCGTCGTTTCGCTTCCGAAGTGAGCTCGAACAGACGCTCGTTGAAGATCGCCGCGCGCGCCTGAGCTTGAGTCATCCCGGCATCCAGCGCCTTCGGCGGCGAGAACACACGTGCGCGAAGCGTGTTGACGAGCCCAATTGCCGCGCTCGTTTGCCCCAGCTCATTCATAGCCTCGGCCTTGATCAGATAAATCTCAGCCAATCGGAAGTGCGCGAAATCGTTTCCGGCGTCCTGTTGGAGGTGGTTTGGATCACGCGGCCATTTGGTGATGCGTATACCTTCGCCTTCCGTCGCATTGGTTACGTCTTTGATTTCCGCCGTGAAGATCAGCGGGTTTCCAGTGCGGTCGAGAACTGGCTGGCCCGTGTCCAGATTGAACTGCGGTCCTACCAGGAAGATCTGCTTGCGCTGGTCGGCTGCGTCGAACGAATTGTACGTCTCCGCGATCGTGGCGAAGCCGTTCCACGGAGATGGCGTGTACTGCGTGTAGTGAAGAGCGCGCATGAGGAAGTTGAGTCCCAGGCCGCTCTGGTTGAGGAACATCACCTGCATGATGATTTCCGGCGACTGATAATTGTCGGCCGTGAAATTCGAGCGCCAGTTATTCGCAAGGCTGTAGACGCCGGAGTTGAGGATGCGGTCGCACGCAGCAATTGCATCCGCCCAGTGCTGTGTTCCCGGCTGCAGCCCTGCTGTCGTGACTGTTCCACCGTACACCTGCGCGTTCACGTACAAGCTGGCAAGCATCGCGTCGGCTGCGCCCTTGGTCAGGCGGCCGTTCATATCCACCGGCCACTTGGAAGGCAAAATCTCGCGCGTCTCTTTCAACTCCTTCTCGATGAATGCAAACACTTCTGCGCGCGTGTTTCGCGCCCGCGGCTTGATGTCCGTATCGGTGACGATCGGCACTCCGCCGAAGAAGTCTTGCAACAGCAGATAATAGAATGCGCGGAGCGTGCGGAGCTCCGCTTGAACGACGGGTTTCTCGCTGAACGTGACTTTGTCCGTCGCGGCAAGTGCGACGTTCGCGCGTGCAACACCGGTAAACATGGCGTTCCATGCGCCGTTGATGTCCGCAAGCCCCGACGGACTGTTGGCGCCCCAAAGCTGTCGGTCCAGTTCGAGCCACCGGCCGTTGTCGTACCAGTCAGTGCCTCGCGTCGGAACGATGTACTCGTCGGAGCTGACTTCGCTCACGTTGTAGTAGTCGTCCGTCGTCGACCGCAGCTGCGCGTAAACAGCCGCGAGACCGCCGATGACTTCCTCTTCGTTCTTGTAGAAGTTCTCCGGCGCGATGGAGCTCGTCGGTACCTCTGTAAGGTCAGTGCAGCCGTACAGAAAGCCGAGAGCGGGAGAGATGATCAGAAGGAGCGCCGAGATCGACGCCAATTTGATCGGGTTTTTCGCTGGCATTTTTATCATGGCGACCGTGTTCCGGTAGGAGTTAGCGAATAGGTTAGAAGCTGACACGGAGTCCTCCCGTGAAAGTGCGCGGTCGCGGGTAGTGTAGATAATCTATACCACGCGTTGCCACGCCGTCGATCGAGGCGTCTGTGTGCACCTCGGGGTCGTAACCCGTGTAGTTCGTAATCAGCCACAGATTGTCGGCAGAGAGGAAGGCCCTCGCTCCACGACCCATACCGGTGAATTTGGGCATGTCGAACGTGTAGCCCACCGTCACGTTCTGCAGGCGTATGAATGACCCATCTTCAACAAAACGCGACGAGTAGATCTGTGGCTCCGATATACCGACACCGTCATTGAGCGCAGTCGCGATAAAATTCTTACCTCGTTTCGCGTTGCCCTTGGTGGCGTACACGAGTGCGGTGTTATTGAATACATCATTTCCCTGCTGACTGTTGACCAGGAAGCTGAAGTCGAAGCTATGGAAGTTCACCCGACTGTTGACGCCGAAGCTGAAGTTCGGATTGGCATTGCCGATCACTACGTAGTCGTCGCCGCC
The DNA here is from genome assembly GCA_041499635.1 of Gemmatimonadaceae bacterium. Classification (GTDB taxonomy): domain Bacteria; phylum Gemmatimonadota; class Gemmatimonadetes; order Gemmatimonadales; family Gemmatimonadaceae; genus UBA4720. Next base: position 4,667 of record JBGQKT010000073.1, read on the forward strand.
AGGGGAAAGCGTCGTGCCGTCGAGCACACGCGTCAATTCACGTCCTGCCGAGTCGCGCGTGACCTTGTACTTGTTGAACATTTGCTGGCCGGTGCTGTTGACTCCCACGAACTCGGGTCCGTAGAACGTGCCGATTGCGTGACCCGGTATGATTCGCTGCGAAACTTGTCCCGACTGGCCCTCTCCACTAACCGAGCCAGTGGCGATGAAGTTGCGTCCGCCGAGATCGACGACTGAGTTTCGCTGGACATCGAAGACTATCCCGCCCGTCCAGCTCAAGTTGGTACGCTTGATGACCTGACCGTCCAACGACATCTCGAGACCCTTGTTCCGAGTCTTTCCAATGTTTTCAAGCCGTGTGCTTACAACGGCCGGCTGCGCCACGGGAACTGTGAGCAACAGATCCTTCGTGTTCTTGATGTAGTACTCGATGCTACCCGTGAAGCGATTCTGCATGAAGCCGTAGTCGAGTGCGACGTTGGTCTGCGCGGTCTCTTCCCACTTGAGATTCGGGTTCGGGTTCTGAGTCGGAGTGAAGCCGGTCACCGGTCGTTCTCCGAACACGTATCGTGAGCCTCCGTCCGCAGCGAGGAGAATCAATGAAGCGTAAGGAGGTACTCCAGGGTTGCCTTGTTTGCCCCATCCGGCGCGGATTCTGAACTCCGAGAACGGTCCGCGCGGGAAGAAGCTTTCCTGACTCAAGCGCCACGAACCTGAAATCGCCGGGAAGACAGCCCATTTATTTCCCTCTCCGAACATCGACGCACCGTCTTTTCTCAGCACGCCCGTAAGGAAATACTTGTCGTTGAGGCTGTAATTCATTCTCGAGAAGAATCCGATGATCCGGCTGTCCTGACGCTGCGAGAATAGAGGCTGTACCTGGCTTCCGCTGCTCAGACTGTTGAAGCCCTGGGCATCGGTAAGGAAGCCGCGTGTCTCGGCATAGAATTCGGTCAGAGTGTTCTGGTAGAATTCGTAACCGCCGAGAAGCTCGAGGTCCTGGCTGGTCGAGTAGTGCGGATGGAATGTGAGAGTGGTTTGAAGGGTCTGTGACTGGTTGTTGCGATTGTCCTGGCGAGCGAGCCCATTGACCGATGCTCCTACCGGGTTTGATCTTGGCCAGTACGTATTGCGATTGGCGTCGAAGCGATCACCGCCAAGAACGACTCTGCCGGTGAGATTCGAAAAAAGATCGAGGTCCGCGGAAATATTTCCCATAACGCGAGTCGTTTTGCCGAGGTCCTGTATCTGCTCGGCGAGCGCTACTGGGTTTCGCAGCGACTGCGAACCGGGGCCGATTTCAAAGAAATGTGTTTCGCCAGTCGTTGGGTCTGTTACCGTGACCGGGTTTGTCGGGTTGAACTGGAGCATATTGATGAAAATGCCGCCCTCGAATCCGGCTGTGTTCTCGAATGGCACGTAGTCGTCGATGACATGAGACCCCGTCAAGTCGAGTCCCAGTCGCAAGCGGCCCTTCAGCGTTTGGTGGGTACCGTTCAGTCGCGCTTGATATCTCTTGAAGCCGCTGCTTAGAACGATTCCCTGTTGGTTCGCATGATTGAGCGAGGCACGATATTGCGTGTTCGCCGATCCGCCTGAGAACGAAAGATTGTGGTTGACGGTAGGCGCGCTGCGGGTCAATGCATCCTGCCAATCCGTATTTGCGCTGCCCAGGCCGGCGAGAACCGTCTGAGCAACGTTACCCTTCGCGACCTGATCACTAACGAACGCCTTGTAGTCAGCTGCACTCATGAGAGGCAGCGCACGATACATCGTGGCTTTCCCCAGGGTCACCTCGTATTCAGTGCTTGGTGCTGCCGAGTTGCCCCTCTTGGTCTCGATGAGGACTACGCCGTTGGCGGCGCGCGTGCCGTAAACGGCTGCGGCAGCATCCTTCAAAATAGTGATCGAAGCGATGTCGGAGGGGTTGAGCATGTTCAACGGATTCCGGGGCAAAGACGGCGAGCCGCCGATGCCGACGCCAGCGGATTCTTCCGGAATGTTATTGATGGGAACACCGTCGATGACATAGAGCGGGTCATTGCTCGCGCTGATGGAAGTTCCACCGCGGACGCGAATCTGCACGCCGGCGCCAGGCTCACCGCTGTTTTGGGTAACGTTCACACCAGGCGCGCGGCCTTCGATCATCTGGTCGACGTTAGCGACTGTGCCGACGTTCGCCGCGCTTCCGTCGATTGTTGCGATCGAGCCAGTGACTGCGACGCGACGCTGAGTACCGTACCCCGTGACGACGACGCCCTCAAGCACCGATGCGCTCGGCACGAGAGCGAAGCTCACGGACGAGCTGGCTCCCATTCCAACGGCAACGGGTTTCGCCTGGGAGTTATAACCGATGCGGCGAGCGCGAACGCTCACCGTTCCACTCGGTACTCCACTCAGACGGAATGTTCCGTCGCCACTGGTGACGGTGCCACGTTGCGTTCCCTCGACCAAAACCGTGACACCACCGAGAGGTTGGTGGGTCGAGCTGTCAACGACTTGCCCTGTTATCGCGCCGGGTGCTTGAGCACCGAGGCTGGCGGTCCACAGGGCGCTCGCTACGAGCGCAGGAAAAAAGAAACGGACTGATGCCATAAAGCTGCCCTCGCGGCGAGAGAATGAAAACGTTTCCCTTTTTTGGACTCTAGAGTATCCGCCGGGTTTTTTTACTTGTCAAGAAGAAACTGGGACGAGCCCGCGGACGGATGAAAAAGGCCGGTCAGCGCACGACATGAATCAAAGGGGACCCATTCAGTCATAGTAGAGGGGGGAATGGGCTGAAATCGGAACGACAGGCCCGGCAGGAATCGAACCTGCAACCGCCGGTTTTGGAGACCGGTGCTCTACCAATTGAGCTACGGACCTAACGTACCGGTAACCGATATCCGAGACGCGATGTCCGGTAACCGATGACCGACAAATCGCTAAGGAGAGGGTGGCTGACGGGAATTGAACCCGCAACCCCCGGAGCCACAGTCCGGTGCTCTAACCAATTGAGCTACAGCCACCATACTGGCCAGGTCACCGATACCCGACGTGCGATACCCGATAACCGCGGCCTGATTGCAACATCTTAAGCGACCTACTTCGCTCTGTCGAGATATTCTCCCGTGTTCGGATTCACGCGCACCTTCTCGCCAGTGCGAATGAATTCCGGAACGTTGACAGTTACACCGTTCTCCAGCTTCGCCGGCTTCTGCGACGCCGTTTTCGTTGCGGTCTTCATCACCACTGACGTGTCAACCACCTCGAACACCATCGAGTTCGGAAGATCGATCCCGATTGGTTTTCCATTGTAGTACTCGGCCTGGATTCTCATTCCCGGCTGCATCCACGGAGCTGCGTCGCCGAGTGCTTCCTCGTCCATTTCGATCTGATCGTAGTTCTCGGTGTTCATGAAATGGTACGTGTCGCCGCCCTGATACATGAACTCGAGGTCGTGCGTCTCCATCGACGCTTTCTCGACGGTGTCAGCCGCGCGAAAACGGTGCTCGAAGTTCGAGCCGGAGCGAAGATTCTTGAGCTTTGCCTGCACCATCGCGCGAAGGTTGCCCGGCGTGTGGTGTCTGAACTCGAGAACTCGGCACGGATCGCCCTCGAATACAAGCACCATGCCTCGTCTTATTTGCGTTGCTGGAAATGCCATTTTTCTGAGTCCTGAAAGAACAAAAAGAAACGCGGCCGTGAGAGCACGCCGCGTGTTATCAAGCGGCATTCAATTTACCTAGAAAGCGCCCTCGGGGTCAACGCACTCGTCGCCAACGGTGCACGCTCGCGACAACGGGCTTCAACGTTCGCCAAACGTTGTCGGCGACAATCTTTTCGCCAGCAACATTGGGGTGTACTCCATCGTCCTGATTGAGCTCCGCCTTCCCTGCTACTCGATTGAGCAAGAACGGCAGGAGGGTAAGGCCTTCGCTCTGCGCCACCGACTTGTAGGCTTCGCGAAATTTCCTCGTGTACTCCACTCCCAAATTCGGGGGAGCCTCCATCACCGCGAGAACAATTTTCGCGCGCGGCTCGTCTTTTTTTATCCGCTCGACAATTGCTCTCAAATTCGATTCGAGAGCGTTGGGATCGAGTGCCCGCAAAGCATCGTTGCCGCCAGTCTCGAGAACGACGATATCGTACGGTCCTCCCTGCCCCAGCGCCCAATCGATTCGTCTTAGCGCTCCGGCCGAAGTCTCGCCCGAAAGTCCAGCATTCACGGCCGTCATGGGCAATCCTTCAACCGCGGCCTTCTTTGCAACGAGAACCGGAAATGCCTGCGACGGATCGAGTCCAAGGCCGGCGGTGAGGCTCGTTCCAAAAAACAAAACGCGCACGTTCGACGTATCCGCATTAGGTCGCTTCGTCGTGTCGACGGCGCGTAGTGTGATCGTTCGAGGCCCACGCGCAGCCGGCGCGCTATCCATATTTCGCTCCGAGCTGCACGCGACAATCGCGAAGCCCAAGACAATCCAGACATTCTTCATGCTCATTGCACAGCAAGTTACACGGGAATACAAAAGCGGAGACCAGAACCTGACGGTCTTGAGGGACGTTTCTTTCACTGTCGAGCAGGGCGACTTTGTGGCAATCGTCGGACCGTCGGGCAGTGGCAAAACCACTTTGCTCGGTCTCCTCGCAGGACTTGATACTCCGACGCACGGCAAGGTGATCCTCGACGGGCACGATCTCACGACGATGTCAGAAAATGAGCGCGCCAAACTCCGCGGAGAAAAAGTCGGGTTCGTCTTCCAGACTTTTCAGCTGATACCGACGCTCACCGCGCAGGAAAACATTCAGGTTCCACTCGAGCTGCAGGGAAACGACGGCGCTGAAGCACGAGCGGAGGACCTTCTCGGAAAAGTCGGACTCGAAGCGCGCGGACATCATTTCCCGACACAGCTTTCTGGCGGCGAGCAGCAGCGGGTCGCACTCGCGCGTGCGTTCGCGAATTCTCCCCGAATTCTTTTCGCGGACGAGCCAACGGGAAATCTCGATGCTGCGACAGGTGCCAGAGTTTTTGATCTTCTCGCAACGCTGAATCGCGAGTCGGGGTCCACGATTATTCTAGTGACCCACGACGCCGGCCTTGCCGGACGTGCATCGCGCATCATCCGGCTAAGCGACGGACGAGTTGTCGACGATAGCGGAGTAAAGTCGTGAGCGGATTGCTCGGCCTCACCTGGCGCGAGAGTCGAAGCGCACGACGCCGGCTCCTTTTGTACATGTCGGCGATCTCACTTGGATCAGCCGCACTCGTAGCGATCGATTCGTTCGCCGACAACGTGAAGAGATCGGTGCGAGATCAGGCTCGTTCCGTTGTTGGAGGAGATCTCGCGTTTCGCTCGCGACGCCCCTACACGCCGGCGCAGAATGCGATTCTCGATACGATTGCTCGATCGACCGGCGCACGTTACTCGCGTGTGACGACGTTTCCCTCGATGGCGTTTGTGCCGAGGACTGGCGCAACGAGGTTGTCGCAGATCCGTGCAGTGAGTGACAACTATCCGTTCTACGGACAGATCACGACCACTCCCGCCGGGCAGTGGTCGTCGCTCCGCAATGGGGCGAACGCTCTCGTCGATCCCTCGCTTCTCGCGACGCTCAATGCGCACATCGGCGACACAGTTTCACTTGGGTACCAACGATTCAAAATCATCGGCACGCTCAAGTCTGTGCCGGGCACTCCCGGCGTCGCGGAGATCATCGGCCCGCGCGTTTTTATTCCCGAGCGATATCTCGCCGCAACGCAGCTCCTCGTCTTCGGCAGCACGGCCGAGTACAACACGATGGCGAGATTGCCGGAAACCGCGGACGCAGACAAAGCGATCAAACCGTTTAGAAAGAATTTGGAGAAGGCTCAGCTCCGATTCATGACGGTCAATGAGTCGCAAGACCAGGCGAATCGATCGATCGATCAGCTGAGCCGCTTTATTGGAATCGTCGGGCTAATCGCGCTGCTACTCGGCGGAGTTGGAGTCGCGAGCGGGGTGCGGGCATACGTCGCGCGAAAAATCGACACCGTTGCAATCCTCCGCTGCCTCGGTGCATCCAGTGGGCAAGTGCTCGCGATGTACGTGATACAGGCGGCGGTGATGGGATTGATCGGCGCCGTCGCCGGCGCTGCACTCGGAGTCGCCGTTCAATTTGGTCTGCCGACGGTATTCAAGGATTTCATGCCGGTCGACGTAACAGTCACACTCGAGCCCGAAGCAATCGTGACTGGGATAATCATCGGTGGATGGATCGCGTTGATATTCGCGCTGCGGCCGCTTCTCGCGCTCAGAAATGTTTCTCCCCTGCAAACGTTGCGACGAGACGCAGACGCAGAAGTTCTTCGCATGCGTTGGAATGACTGGCCGAGAATCGCCGTCGACGCTGCGCTCATCGCGAGCGTTGTAACGATCGGATTGTTGCGCGCGGCAAACGTTCAACAGGGACTTTGGATCAGCGCATCTACTGGAGCCGCGATTGGGGTTCTCGCGGCCGGCGCTGCGTTTCTCTCGTGGGTCGCGCGGAAAACCTTGCGTAAAGGCTGGCGATACGAGATTCGGCAGGGGGTCGCGAACCTTTATCGTCCGGCGAACCAGACTCGATCCGTTGTCCTATCGCTCGGGTTCGGCGCATTCCTCATCACGACGCTCTACCTCGTGCAGACGAATCTTCTGAAACAGTTCAACGTGAGCATGGACGCGTCGAACGCAAATCTCGTTTTCTTCGACGTACAGGAAGATCAACGAGGGCCGGTCGATTCTCTGATTCGCGCAGGCGGGCATCGGATTCTCGAGACCGCGCCCGTAGTCACGATGAGAATTGCGGCGATCAATGGTAAAACGGTCGATCAGATCGCTGCCGATACGGTGCGCCGCCCGGGAGATCAGAAAGCGGTTGCTTCAGAGGAACAGGCTGCTAACGATCGAAGCGGAGGTGGACGTCGCGGTGGTCGAGGTGGACGTCCTTCATGGGCGCTGCGCAGAGAATACCGGTCGACGTATCGTGACACTCTCACTACATCGGAGAAAATCACCAAAGGCAAATGGTTTAGCCGAGCGGCGCTTTCGACTCACCAGGATACAGGAGAGGTCTCGATTGCAGCGGACGTCGCGGAAGAGCTTCGGCTCAAAGTGGGCGACGTTGTGACGTGGGACGTTCAGGGAGCTCAGGTTCCGACAAAAGTCACCAGCCTGCGCGAAGTGACGTGGACTCGATTTCAGCCGAATTTCTTTGCGGTGTTTTCTCCGCCGTCGCTTCAGGCCGCGCCGAAGCAATACGTTTTTCTTGCAACGGTGAACGGTGCCGGCGAAGTAGCGAGACTGCAGCGCGACGTCGTGAGCAGGTTTCCAAATGTATCGAGCATCGATCTCTCGTTGATCAAGGACGCAGTGGAGCGAATTTCCGCGAAAGTGACCGCCGCGATTCGTTTCATGGCGTTGTTCAGTCTCGCGATGGGAATTCCAGTTTTGTTTGCAGCCGTTGCGGCGACGCGGCGTGAGCGGATCCGCGAGGGCGTGTTACTCAAGACACTCGGTGCAACTCGCGCGCAGATCATTCGAATTCTTCTCGCCGAGTATTCGCTGCTCGGTGTGCTCGGAAGCTTGACGGGAATGCTGCTGGCGATTGTCGGTGGGTGGGCGCTCACACATTTCGTTTTCGATACGACGTTTTCACCGGCGCTCGGCGCAGCCGTTGCAATTGCCGGGGCGATGCTGGCGCTGACGATTGCGATTGGGCTGCTCGCGGGACGCGACGTGTTCAAGGAAACACCAATGAGCGCCCTTCGGGATGTGTGATCGGATTGACGGATTGACGGATTGACGGATTGACGGATTGACAGAGGGCCGATGATCAAAATCCGGCCCTCGGTGTATCCGTTATCTGTCTATCCGTCTATCAGTCGTCCGATCTATATTCACCCGAAATGAAAACTCGCGCGCGCCTGTTCTCGGCGGCGGTGATCGCTTACGCAATCTCGGGTTGTACGAGCGGCACTGAGCCCGCAGTTCCGGCTTCCATTGCTGCGTCTTCATCGGTAACGCCGACGGCGACTGCTGGTCTGGTGCTCACCGACGCGCCGACATTTTCAGTCAAGGACGCGAGCGGAAAAACTATCGGCGGTGTTCCGATTACGATCGCGGTCACCGCGGGCGGCGGAACTCTCGCCAATTCGCCAAGCACGACTGCGTCGGGGTCGCCTACCTCCATCGGCACGTGGACCCTCGGCAAGGTTGCGGGCGTGAACAGCGTCACGGTCACCGTGTCTGGCCTCTCGCCGATTGTCATCAATGTCTCGGGCGTAGCTGGCCCGCCCGCTTCGATCGCAATGGTGGGTGGGAACTTTCAGTCCTCGCTCGCGGGGACGAGGGTTCCCGCGACGCTCACTGCTCAAGTCCGCGATCAGTTCGGCAATGGTGTCGCAGGAAGCGTCGTGACGTTTCTTGTGCTGACGGGAGGAGGAACGATTAGCCCCTCGACCGTCACGACGGATGCGTCGGGAAATGCGAGCGGTGCTGTATGGACTCTCGGGAAGAGCGATCTGCCGCAATCAGGGAGCGCGAACGGAGCGGGTTTCTCGACAGGGATCAATGCGACCGTGTCGACCGCTTTCAATATCGACCTCAGATTCTTTGGACCGCAGCCATCGCCAGAAGCTGCCGGCGCCTTTACCGCGGCTGCAGCGCGGATAAGAGCGATGATCGTGGGCGACCTTCCAGACATCGATTTCACGACAGTGAATGGCGGTGCCGGACAGGATCTGTCGGGTTGCGGAATAAGTGGTGTCATTCTCCATGAACCCGTCGACGACATAATCATCTACGCAACCGTGACGCCGATCGATGGAGCGGGAAAAATCCTCGCGTCCGCGGGGCAGTGCCTGCGACGCACCAGCAATTTTCAAACGGTCGTCGGCGTGATGAGATTCGACGCGGACGACATCGCCGGTTTGGTGTCGACTGGCCGGCTCAACGATGTGGTGCTCCACGAGATGATGCACACATTGGGATTCGGAACGATCTGGTCGCTGTCTTCGCGACCTGGCGGATTACTTATGACCGGCGCCGGCACAACTGATCCGCGTTTCATTGGGCCACTCGCCACTGCCGCATGCGTTGCTGAGGGCGGATCGGCGCGAGCGTGTTCAGGTGGCGTTGCTGTAGAAGGCGCACCTCTTGGTGCCGGCACAGCCGACTCTCATTGGAGAGAGCAGAGCGACATCTCGAACGGAATCCCTCAAGGCGCGACATTCGATGCAGAGCTGATGACGGGATTCGTCGAGGCTCCGGGAGTTCCAACGCCACTTAGTGCAATGACAATTCAATCATTGGCCGACGAAGGCTACGTCGTGAATATCAATGCTGCCGATAATTTCGTAGTGCCCGCTCCCTTGGCGAGTCGTGGTACTACAAGTGGACTTCGAGCTAGTATTTTCTCGACGAGCGGAGCCGATACCTGGGAAACGCTGATGAAGCCTGTCTTTGAAATCACGCCATCCGGTCAGGTTCGCCGAGTGGTCGCGCAATGAGGCCGGTGATATTCGCAGCGTCTCTCCTCTTGCTGACCGCATCGTGCACGGTCGAGAAGAAAAAGGAAGACGTAGGCGGGACTGATGCCGAGGGATCGGCAGCGGCTGCTGCTACTGCAGCGCCG